>NZ_JBNHIN010000023.1:0-126878 GCF_050054615.1 Streptomyces sp. YGL11-2
GATGCGGTGCCGGGTTCCCGGCGCGTCGGTCTGGACGAACTGAACGGACCCTTTTTCCAGCGGGGTAAGCGGAATAGGTGCGACGAGGGCCGGCGAAGTGACGGTCACCTCGTCCGTTCCGGCGGGCATCCCGGCGACGTTGAACGCGACCGGCCCGTTCACCTCGATCCTGACCCCGGGCCCAGCGCCGGTATACGACAGGTGAGGACCTCTGGCCGCGGCTGCTCCCGGCGCCGCCGACAGGAGGAGCGCACCGGCCGCGGCCAGGCCCGGGGCCCACCGGCGCAGGGATGGGGGAGGGAACACGGCGGGCTCCTTGTGGGGTCGGGTCTCCAACCGGCGGTGACGGTGCGGCACGCGCCTCGTGCCGGTGGCGAACACGTTGACGCATGTCATCGTCGATGACGTTCGACCGCCCGCAAGGGTTGCCCGGCACCGCTCTGGTCCAGCGGACACCACACCTGGCTGGGACCTGTCTGGTGAATCTTCGTGGATCAGGCCGCAATGTTCGGTGCCGTAGATCGCAGGGGGGGATCGCCCTGGTACTGGATGTACTCGGGCGACTCCGGCAACGCAGCGAGGTGCGGTGCCGGGCGCCGCGGATCCGCGAAGAGCCGCCGGACAGATCCCAGTTGGCCAGTTGCGCGTGCGACGAGCAGCGCAGCGCCGGGCGGCCAAGCGTTTCTGAGGATCACACTGTCTGGATGCGGCAAGGACCAGTGGCCTCCGGCTTCCGGTCGATCTCCTTGCCTGGGTGATCAAGGCTGGAAGAGACTGGTGTCCTTTCGGTGGGAAACGGCGGGGGGACAAGGCGATGACCACGACGAGAATCGGCACCGTCCGGGGGGCGGACGAACCGCCGCTGCCCCTGCCGAGGGCCGGCCGGAACCGCCTGGTGGGTGCGGCGCTGATCGTTCTGTCCCTGGCCTCCGCGCTGACCTGCTCTTTCGTCTTCACCACCTGGCTGCCCACGGATCGCGCCCTGTACCGGGATTACAAGGCGGCCGAGGTGTGCCCCGCCCGCAGGGTGATACCGAGGTCGGAGGACTGCCTGCGGGAGGTCGACTTCACCGTCGAGGGCACCCGGAATACCGCCAAGGACATGCGAGCGACCCTGCGCGGCCCGGCCCCCTTCCCGAGGATGGTCGTGCCGTTCGGCGACCCGGGGCCGGTGCTGAGCGGGCTTCAGCGGGGGGACCGAGTCACCGGTACCGTGTGGCACGGCGTTGTCGTGGTGGTCGCCGAGGGGGACTTCCGGCAGAGTTCCGCCGACGCGCCTCGCGACGAACCCCAGATGGCAGCCGCCGTCGGCACGTTCGCGGGGCTGCTGGCTGTGTTGGCGCTGATGTTCGGTGCGATGCACCTGGCGAGGCCGCGTGACCCCGGATTCTTCACTTGGCGCCCGTACGGCAAGTGGTTGTTCATCGTCACCGGGGCCACCTGCGCCGTCGTGGGTCTGTCGGCCGTGTGGATGAGCCTCCCGTGGTTGCTCGTGCCCACGCTATGCGGCACGGTCGTCGCAGTTACGGCGTGGTTCCTCCACCGAGACCTGCGGCTCGGACGAGTCGGTGGGTAGAACGGGCATGGCCTTGCGAGCAAGGGACGTTCAGTCCGGCCGTACGGTGCGGCGGGGTGGGGCTGTAATGCGACGCGCAAAACGGGCCCGACCGGGAGTTCCAGGCGGGTGCAGTTCGTCCTGAGTGAGTGGTGCCTCAGGCTGCGAGCCGGAGTCTGTCCCGGTAGCGGGCTTGGTGGACACGACGGTGTTCCTGCTTGAGGTGCCAGGCGAAGTAGGGGGCGAAGTTGCCATTGCTGATCAGGGCCTGCAGTTTCAGGACGGCTTCGGCTCCGGCGGGTGACCAGCGGGCGCCGGCGCAGGGCTTGTCCTCCCCGACGGCCTGTCCCGGGACGGCGCCACCGAAGTGAGGACCCCGGGGCCGATGGGCCGGGGTCCTCAGACCAGGTCCTGTCAGGCCAGATCCTGCGACGGGAAGTGCCGGTCGAGAACCTCGGCGCACGACCAGTTCGAACCCCATGCCCATCCCGGCCTCGCCACCACGGTGGCCCTCGGCGGACTGCTCAGCGTGGCGGTAGTTGGGTTCGTCTGGTTGAGGACGCCGGTCGCGTTGGTCAGCGGGGGTCGTGGCCTGCTCGCATGCTCAGTGCGGCGCCGAGCAGCAGGGCTGCAGTGACTGCCGCGAGTGGGATGGTCCAGGAGCCGGTTGCGCTGTGGAGGCCGGCGGCGAGGGCGGGGCCGGTGGCGGCGATGAGGTAGCCGCAGGTCTGGGCCATGGTCGACAGGGCGGCGACGTGGTCGTGGTCGGTGCCCCGGCGGGCGTAGAGCACGCCCGGGAGGGCCTGTCCGGCGCCCAGGCCGATGCCGAGGACGGCAGCCCACAGTGCCGAGGGTCCGTTCGGGGCGAGCAGCAGTCCGGCGAACCCGGCGGCGCTGACCAGGGCGGTGCCCAGGATGTGCGGGCGCTGGTCGTTGCGGGGTGCGGCGAGGACGGGGGCGAGGAAGCCGCCTGCGGCCACGCCGAGGATCAGGACCGCCTGGCAGGTGCCGGCGGCCGTCCGGCTGGTGCCGGCGGCGATGAGGGCGGACGGCAGCCAGGCGAGTGCCGTGTAGAACGCGAGAGTCTGGATGCCGAAGAAGGCCGTCAGGCTCCACGCGAGCGCGGTGCGGGCCACGTGCCGCCGCGGCGTGGCCGCATCGGTTGCCGGGGTGGCGGGCCGGGGCCGGTGGACGCGGGCCTGCGGGGCGATTCCCGCCGCGGCGAGCACGGCGGGCACGACGGCGAGGCCGATCGCGAGCTGCCAGGACCCTCCGGATGCCTGGGCGACGGGCGCGACCAGGGCCGCGACGATCGCCGAGCCGACGCCCATCGACAGCGCGTAGACGCCCATCATGGTGCCGACGTGCCGGTGGGAGAAGCGGGCCCGGACGAAGACCGGTACGAGCACGTTGACGACCGCGGTGGCGAGGCTGACGACGATGGTGCCGGCGTACAGGCCCGGCATCCCGAGCATGCGCAGGATCGCGCCGGCGACCAGGATGACGCTGGCCCACAGCAGGCCGCGCTCCTCGCCGAGCCGGCGCCGCACCATGGGGGCGAGCGGTGCGAACAGGCCCATGCACAGCGGCGGGAGCAGGCCCAGCACGGTCACCGTGGCGGAGCCGAAGTGGGCGATGGGGGCCAGTGGCCCGATCTGCCCGAACGCGACCCGGGTGTTCAGGCTCAGCAGCACGAAGCCGACGACAAGCAGAGCGCCCGCCGCGGGGATCTGGCGGGCGGTGTCGGAGGGTGCGGGTGGTGCGGTTGTTCCGGCGGCGGAGGAGGTCGGCATGGGACGGTCCTGCCCTTCGACGTGGACGTTAAGATGACCTCAGCGTTCACGCTCAAGTGCGCTTGAGCGCAACTCCCGGAACTCGGCCCGGAGGATTGATGGAGCGGCTGTTCTCGATCAGTGAGGTGGCCAAGGCGTTCGGCCTGTCCGTGCCCGCCCTGCGCTACTACGAGGAGCGCGGCCTGATCCGCCCCGTCGCCCGGCGCGGGCGGGTGCGCTACTACGACCACGCCGCCCTGGAGCAGCTCGCGTACGCCCAGCTGTGGCACGACGACGGCATGATGCCCCTCGCCGACACCACCGCCGTGGTGGAGAGCGAACACGTCGAGGACCGGCGCGCCCTGATCGCCGAGCAGCGCGATGCCATGCTGCAACGCATCCGCAGGCTCACCCGGGCCGCCGCCGTGCTGGAACACCTACTGGAGTGTCCCAACGACCGCCCGCTGGACTGCCCGGTCACCGGCGCCTACATCCGCGCCCGGGTCGACGCCGCCCTCACCGGTGAAGAGTTCCTCGACGACTTCCTGCCCGACCACCCCGACAAGCCGTAGCGCGCCCGACGAGGCCCGGCCGGTCACGCCGGACCGGGCGTGAACAGGTTCGGCCGGTCGGGGCGGTCCACGAGTACCGGCGTGCTGCCTGACCTGGGCGGATGACATATTCGGCAGGCGTAGAGTTCACGCCGCATGCGCGGACGTCGTCGCCTTCGTCAGTGGCGGATCAGACCCGTGCGTTTGACGGTCGCCAGCAGCGGGGTGGTGTCGACGGCGGTGACCCCGTCGAGGGGGCCGAGCGTGTCGGTGAGGAAGGCGTACAGGGAATCGAGGTCCGCGGCGGCGAGAGCGACGAGCAGGTTGGCGGGGCCGGTGGTGGCGGCGCAGAAGCGGACGTGCGGGTGGGCGCCGAGGGTCTGCGCGGTCTCCTGGAGGGCGCCGGGACGTACGGCGATCCACAGCAGGGCTTCGGCGTGCGCGCCCAACAGCGCCAGGTCGAGCTCGGTCGCCAGGCGCAGGACCTGGCCGCGCAGGAGCGTGTCCAGCCGCCGGCGGGCGGTGAGCGCGGTGGTGCCGGCGCGGCGGGCGAGGTCCGTGTAGGTGGCCCGGCCGTCCTCGGCCAGCGCCGCGATCAGGGCGCTGTCGATGTCGAGGGGCGCGGGTGGCGCCGTTCGTCGTGCCGGGTCTGGGGTGAGCCGGTCCAGTTCCTCGGGGGAGAGGAGACCGGCGGTCCAACGGAACGCGGTGGGGAAGACCCGCAGCAGGGTGTGCGAGGCCCAGGAGCCGACGGCGTCGGTGGCGGGCAGGTCGCGCAGCAGGAGGGTGTTGCGGGCGTCGGGGCCGGCGAGAAAGAAGACCGTGGAGATCTCGTCGCCGCCGCCGAGGATGTCGACCCAGACGGTGTCGGTGCGTCGGGCGAGTGCGCGGGCGACCTCATGGATCTTGTTGGGGCGGCAGCGGATGCGCAGGGCGATGGGGATCAAGTGCGGGAAGTATGCCGGGTTGCGGACGGCCGTGGCGCGCAGGGTGCCGTCGGCGTACAGGGGTGTGACGCGGCGTACGACGGTGCGCTCCGACAGGCCCAGGCAGTGGGCCAACTCGCGCCAGGAGGCGCGCGGTGAGGCGACGAGGGCGGCTGCGATCCGGCGGTCGATCTCATCGAGTGTCTGGCGCATGATCTGCATCATATGGCGCCTCTGTGGCGTCTTTCCTGTTTCTCCTGCCGCTCAATGTCCGTGGATCGGTTGATCGGCTGTACACCTGTCCCTGTCAGTGGACGTGGTGAACGGCCGCGTCGAGACGGCGATGGGAGAAGACGATGACCGATCACGGAGCCGATCTGCTGATCCGGGCCGGTGCGGTGCACACGCTGGTGCCCGGACAGGCCCCTCAGCGGGCGCTGGCGGTGCGGGGCGACCGTATCGCCGCCGTGTCAACGGACCCGAACGGCCTTGACGGCCTGGTGAGTTCGCGCACCATAGTGCACGACTTGCCCCACACCACGGTGCTGCCCGCGTTCGACGACACCCACACCCACCTGATCTACGCCGCACACGGCGCGCACGACGTTCCCGTCCACCAGGCCCGCACCATCGGCGAGTTCCTGGACCTGATCCGGCAGCGGGCCAGGACCACGCCCGAGGGCGAGTGGATCGTCACCACCGCCAACTGGCAGGAGCTCAACCTGGCCGAGCGCCGCCTGCCCACCGCGGCCGAACTGGACGGGGCCACCGACCGGCACCCGGTCCTGGTCAGGCGCGGCGGCCACAACAACGTCGTCAACACCTACGCGCTGCGCCTGGCGGACATCACCGAGGACACCCCCGTGCCGCCGGGCGGCGTCATCGGCCGCGACGCCGACGGCCGCCTCAACGGACGACTGATCGACAACGCCCTGCCCCTGGTGCAGCGCCTCCTCCCCACCCCGAACCTGTCCCAGCGCATCGACGGACTGCGCCTGGCCAGCGGCCAGTACGCCGCCACCGGCATCGGCACCGTGCGCGACTGCGCGGTCAGCACCGAGGACTACCGGGTGCTCCTGGCCGCCCGCCAGGCCGGTGCGCTGAGCACCCGGGTGCGAGCCCTGATCTCGGCGCTCGGCCTGACCAGCAAGGCGCAGGTGGAGGACCTGCTCGACACCATGGAGGAGTGGCGCTACGGCTCCGACCCGTGGCTGCGGGTGTGGGGCGTGAAGTTCGGCCTCGACGGCGGCCTGGAGGCCGGGGCCACCGAAGAGCCGTACGCCTGCGACCACACCTTCTCCGGAACGCTGACCTGGGAGCCCGACGCGCTGGTCGAGGCGGTCGAGGCCGTGGTCCGGCGCGGCTGGCGGGTCGGCACCCACGCCTACGGCGACCGTGCGGTCCGCATCCTCCTGAACGTCTACGAACGCGTCCTTCAGCGCAACCCCGGCCTGCCCGCCGACACGCTGGTGATGGAGCACGGGGGCCTGGCCGACCCCGAACAGCGGGCCCGCGCCGTCGCGTTGGGCATCCCCGTCACCATCCAGCAGCCGCTGCTGCACGACACCGCCGAGGTGGAGGAGGGCTTCTGGGGCCCGGAGCGCGTCGCCCGACTCTTCCCCGCCCGCAGCTGGGTCGACCTGGACGCCCAGGTCAGCGCCGGATCCGACTTCCCCGTCGGCCAGTTCGGTGCCATGCGCTCCGTCTGGGGCATGACCACCCGGCAGACCGTCATCGGCATCAAGGGCCCCGAACACGCCATCACCTACGGCGAAGCCCTCACCCTGCACACCACCAACGCCGCTCGGCTGACCGGCGAGGAGAACCTGCGCGGCACCCTCACCCCCGGCCGCCTCGCCGACCTCACCGTCTGGGACCGGGACCCCGCCCACTGCCCCGACGACACCCTGCGCGACCTCAACCCCACCCACACTTTCGTCGGCGGCCTCCTGGTCACACCCCCTGGCACGCGGTAAGCGGGACGTGGCGGGTGCCGGGACCGAATGCGTGGCTACCGCAAACGCAAGCGCCTGCGGTAGCCGACCGCAAACGGCTTGCCCTGGACCACTGCGCGAAGAACACGCCCGTCCCTGATGGGTGCGGTTCGGCTTGTGGGAGCGGGTGACCTGGGGTTTCACCTTCCGGTAGTCCGGTAAGTCCTTGAGGTGGTGTGGGGGTTGGGGCCGGTGCGTCGGCGTCGGCGGTATCGCCGGGAGGCACGATGGACGATGAGTTGCTGACGTTGCTGAAGGAGCGCGAGGAGGCGGTCCGGGAGCGCGTGGAGGAACTGCGCGCCGAGCTGGCCGCGCTGAACGAGCGCATCGAGGGCGCCGAGGATGAGCTGTCTCACCTGGTGATCACCCGTCGGACCCTGGACGTGCTCCGTGCCGAACTCGACGCCGAAGAAGGGGCGTTCGACCCGGTGCGTGCTGCGCAACCGGATCCGGACGATCCGTCCGATCCGGCCCCGCCGGTGGTCAACACCGCGACCGGCGAGGTGCCCGCCGAAGGCGACTGGCCGGTGCTGGCCTTTCTGGCCGGCGCGAACGGGCCACTGCGGGCGAAGGAGCTCTGCGAGGCCGTCGAGGAGACCGTCGACCACCGGCACATCGAGACGCTGCGCATGCGGCTGAAGCGCATGGTGCGCCGCGGGTGGCTCGATGAGCCGGACCGCGGGCTGTTCACCCTGGCCGACGGCGTTCGCACACCGGTGCAGTCGTAGACAACAAGCGGGCTCTTCCCCCGTCGTGGCTGGTGACAAGCCTGACACGAGCAGAGGAAGAGCCCGATGCCAGCCTATGACCGTTCGGAGATCACCGGGGTGTTTCCCGCCGCGTCCGCCGCCTTCGAGGCCCTGCTGGCCGACCTCCTTGGCCCCTCCCGTCCCGCCGACCACGCCGGGATCGAGGAGTTCATCGCGACGCGCGGCCGGGAGGTGCAGCGGCTGATGCTGCAGGAATGGCTGGATGCGCGTGCGGCGGACGAGGAGCGCCTTGAGGAGGTGGCCGGCGGCGACGGGGTGGTGCGCCGATCCGCCGAGCCTGGGCACAGACGGCTGCTGGGCTCCCGGTTCGGGACAGTGGAGGTGGAGCGGATCGCCTACCGGGCCAAGGGGGCTGCGAACCTGTATCCGGCCGACGCCGAGCTGGACCTTCCCGTCGGGCGGCATTCTCACGGCCTGAAGAAGCTGGCTGCGATCGAGGCGGCGCGCGGCTCGTTCGACCAGGCTCAGGCCGCGCTCGCCCGATCCACCGGGGCGAGGGTGGGCAAGCGGCAGACGATCGAGCTGGTCCGCCGGGCCGCGGCCGACGTCGACGCCTTCTACGCCAACCGCTCCGGCTCCGGCTCCGGCTCCGGCTCCGGCTCCGGCTCCGGCTCCGGCTCCGGCTCCGGCTCCGGCTCCGGCTCCGAGGAGATGCTGGTGGTGCTGTCCGCGGACGGCAAGGGGATCGTGATGCGCCCCGAGGCACTGCGCGAGGAGACCAGGCGGGCCGCCGCGAAGAAGGCCGCTTCCGGCGGCGGCCCGTACCAGACGAGGCTGGCCGGTGGGGAGAAGAACGGGCGCAAGCGCATGGCCGCCGTCGGCGCCGTCTACGAGCAGCGGGCCTGCCCCCGGCTGCCGTGCGAGGTCATCCCGCACTCCGACGCCGACCGCCACGCGCGCCCCAAACGCCCGCCCGCGAGGGAGAAGTGGCTGACCGCCTCGGTCGCCGCGGGCGCCGACGAGGTGATCACGGCGGTGTTCGACGAGGCCGAGCGGCGTGATCCCGAACGCCGACGGGAGTGGGTGGTGCTCGTCGACGGCGCCCGCCACCAGCTCGATCTGATCCACGCCCAGTGCGATGCACGCGGCCTGGAGGCGCACATCCTCATCGACTTCGTCCACGTGCTCGAATATCTGTGGGGTGCGGCATGGTGCTTCCACGCGCCCGGCGACCCGGATGCCGAGGGGTGGGTCAGCGAGCTGGCGCACCGGATCCTGGAAGGCGAGGCGGAGGCGGTCGCCGTGGCGCTCGAACAACGGGCGCACAAGGCAGAGTTGCCCGAGTCGAAGCGGGCCGGGGTAGGCAAGGCGGTCGGCTACCTGCGGGCGAAGCTGCCGTATCTGGGCTACGACACCGCGCTGGAAGAGGGCTGGCCGATCGCCACCGGCGTGATCGAGGGCGCCTGCCGGCACCTGGTCAAGGACCGGATGGACATCACCGGCGCCCGCTGGGGACTGGAGGGCGCGGAGGCCGTCCTCAAGCTGCGTGCCGTGCTGAGCAACGGCGACTTCGAGGCGTACTGGGAGTACCACCTGCAGCGCGAGCACCTACGCGTCCATACGATCCGCTACCGCGACGCCCTCAAACTCGCAGCATGATCACGGTCCCTCAAAGGGAACTACACCCGTTCCAGGCTGATCCGGCACAGCTTGAGTGCGGCGAAGTGGAGCTTGCCACCGAAGCACACCGTCAGGCTCGCATGCCGCTGGTCCGGTGCAGTGGGCGGGCGCCGGTGCCGCCGGCCGTCACTGTCCCTCCCGGAAGCGCCTTACTTCGCAACTGCCGGACGTGCCCTCCGTGTCTCTCTAGACTTCGTGACCACCGGCGAGGAACAGAGGGAGCGGCTCATGCCGACGGTGGTCGTAGGGTTCCGGTTGGGTAAGGACGAGACGGGGCGTCAGCTGACCGCCATAGCATCCGAGACTGGCCGAGTGCACATCAATCACGGTGTGTATGGCTCGCCAGGCCGGACCGAGCGTCCAAATAGCCCCACCACTCCAAATCCTGCCCACCGCTCCATCGCTTCGCTGCGCGAGCTGTACGCCAAAAAGATCAAACAGGGGTACAGGCGGGTGCTCATCGCGCCGGCCGCCGTGCGACTGAGCCTCGACGAGGTGATCCCGACGGAGCGGTACGGCAGAGAGGTAGCGGCCCCGGAACTCATTCAGGATTTCCTGAGCATCGCCCCCGGCAGTTCGGAGGAGACCAGTCTGGAAGACGCGATCCGAGCCTTCTACACGGCGATCGGCTCACCAGTACGTCCGTTGCACTTCAAACGGTTAGCTCGTGCCGGCACGGCGACAGCTGCGATGCCTCCGCTCGTTGCCTCGCACCTGCGCACCCTTGCCCACGGAGGTGTGGTGACCTCGCCTGAGCGGGCGGCCGTGGGGTACACGGTGAGCGCGGACACGGTTCGCCTTCACGTCGACCGGGTCGAGGAGTCGCTTGATCACACGACTGTCGCCGAACTACAGGCCGCGCTGACGGCTTGGCTGCGTCTCAACCCGACGCCCCGCAAAACCAACACATAAGGAAACCTGCAAAGGGCTGCTCCCCCACTCGGTTGGCGCCACACCGTAGTGAGTGTTCGGTGCGTGGAAGGTCTCCGGCACAGGCTGGAGCAGCCATATACGTGGGCGTCAACTTTGCCCACGACAGCCCACCCAGTCGCGAGAGCAGTTGCTCGGCCCACCCTGCAACATCATCTGCACTGCTCCTTGATCACCTAGGCTCAGAGGTGGGCGTGGGGCTGGAGCCTCGTGTCCACCGCATCTCGCATACCGGCCTCGCTCGCGGACTTGGCCATCCCGGTCGATGAGCTGGCCCCCTACCACCGCAACCCGCGCACGGGTGATCTGGACTCGATCACCGAATCGTTGTCCACCAACGGTCAATACCGGCCGATCGTCGTCAACCGCGGCTCGCTGACTGGCCGCCCCAACGAGATCCTGGCCGGCAACCACACCTTCAAGGCCGCCAAGCAGCTCGGCTGGGCCGAAATCGCCGTGACGTGGCTGGACGTTGATGACGACACCGCGGCGAAGATCGTCATCGTCGACAACCGCACCAGCGATCTCGCCGGATACGACACCACCCTGCTCGTGGACATCCTCCAGGATCTGCCGGATCTGCAGGGCACCGGCTACGACCAGCAGCAGCTCGACCAGCTCCTGGACGAGACGGAACTGCCCGCTCCGATCGAGCTGCCGAGCGACGGTGCCGGTACAGGCGCAGCGGCGGCGGTGGACTATCTCCAGTGGGGCTACCTGCAATGGTCGTCCACGCGGGTGCGGATCACTCAGGCTGAGGTCGAGCTGCTGGACGCCCTGTACAAGCGGTTCGTTGCCGCCCATGACTCCGACATGGGGTTCGGTTGGCACGTGCTCAACGAGGAGCACCGCGCCGAGGAAGGTGCGACGACGTGAGGAGCCTCGATGTGCGCTTCGATCCTGCGTATCCGCTGGCGAAGTTGCGGCCCGCCGACTACAACCCGCGGCGTCTGTCGGAGGACGCTTTTGTCCGCCTCCAGGGGTCGCTGCGTCGCCACGGGGTCGTTAAGCCAGTGATCCTCAACGCGGATGGGACGCTGGTCGCGGGCCACCAGAGGACCAAGGGGTTGAAGGCGATCGGGCAGGGCACGACGCCGGCGATGATCCTGCCGCAGAAGGTGCGGCTGCAGGACGAGATCAAGTTCAACCTTCTCCATAACCGGGTGGAGACCGAATCCTCCGTCGTGTACGCCGAGCCTGGCCCGATCGGCCAGTGGTGCTGGATCCCGTGGCAGACCATCGAAATCGAGGAGTCGAAGAACCTGCCGTTCCAGCAGGCGATCGGCTTCATGACCGCCTCGCACGGTCCGTGGGGCTCCGTCGTCATCGATGACCAAGGCCGCATCGTCCTCAACGCCGAGTACGCGGCCGTCGCCAAGACCCAACGCTTCGATGTCCTCGCCTGGACCGTCGCGTCCTTCGACGCTGGCCACCTCGTCCAAGACCTCACCGGCGAGTACGGCGTATACGACTGGACCGGTCTCGAAGACCAAGCCCCGGTATGGAACCAGCACATCGTCCAGCCCAACCGGCTACGCGAGCACTCCTCGAAAGCCAAGGCGGACAAGGTCCGTTACAAGTCCGAGGTGTGGGAGCGCCTCGTCCTGCCGTGGCTGACGACATCGCATCGCGCCGTGGACTTCGGGGCCGGTCACGGGGACTACGCGCGGCATCTACGGGCCAGTGGCTACCAGGTGCAGGACTACGAGCCGTACCGGACGATCAAGGGGAAGTACGCGCTCGACATCCGCACGATCGTCGGCCAGATCCGAGGCATCGAACGCGAGCTACGCGAGCGGGGTCTGTACGAGGTGGTCGTCCTCGATTCGGTCATCAACGCCACGACGTCGCTCGACTACCAGCACTGGGTGTTGCTCACGGTGAATGCACTCTGCGCGGCCGACGGGCAGGTGTGCATCGGCACACGCAATCTCGACCGGGAGATGGCGTACGAGAACTCCGACCACTCCATCAGCCGCGATTCGACCCGCCTGTCCTTCCTCGACTCCAACAACGTGGACATGCGCTTCGTGCGCGGAAAGTGGCAGCGCATCCGCTACCACACACCCGAGTCCTTGCGTGGCTTGCTGTCCCGGTACTTCGAGGACGTACAGCTCAGCGATACCACCCGTGCAACCGTCAAGGCCGTGTGCCGCAAGCCGCGTCCCTTCCCTCTGGTTGAGTACGAGGAGGCTTTGAGGAACGAGTTCAACATGCCTTACCCCAACGAATTCCGCCACAACAAACATGAGGGAATTTCGGCAATTCTGATAGAATTGATCAAGGATAAGAATTCCAAAATGGAGGGGTGACGGAATGGAGTCGGGGGCTGATCCGCAAAGGGTCCGCGTTGAAATAGAAGCACGTTCCAGCTACCGCATCATGTGGCTGGCTGGCATCCGCGAACTCGACCTCACACAGCACTGCCTGAGGACTTTCGCCGACTGCGACAAGCCCCAGATCGACCGGCGGAAACGGCATCAGACGCTCTGGCTACCGGCAACGAATCCGCCGCCTGCCTGGTATCTCTGCGCCCTTCCGTTCCCATGGGACTGGCCTCGCAACGCGCACCTCGCGTTCGAGTACGCGCCAGGCGAGACCTGGGAAGGTGAGGCCATGGTGCGGGGGCTCCGGGTGAACTTGACGGACGCTCACCCCATCTTCGGCTGGGGCGAACACTCCATCCCAGCCAAGGAGCCACTGCGGCGGTCGCGGCTGCACCGAACCTGCCGAAACTGGCAATTCGGTTGGTGGCTCCGCGACAACCGCGATGTGCCCGATGCGCCGCCGTTGACCGCCGGAAAGCCCGATGAGGGAGGGCAACTACAGTTCGCTTGAACTCCATCCAGAGCAGCGGAGCCGCCGAGGAATCCAGGGTCCCCGCTTCCGTCGCGGCCGGCCTGGGTTGCTGACTCTCGCGCGACAGGGCAACAGGCGCCACTATGACTGAGCGGCTCAACTAGCCTGTCACTACTAAGTAGTTGGCCAGAGCGGCGAGTGAAGGGCCTGATGCATCCAACCCTTCACTCCCTGGCGCTTGCTCGGGACAGTCTTCCGGAACGCGCTGCAGCGAGTAGCGAGAGGTAGCCCCCCCCCCCCCGCAGGAACGCCATCCGCAAGCAAGCTTGCTTGCGTCGTGGCCGAAACAGGTAGGGCGAACTTCGAGCCGATGGTGGGGTTTTCGGACATACGACCCCCTTAGTTACACGAATCTGGAAACGCACACAAACTTCACGATCGAACTGACGTAGCGTATCGCCCACACCGCCACCAGCAACGGAACAGCAACCTCGGTGCACAGGGAGAACGCATGAAGCGACTCAGGCATGTGTTGATCGTCACGGCCATAGCCTTCGGCATCATGGCAGCAGGGGCTCCACCCGGGGTTGCCCAGTCCGAGCCAACACTGTCAGTTACTTCCTATTTATCGGATACATCCAAACGGTCACCTGAAGAAACGTTCAAGCGCCTGAAATTAGGTGCACCACCCAATTCATTGGGACTCACAGAGACCCCCAAGCCCCCCGGGCGTGGCGACGTTAGACGCACCGGCCCAGCAGCATTGGGCAACGAATTTGTTCATGCGGCAACCGGAGACACCTCGGTCTCGCATGGAATATCCCCTCGGGTTGTAGATCCCGTAAAACGGACCATGACGCTCTCCGAGTGCAAGGCACATACAGCGAATGACGCCAGCATGTGGATTGCTTCACGGTTCGCAATGTGCGAATCGCGGTGGTTTGCTGCAGAGTGGAAGAAAAATAACAAGGTTGTCGGCTTCTCACAGATGACCGTCACCGCGATCGGTACCATTCCCGCAGGTTCACGAGATGTACAGTTCGACTACCATTTCTCGGACTTCTACGCCTCTGGGGTCAATGCAATTGACGAGACTCTCGTCGGCCCGGACGCGAATTACGTCATTGTACCGAGCGGGATTAAGCTGAACCAAGGTGGCCTCGACCCTGGCCCTCAGACCGTGGCAAAGCTCAAGAAGGATCCGCACTTCATGATTTCACGTCGCGCGGATCCCGGTCAGGGAATCGCGCCGGATGATGGCATCTGGGCCGTATGGAACATGAAGTTCGAGCCAGAGTATCCGGCGCCTTGGGCGGAGACAAATCCTGTGGCTGACTGGAAGTTCTCCTCCTTCGGTATCCGATGGGATAATTCCGCCTACCTGCCGAATTACAACCCGGCTGACGTGCTCCACACGGGAGGAGCAACGTTCAGCTACGATGTTTCGCCTTTGCGATACAGCACGGCTGCAACCTCAGAAGAGAAGGGGGTCGCCCTGCACGTCAAGAAGGCGTTTAGCCAGCCACAGAGCACTATGCCGAAGAACCCTTCCAAAAAGGTAGCCGGGCAAAGCGCGTCCGACCCCCTGCACCGCCTACAAAAGGGACTCGGACAAACCAACCTCAATCGATATAACGCAAATCGCCGGGAAGCCGTCAAGGTATGCACAAGCGTGGACCCCGATTACGCAAAGAAGGGTCTGGAATGTGATGAGTATCCGTTCGCATCCACTTACGAGGGGTCGGCCCAGTCCATCTACGAACCGGCCAAGCCGAAAAATAACTTCTCGGCCCTCGCTATTCCTGCAGCAGAGAACGGAAAGGGCGGATCTCAGCTAGCGACGTACTACAACAACAATCGGATAATCGACGGAGATAAAGACGAGTTCTACGTGATCATTATTCCGTAGAACTCTTCCGTGGCGCCCGTTAAAGCGGGCGCCTCGATCGGGATACAGGTCGGATTAGAATTCCCACTCGACTATTCCTGTCGGAGCAAAAAGAGCAGCACACCCGTTACGCGTCAGGTGCGGGTCCGATTCTCTGTAACTCCCTGCCGGCGAGCCCGTTTCTAGAGCGTCTGCGACGTCTGACCACATCTCCACCACAGAGCCCCATACTGGGCTTCCGAAATGCCCGTCTACGTTACCCCACGCAACGATGCAGCCATGCAGATCTCCAGGACGTAGGTCCACTACGAGCAAATCACCTGTGGTGTCATCCCCGACGGGAAAGAAGTACTTACTGTACCCCTGGATTGCCGCTCCAGCCGTCGACTCGTTGTTGCTCGGAGAGTCGCCCGATATCTCAAGCTTCCTTCTCCACAGTTCGGTTGCACGCAGCAGGCTCACCGGAAGATACATTGGAGGAAGCAACAGCCCCGCCCGTGGATCAGGTTCCACTCCGCCGGTAAGTGACAGTAACTCCACTAGGCATTCAGGGAAAACCAGGCCCATGGTCCGCTGGGCAGAATCAATCTGTTCCCGGGAGGCGGGTGGCCGGAGGCAGCGTGCCGAAGCTGGAGCGCGGTCTTCTAGTAGCTGGCGCACCCTTGACCATGTTGTGGACACTGACGTTGTCATGCTTCCATCCTGCCTCTAATTGGCGGCGATGCCCTACGGTTGTCACGCGCTGGCCGATTTCGGCAAGAGGCCGGCCTGATCGGCGGTATCACACGGTCAACTGACTATGTGAGCGGCCCCCTAATACTCCAGCTGCAGTTCGCTATTGCCGCTGGTCAGCGGCGTCTTCTTGAGCATAGTGAGCTGACGTTCCGTCATGTGGCGGTTGTTCGTGACCGGTCGCGCTTGATCGCTATTGTACTGATCATGCAAGACGATGTGCGGCCCGATGTGTGGGCGGGGGAGCTTGAGGAGGTGCTGCTGCGGGTCGGTCATCGGTTCGGCCGGGCTGATCTGCGGCGGCGGATGCGCGCGTACGTGCATGGCCTGTTGGGTCCGGTGGGCAGGAAGAACAGCTGGCAGCTCGCTGAACACGTAGGTCACAGCACACCTCATGGGCTTCAGAATCTCCTGAATCGGGCGCGGTGGGACGCGGACGGGGTCCGTGATGATGTGCAGGCATACGTCGCCGAGCAGCTCGGAGAGGACGACGGTGTCCTCGTGATCGATGAGACGGGATTCCTCAAGAAGGGCACCACGTCGGCTGGGGTGCAACGGCAGTACTCAGGCACAGCCGGGGCCTGTATTTCAATTACTGCTCGGTGCACGGGTGTTGGCAGGATAATGAGGTGTGACTGCGCGTACGGCCGCTCGGGCTTCAGTTGTGGCTTTGAGGGCGAAGTTCGATCAGTTCCTTCCCCATCTCGACGAGCGGCGCCGTCGGATCTACCTTGCCAGCGAGGCCGCCGCGCTTGGCCATGGCGGGATCACGCTGGTGGCCGCCGCTTCTGGGGCCAGTGCGGCCACCATCGCACGCGGGATCGCCGAGCTGTCCGGGCACCCTTTGCCAGCCGGGCGGATTCGGGCTCCAGGAGCCGGCCGTAAGCCGGTGACGGTCACCGACCCCGGTCTGCTGCCCGCGCTTGAAGCTCTGATCGAGCCGCACACCCGGGGCGATCCGGTCTCGCCGTTGCGCTGGACCACGCTCTCCCTGCGGTCCCTCGCCTCAACGCTGACCACTCAGGGCCACCCGGTCAGCGCGGCGACCGTTGGACGCCTGCTGCACACCCTCGGATACAGCCTGCAGGGCACCGCCAAGACCACAGAAGGTGCCAGTCATCCGGACCGGGATGCTCAGTTCACGCACATCAACGCCACTGCCGCGGCCTTCCTCGAAGACAACCAGCCGGTGATCAGCGTGGACACCAAGGCCAAAGAGTGGCTCGGCAACCGCGACCGACCCGGCCGCACCTGGCGGCCGGGCAAGAACCCCATCCGTGTGGACTGCCACACGTTCACCACCAGCGACCAGCCCGTCGTCATCCCCTACGGGATCTACGACATCGCTCGCAACACCGGCTGGGTCAACGTCGGGACCGACCACGACACGGGCGAGTTCGCGGTGGAATCCATCCGCCGCTGGTGGCAGCAGCGCAGACGGAAGGACCACCCGGACGCCGGCCGGCTGCTGATCACCGCCGACTGCGGTGGTTCCAACGACCCCCGCCGCTGGACATGGAAGAAGCACCTCGCCGCCTTCGCCCTGGAAAGCGGACTGGAGATCACGGTCTGCCACTTCCCACCCGGAACATCGAAATGGAACAAGATCGAACACCGGATGTTCTGCCACATCACCGCGAACTGGCGAGGCAGGCCCCTGACCAGCTACCAGGTCGTCATCGAGACCATCGCCGCCACGACCACTCGCACCGGGCTCAGAATCGGAGCCGAACTCGACACCGGCCGATATGACCTGGGCACCACAGTCCCCTCCGCCGAGTTCCACGCCCTGCCAATCACACCCCACACCTTCCACGGCGACTGGAACTACACCCTGGCACCGGTCGCACCCCGGCACCCCGAGCCGACACCGAGCCGACAACAAATCGATCCCACCCTGACCGCGATGCTCACCGACCCGGCCCTGACCGGCATGTCACGCGCCGCCTTCGACCACCTGGTCGCCATCTCGGAACCATACTGGGACGCCCTGGCCGAGGCGGCATTCCAACGACGCTTCCACCGCCCACGCAGCTACCTCCACCCGCAGACCAGCAGCCTCAACCACTACCACCGCCTGCTGACTGCCTTGTTACGCCGCCGCAGAGCCGTCACCAGCACACTTCTGGCCCAGCTCCTGAATGTCGGCCGCACCAACCTGTCCAACCAGTTCCAAGACGGCCACCGTCTCCTAGACCTGCACCGCGTCGCAGTCACTCCGCTACCCGGAACGGGGCTTTCCCCTTGATCGTGGACACCGGTTGTCATGCGGCGGCGGCCAGCGTAGTTGATCGCTGCTCGTAGGCGATCGGGCTGATCTGGCCAAGGCGGGAGTGCCGTCGCCGGGTGTTGTAGCGGGTCGCCCAGCGGAAGACCGCGAGGCGAGCCTCACGGGCCCCGTTCCACCGCTTCCGTCCCTGGAGCGTCTCGCGTTTCATGGTCGCGTTGAGGCTCTCCGCGGCGGCGTTGTCCGCGCTCGTGCCCACCGCGCCGCGTGACCTGGTCACGCCGAGCTCCGAGCAGACCAGGGCGAACTCCTTCGACACATATTGCGCCCCGTTGTCGCTGTGGAAAATCGCCCCGCGCAGACCGCCGGCGCCGCGGGCCGCCGCGGCGGCCCTGAGCGCGTCGGTGACCAGGGAGGTGCGCATGTGGTCGGCGATCGACCAGCCTGCCAGCCTCTTCGAGTGCAGGTCCAACACCGTTGCCAGATAAAGGAATTGGCCATTTCCGACAGGGAGGTAGGTGATGTCTCCCACGTACTTGGTGTTCGGCGCCTGGGCGGTGAAGTCGCGCCGCAGCAGGTCCGGCACCGGCGTCGCCGACGGCTCGGGAATGGTGGTGCGCACCTTCTTGCGCAGGTGCAGCCCGACGATGCGGAATTTGCGCATGACGCGCTCGACACGCTTGTGGTTGACCGGCCTCCCGGCGTCCTTCAGCTCGGCGGTGACGCGCGGGACCCCGTAGGTGCCGTCCGATTCCCGGTGGATCCGGGCGATGCGCTCGGCGAGCTCGGCGTCCGCCCTTGTCCGGCCGGCCCGTGCTTCCGCGCCGGCCAGCCACTGGTAGAAGCCGGACCGAGAGACCTGCAGCATCCGGCACAGCCGCTTGACGCCGAAGGCGTCACGGTGATCGTCGACGAACTGGAAGCGGCTGCTCACCAGTTGGTCTCCGCCGCAAAATACTTCGCGGCCCTCCGAAGGATCTCCCGCTCGAGTTCGAGTTCCTTGACCCGCGCCCGCAGCTGCCGGTTCTCCTTCTCCATCGCGGTGGCCTCCACGGCCCCGGGCCGGGCGGCCTGCTCGGCATCCCGCACCCAGGTGCGGAGCGTCTCGTGGTTGACGCCCAGGTCCTTGGCCACCGACGCATACGTACCACCCGGCCTCGAGTGGTACAGCGCGACGGCATCGGCCCGGAACTCAGGCGAGTACTTCGACGTCCCCAACGGGAACTCCTGTCCTATGGATCATCACGATCCAATGATCAGGGTGTCCACGATCAAGGGGAAACGCCCCCCGGAACCCCGGCCCGCACCCTCGCCCAACTACACGCCCGCCTACCGTCACGCGACGACACCTGCACAGATCAACTCTGACAGTTATTCAGGCGCAAACCCCCGGCCGTACCGAGAACTGCCAGGTAGCGGTTTTCGCCGCGTACGCGTCTTCGCGGGGCCGGACGTTGGTGGACCGGGAGTTGTATCTGCCGAAGTCGTGGACGTCTGACCGGGAGCGATGCCAGGCGGCGAAGGTGCCCGACGGGCGTGGTTTCGCCACCAAGACTGAGCTGGCCCGGGTGCTGGTTGCCAGAGCACTGTCCTCGCCGCTGGCCTTTGCCTGGGTGACTGCGGACGCGCTCTACGGCCAGGACGGGCACTTCCGCCGCATGCTCGAAGAAGCCGGACTCGGATACGTCGTCGCGGTCCCGAAATCACAGCAGGTCAAGTCCCTGGCTGGGTGCTGGCGCATCGACCAGCTCATCGGCGATGCTCCCGACGAAGCCTGGGAACGACTGTCCTGCGGTGACGGCGCGAAGGGCCCGCGCGTCTATGACTGGGCAGGGGCACAACTGCCGGCCGTCCCGTTCTACGGCGAAGACGAGCCCTCCCACCACCGGTGGATGTTGGCCCGACGCAGCATCGCCCGCCCTGACGAGATCGCCTACTACCTTGCCTACGCGCCCACTGGCACCACCGTCGACAAGCTGGTCCGAGTAGCCGGCAGTCGCTGGGCCATCGAGTCGTGTTTCCAGAGCGCGAAGAACGAGTGCGGCCTGGACCAGTACGAAGTCCGCCGCTATCCCGCCTGGTACCGGCACATCACCCTGGCCATGCTCGCCCACGCCTTCCTCGCAACGATGGCCGCCCACGCCGGGGAGGAAAGGGGGGCCGCAGAAACGGATCATCCCTCATCCCCCTCACGCTGGCAGAAGTCCGCAGGCTGCTGGCAGCTTGCCGCCCCGGGGCAAGTCACAACCACCGGCATCACGCCAGTCACGCCTTGAAATGGTCCCGCTGGCGTCGCCACCACCAGGCCACTGCCAGGCGCTGCCACTACAGACGCCGCGCGACCGGTCACGAACAACCGCCACATGACGGCACGTCAGCTCACTATGCCCAAGAAGACGCCTCTGACCAGCGGCAATAGCGAACTGCAACTGGAGTACTAATACTCCAGCTGTAGATCGTGATCAGGCTCGTTCGAGGCCGGTGCGCGGTGCTGCTCTACGCTGCCCTTCATGATCGCCCAGCTGCAGTGTGTGGTGTTGGACTGTGCCGATGTCGTTGAGCTGTCCCGGTTCTACCAGTCGCTTCTCGGCGGTGTGGTGAACCAGCCGGATCCGCGGTGGTCGCTTGACGACGATTGGGCGACGCTCCACACCGACGGTGGGTTCGTGCTGGCCTTCCAGCGGGTGGAAGACCATCAGCCACCGCGGTGGCTGGATCCCGTTCGGCCCCAGCAGTTCCACCTCGACCTGGGGGTCAAGGACCTGGACCAAGCTCAGGAAGATGTCCTCAATCTGGGCGCCACGCTGCTCGATGAGGGTGACGGAAAGCGGAGTTGGCGCGTCTTCGCGGATCCGGCAGGACACCCGTTCTGTCTCGTCCGGGGCTGACAGGAGGCACCACAGGGGTGCGGCCACCGTTGATCATCGTGAGTTGTGTGGACTGACGAAGAGACGGTGGCCGCGGCTCACAGCATAGATCCGGGCCGTTGGCGGAAGACGTTCGAGGTGGCCGTGGGCCGTATCGCGGGCCGGTTCGCCCGGGTCGAACCCCGGCTGCGGGCCAGGCGGTTGGTGCTGGGACTGCTGTCGGAGCTGCCACGCAAGAACTGCTGGACGATTGCGGAGTGGGCCGGCGAGAAGACCCCGTATGGCATGCAGCATCTGCTGTGCCGGGCGTCCTGGGACGCCGATGCCGTGCGCGACGATGTGCGCGAGTATGTCGTCGAGCATCTCCGTGACGATGCGGCGGTGCTGGTCGTGGACGAGACCGGCGAAGAAGGGCACCCGCACCGTCGGTGTCCAACGCCAGTACACCGGCACTGCCGGCCGGATCGAGAACTCCCAGGTCGCCGTCTATCTCGTCCATGCAGCCGAGCGAGGGCACGCGGCGGTGGACCGGGAGTTGTACGTCCCGCGCTCGTGGACCTCAGACCCGGATCGATGCCGGGCGGCCGGGCTGAGCGAGGCCACGGTGTTCGCGACCAAGCCGGAGCTGGCCCGCACGACGATCGAACGGTTCTTGGACGCCGGGCATCACATCGGCTGGGTGACCGGCGACGAGGTCTACGGCTCCAATCCGAAGCTGAGGGCGGTCCTGGAAAAGCGCGGTCTGAGCTACGTCCTCGCGGTGGCCTGTTCAGCTGAAGTGCCCACCGGCGCAGGAAAGTTCCGCGCCGACACGCTGGCCGGGAACTCCCGAAGCGGGCCTGGCAGAAACTATCCGCCGGACGAGGCGCGAAGGGACACCGCTACTACGACTGGGCCGTCATCGACCTCACCGACCCGGCACCGGGCCACCGTCACCTGCTGATCCGACGCAACCGCACTACCGGCGAACTTGCCTACTACCGTTGCCATTCCACCAGGCCAGTCCCGTTGCGCACACTGGTCCGGACGGCCGGATCCAGGTGGCAGGTGGAGGAGACCTTCCAGACCAAGAAGGGCCTGGCCGGACTCGATGAACACCAGGTCCGCCGCTACCCGTCCTGGAGCCACTGGGGCACCCTCGCCATGCTCGCTCATGCCTTCCTCGCTGTCGTCCGCGCAGACGAACACGCACGCCGCACCGGACCGGACGACCTGGCTCCGCTGACCTGCAACGAGATCCAGCACCTGTTTCTCGCTGCCACCGTCCGACCGCTGAACGACCTCGTACACCGACTCAGCTGGTCCGACTGGCCACGCCGCCACCAGGCACGATCACAGTCCAGCCACTACCGCCGACAAGCCGCAACCCAGACATGAAGATCACAAACTACAGCTGGAGTATCGCTATCTGGCTTGGTCAAAGGCGTCGTCGGAAGTGTAGTGGCCTGTTCGTTGGCCGCGGTGCCAAAGCCACGGTCGGCGACGACCGTGCCTGGTGGGTGGCCGGTCAGTGTGGTGATGCGCTCCACCGACGACACCAGCTGCGGTGCGTCGGGGGGCCCGTGCTGGACCTGGTGGTCGACGACGAAGCCGCGTTCGTCTTCGGCCACCAGTGCCGTGTAGCCGAACTGGGTGGGGTGCTGGGGCTTGCCCTTGCGGATCGGCCGGGCATCGGGATCATCCGACGACGAACACCACCTGTCCTTCGCCCGCTGCCGAGCTGGCCGCCAACCTGGCCAGCTCCGCTGCCTCTTCCTCACGCCCGTTAGACATTGCCCCACTGGATACGGCATTGCCCTGCTACCTCTGCTTGATCTACGGCTGGCTGTTGGTCCGATGTACGGGTTCTGGAGGTCAGTGGGGGGCGACGTCCTTGTAGCTCGCCGGGCCTTGCGCGGTGCGGATGGCGTCGTCGTAGACGGTGATCGGCTTGGTCGCGGCGGTGTCCTGGCGGTACTTGGCTGCGTTGAACGACTTCCAGTCCGGGTGGTAGATGCCGATCTTGAAGTAGGGGCCCTGCTTGTTGTTGTACTCGTCCGGACCGGTGTAGTTGACCTTCTGGTGCCCGTCCTGCCACAGCTGCACCAGCCCGTCACTGTTGTGGGACCACTTGGCGTGCAGCACGAAGTCGACCCACACGCCCTTCTTGATGGACCCCAGGTTGAAGGTCCGTGTGCCCTTACCAGCCCCCTTGAAGTCCGGGCCCTGCGTGTTCCAGTGCATCTTCAGCCGCCACTGATTTCCTTGGACGGACAAGGCGACAGGTGGCTGGCCCGTTCCGTCACCCGCGGTCCTTGCGGTGTCGACGAGGGCGTGCCATTGGGCGAGGATGTTGCCTTGCGGGTCGTTCTGCCAGGTGGGGGGCAGGTAGATGCTGAAGCCGTACCAGTCCTCCGAGCCCATCGGCACGGGCGGTCGGGCGACCTCCGAGCGGAAGCTGCCCAGTTGATGCGGGACCGTGGCCTGCAGTGCGTGGTGGCCGTCCCGGGTCGGCGAGGAGACGCGCTGGAGCAACCCGCCCGGCTGCTGTTCCAGCTGCGTCAGGGACAGCTTGCGTCGGCTGTCGGTGCTGTCGTTGATGGCCGTCTTCCAACCGTTGTCAGCTTGCTGCTCGAACCCGTCGTAGAAGACCCCCGAACCTTGCGTCGAGCCCTTCGAACCCCCTTCCGCCGAGGTGCCTGCGGCTGTGGCGGCGGAGGAAGTGTTGGCCTGGGCGCCGGAGCCGGCGTTCTTCCCCGTGCACGCCGACGCGGTCAGCCCCACGGCCAGGGCCAGGGTCACCGACCAGACGCGGCTCTTCGTCGAGATCATCATTCGCCTTCCTGTCATTGATTTCATTGGGTGCCTCCCATGCGGGCCTGTTGCCTCACGGCCCGTTTCGCGGGGCCGACGCGAGGGCGATCACCGGCGACGCGCACGTGTCACGCCGGCGGCCATCGCGGCTGAAGCAGACCCAGCTGATGCCTCCGGCACGTCGGCGGGAAGGCGAGACCAGGCTGTGGTTTCAAGGCGCCTGGCTGAATGCGGCGCACGGCCACGGTCGCCGACGGCGGTGATAGGCCGGTCGTACACGTCATGGATGCAGTGTTTCGGCGGAAACCTGAACGTACCCTGACCAGCCGACCGGGCCCGCCCTCGCGCATATCGGCTTCACAGGCAGCCGGGTGATACTGCGGGTATGACCGAACCGACGGTGCTGGTCGTCGAGGACGACCACGGGCTGCGCGAGGTGCTGGCCCGGGGGCTGCGCGAGGAGTCCTTCGCGGTGCGCACCGCAGCCGACGGCGCCATGGCGCTGCGCAGCATCGATCCGGGTGTGGACGCGGTGGTGCTGGACGTGGGGCTGCCGGATGCGGATGGCCGTGATGTGTGTCAGGCCATGCGCGCCGCGGGGGTGACCGCTCCTGTGGTATTCCTCACGGCCCACGACGTCATTACCGACCGGCTGGCGGGTTTCTCAGCCGGCGGTGACGACTATCTGGGCAAGCCCTGCCACGTGGCCGAGCTCGCCGCGCGCCTGCGCGCCGCATTGCAGCGCACCGGCCGCGGCGCCCAGCCGCAGACGCCGGCGCTGAAGCTGGACCCGGTCACCCACGCCCTGTGCCCCGCGGAGGGGGCGCAGGTGCCGTTGACGCCGACGGAGTTCCGGCTGCTGGCCTGCCTGATGTCTGCTCCGGGTGCCGCCGTGCGCAGACGGGTTCTGGTGCGCGCGGGCTGGCCCGAAGGCGCCTACGTGAGCGACAACACGCTCGATCAATACCTGCTGCGGCTGCGCCGCAAGCTGCGCCGGGCGTGCGGCACGCACGGCATCGACACCGTACGCGGTGTGGGCTACCGCTTCACATGAACGCACCCCGCCTTCACCGGCCATCGACGCTGCGCGGCCGTCTCGCGCTGCTCGCACTGGCCATCGCCGCGATCTTGATAGCGGTCCCCATCGCCACCTTCAACCTGGTCCTCCACGGCCAGCTGGGCCACCAGATCGAGCAGCAGCTGCGCACGCGAGCCACCGCCGTTGCCTCGACTGTGACCGCGCATGCAGACGGGACCATCACCGTGCGGCAGACCCCGAACGACGCCGTCGCGGACCGCATCGGGTGGATTTACCAGGGCACCACCAACATCGAACGCCCCCATGCCACCGCGGCGCTCCAACGTGCCGCCGACTCCATGGCCGGTGCCGGCAGACGATACGAGAACGTCGCAGGCTCACGCCTGTTCGCACTGCCGCTGAACCACAGCGGGCACCAGGTCGGCACCGTGGTCACCCAAGTGAGCCTGGAATCCTACAACTTCACCACCCGCACCGTCCTGGCCGGCTCGGTAACGCTCGCGCTGCTGCTCCCCGCCTGCGTCTACTGGCTCGCACGCATGATCGTCGGACGAGCCCTGCGCCCGGTCACCGCGATGAGCGCCAGCGCCGCCCAGCACAGCGAAGACGGCATCACAAAACGCTTCAGCACCCACAGCCGCCCCGCAGAACTGGCGGAAGTGGGTGGCCACCTCGACACGCTCCTGGAGAAACAGGCCGCAGTCCTGCGCCACGAGAAGCAACTGACCGCCGAACTCTCCCACGAACTGCGCACCCCCCTCGCGCGCATCTGCGCCGAAACCGAATGGCTCACCGCCCACCCCCGCAGCAACGCCGAGCAACAAGCCTCCCACCAAGCGATCGCCGACGCGGCAGAGCGCATGCGGCAGATCTGCCGAACCCTGCTGACCGAGGCCCGCTCCGGCACCGTAGGGCCCGGCCGGTGCCAAGCCCGGGAAGTCCTCGAAGCCCTCGCACAGCGCGCCCGCAGCGAACACCCCGACGCACCCCCGATCACGGTTCACGGCGCGGCCGTGACGGTGGGCGTCCCGGCCCCGCTGCTGGAACGCATCCTGACACCGCTGCTGGACAACGCCCGCCGCTACGCCACGACCCAAGTGACACTCGAATACACGGCTGGGGAGAACGGGGTCGAGATCACGGTCGCCGACGACGGACCCGGCGTCTCCCACGCCGTGTCGTCGCAGATCTTCGAACCCGGCTACCGCGCCGATCCACAAGACGGCCACGACGGCGCGGGCCTGGGACTCGCCCTCTCTCGCCGCCTGGCCCGCGCCGTCGACGGCGACCTCACCCTCGACACCACCACGACCGGCGCGCGCTTCATGATCCGCCTCCCCGCCAAGTGAATACCAGGCTTCGGGTACACCCGGGCCACATCGGACACGCACCAGACATCACGCCACGACGCCTGCCCGGACTCACGCTTCCGGCGCCCTGGCTCCGCTCACCGTGGCAGAAGTCCGCCGGCTCCTGGCAGCTTGCCGCCCCGGGGCAAGTCACAACCACCGGCATCACGCCAGTCATGCCTTGAAATGGTCCCGCTGGCGGCGCCACCACCAGGCCACTGCCAGGCGCTGCCACTACAGACGCCGCGCGACCGGTCACGAACAACCGCCACATGACGGCACGTCAGCTGACTATGCTCAAGAAGACGCCTCTGACCAGCGGCAATAGCGAACTGCAACTGGAGTACTAACTTGACTCTGCCGGGGATCTTGGATGGTCGGGCTCAGGTACCGAGGGTTCGCCAGGACTTCGGCCGGCGGATGTCGTTCTGATTCAGGAAGGTCTGCAAGGCGGTCGACGGTCTCGGTGAAGAGTCTTCCTCGGTCACTGACCGGCCGCTGAGGCGCTCGATGTTCACGGCGATGGCCGTGAGTACGTCTTGCAGGTGGGCTTTCGGCTGTCCTCGGTAGCGGCAGTGGCGCATGCCGTGTCCGTGGGCGAACTCGTTGATGGTGCCCTCCACTCCGGAGCAAACCGCGTAGCGGGCCTTCCACTCGGGTGTCTGCCCGAGCGGCCGCCGCGGTCGGCTCTTTGAGTCAGGGATCATGGTTACGAGGCGCGGGGCCCGGGAGTTGAGTTCATGGGCCGCCCCAACCGCGCTACTCGGGCTGCCATCACCCAGCGCCGCGCCGACGCCATCGACCTTAAACTGGCCGGCGTCGATTGGCTGACGATCGGCCGCAAGCTCGCCGCCGACCCAGCGATCAATTCTGATGGTGTCGCGTACCCGCAGGGGTACGGCATCGACAAGTACAAGCGCGGCCAGGAGCCCCCAACGGACAAGCGGCTCATCGAGCTTGCCTGCAAGGACGTCTCCAAGGCCCTCGCTGAGCGCACCACCGCTCTCGACGAGAGTGCGGATGAGCTGCGGCAGCTCATGGTGGAGCGACTGGAACGACTGTTCTTCGGTGTCTACCGGGCCGCGATCCGCAACGGCGACTATCAGGCCGTCGACCGCGCGGTGCGGATCATTGAGCGCAGCAGCCGTCTTCTCGGTCTGGACCGGCCTGCTCGCACTGAACTGTCCGGGCCGGACGGCGGTGCCGTCCAAGTAGAGACCACGGGCCTGGAGGAGTTGGAGCGTTTGATCACCCTCGCCGGTGGCGAGGGTGGGCAGGGCTGACGAGGCGGCTGTCCTCGCTCTCTACCGGACGCTTCCTGCCCAGCGCCGTCGTGAGATAGCAGCCGCCTCCAGCCCTGAACTGCGCGCCCGCCTTGTGCGCATCGAGCGCGAGCTGGCCATGGACCGCTCACCGGGCGCGATGGCCGCCGTGCTCACCGGCGGCTGGGAGATGCAGGCCCCGCACCTGGGCCTGATCGACGCTGCCTTCGAGCAGGTCGCTGCCGGGAAGCCGACCAGGCTGCTGTTGACGATGCCACCGCGGCACGGCAAGAGCCGCAGGGCCGCCAGGTGGGCGCCCCTGTGGTACCTGCGCCGCCGCCCCGAGCACCGGGTGATGATCGCCTCCTACTCCTCCGATCTGGCTGACGATCACGGCCGGTGGATCCGGGACGCGATCCTCACCTACAGCCCGCAGCTCGGGATCAGCCTTCGTCCCGGTTCCAGCGCCGCGAACCGCTTCGATCTCGTCGGCACGGAGGGCGGCGCGGTCATGGCGGGCGTCGGTGGCGGCCTCACCGGCAAGGGCGCACACCTCGCGGTCGTCGACGACCCGATCAAGGACGCGGCCGAAGCGTCCTCGCCCACCATGCGGAAACGTCTGTGGGAGTGGTGGCAGGCCGTCCTCCTGACCCGTATCGAGCCCGGCGGCTCGGTGATCTTGATCCAGACCCGCTGGGACGAGGACGACCTTGCCGGACGCGTCCTTGCCGAGGAAAGCGACCGCTGGACCGTCATCGACCTGCCCGCCCTGGCGCTATCCGATAACGACGCTCTGGGCCGGCCGTTGGGCGCGGCCCTGTGGCCGGAGCGGTACAACGCCGCCGCGCTCGCCGAGATCCGCCGCTCCGTCGGTGAACGCGTGTGGTGGAGCCTGTACATGCAGCAGCCGCGCCCGCAGGACGGCGGCGTGTGGCAGTGGCCGTGGATCACCAACAACCGCCTCAGCGCAGCCCAACTCCGCGGCATCGACCTCGCCCGCATCGTCGTCGCCGTCGACCCGGCAGGCGGCGGGTCCGCCGTCGGCGACGAGACCGGCATCGTGGCCGCAGCCTCCGATCGCAACGGCCACCTCTACGTCCTCGACGATCGTTCCGGCAACCGCGGCGCCGATGCGTGGGGTCGCGAAGCGTGCCTGCTGGCGATCGATCTGCGCGCGGATGCGATCGTGGTGGAGAGCAACTACGGCGGCGACATGTCCCGCCAGATCCTCCAGCAGGCATGGCAGGAACTCCAGCGCGAGCAGCGCACCGAGAGCATGCTCATGCCCGCCGTACTGCCCATGACCGCCAAGCACGGCAAGAGACTGAGGGCCGAACCCATAGCCCAACTCTACGAACAGGGCAGAGTCCACCACATCGGGGAGTGGCCGGCTCTGGAGCAGCAGATGGTCACTTGGGTCGCCGGCATGGACTCTCCGGACCGTATGGACGCCGCCGTGCACGCGCTCACGCAGCTCGCCGATCCCGTCCACGGCACGGGGCTGTCCTCTGCGCCGTATTCAGACGGACGGCTTCATGGCCGTCGATAGGCCCGCGATCAGGGAATTTCCCCGATTGTCCGATGCACTGCTCGGGGGCAGTTCCTGCCATAGCCAGCGAGGCCGAGACGCGGCCTCGCCCTGCGCTTGGAGGCTTCCGTGCCTGCCTCGACCTGCGCGGACCGAAAATCCAGGTGCATATCCACCGGTTTGCATCCGTATACTCGTCTGAACTTATGGAGGACAGGATGTGCAGACGATGAAGCTTGCTGAGGCACTGGCAGAGCGCGCGGAGGCGACGCGCCGTGTGGAGCAGCTGCGAGCGCGCGTCGTAGGCAGTGCGCGGTACCAGGAAGGCGAGACACCCGCCGAGGATGCGGCTCAGTTGCTGGCCGAGGCTGGTGAGGTGCTGGACACCCTGGAAACGCTGATCCGGCGAATCAACCGGACCAATGCCACGGTGCAGATGGGTCCGGGCGGCACACTCACCGACGCACTCGCACGCCGGGATGTTCTGCGGATGCGCCACTCGGTTGTCACTGCGGCAGCTGATGCAGCAGCGGGTACGGGCGAGCGAGGGTACGGGCGGCAGCTTCGGTCTGAGCTGCTGATGCTCTCTGCGCTCCCGGTCGCGGAACTGCGCCGCCAGGCAGATGAACTCGCCCGGGAGATCCGTGAGATCGACGTGCGGATCCAGCGGACGAACTGGGAGGTCGATCTGCTGGACTGAGCGTCCCAGCAGACGAGACGATGTGGAGCAGGTAGCCGTTCCGGAGGCGTGCACAAACCGAGGGCTGGCGGTTTTCCAGCCCACTCCTGGCGCGTGAAGAGCAACGCAGGGGTTCGACTCCCCTATAACAATGCAGCTCAGCACCGCGTACAGGTAATGGTGCACATGGCACAGCACATCACCACGTGCAGATCCGGATGGCGAGGGCGGGCTCGGGGTTTCCCACATCGCAACAACCAGACCCAGCGGACGGCACTTTCTGGCGCAGTGATCGCTCCGCCACGTGAACGGGAGTTTCGCAGCACTACGCTGAATTGCGGCGCGGGGCCGACGATTGGCTCCTGCTGCTGTGGGTGTGCGTACTCTGCTGACCGATGCCTGGTCCTGGCTGAACTACAAGCCCGTCATGGCTTCCACCCTCGACGGTCGCCCGCACCGGGCGCTGGCCCCGGAGATCCAGGCAAGCTGGCTCCCTGAAGATTCGATCCGCCGTCTGGCCGCCTACAAGCTGCTAGCCGCCTACGACTCGAACCAGGCCGGGGAACTGGCCTCACTCACCGGGAACGAAGCAGCCGCGGAGCGCCGGGAGTTCGGCGATCCGTCAACTTTCGTGGATACGGCGCTCGCACATCTGCTGGGGAAGTCCCAGCAGATCATCGTGCCCGGCGCTGAGCACGCCGGCGACGAGGACGCTTCCACGAAGGTCGTAGCAGCGGCGGAGGTCCAGCAGCGGCTGCGCAACTGGGCGGAGGCCGAGTTGCTGCCGCTGCGGATGCAAGCCGCGGAGCGCAAGGCGGTCCTGCTTGGGGACGCGGTGTACCTGCTAGCGTGGGATCCGGCCAAGGGCCGGGTAACGCTGCGGACATACGATCCCGGCTTCTACTTCCCAGTGACGGGCGACGACGCCGACCCGGGTGACTACCCGGCCAGGGTTCACCTGGCATGGGAGATACCGGAGGACCCCCGCAGGGGGGTCAAAGCCCGGGTCCGGCGGATCACCTTTGAGCTTGGTCCCATCACCTCCGCCCCTGGCGACCGCGAGGCCACGCGCCGCTACCCGTGGGCGCCAGAGCGTCCTTCGCAGCTCACGTGCTACCTCTCTGACGCCGAATGGTCCATCGATGACCTGCGCCACGGCCAGACGCTCGATGAACTCCCCATGGAAAAGGCCCGGTTCCGAACCCGCCGGGACGGACAGGTCCTCGACCGACTGGACTTGCTGATCGACTTCATCCCGGTGATCCATGTCGGCAACACGGTGGATGACGGGGAGCACTTCGGGCAGTCGGTGCTGGCGAAGGTGATGCAGGCCCTGGATGAGCTGGCGGAGACGGACACCGACTCGGCGCGCGCCTCGGCCACGACCGGCGCGCCGATCATCGGTCTTGCGGGGGCACGGGCGGAGCTGGACCGGGTGACCGGGCGGCCGAAGCCGCTGGCCGTGCAGCCGGGCACGATCTTCCAGCTCGCTGATGGCGGGCGCATGGATGTGCTGGACACCTCCGGTCAGCTGGCAGAGCTGCGGGCGCGGGTGGAGGAGATCCGGGACCGTGCGGCCGTCAACGCCCGACTGCCGGCCGTCAGCCTGGGCACGGTCGATCCCACCGACGTGCCCAGCGGCTATGCGCTCCAGATCAGCCTTGGCCCGCTGGACTCGCTGGTCGATTCGATGCGGCTGGCCCGTGCCCATAAGTACGCGCTGCTGCTGAAGATGGTGCAGCGGCTTCACCAAGCGGGCCGTGCCGATGGCTGGCCTACCGGCCCAACCCTTCCTGCCCGGCTGGTGTTCGGCCCGCACATGCCGACCGACCGGCAGGCCATCCTGGATGAGGTGGTCAAGGGCGTGGAGGCCGGGGTGTTCTCGCTGGAGACCGGCATCCGCATGCTTCAAGATGCCGGCTACCCCATCGAGGACGCCCGCGAGGAGGTCGCGCGGATCACGGCCCGAGACGCGGCTACGAGCCGAGATCCGGAGGCTCGGCCCGCGTCTTCTTCAGCTTCTTGACCCCTTCACGCTGCTCAGCGACCGGTCGGCGCAGCTCCTCTTCTGCCATGCGCCGCTTGGTGCCGCCACCCCACTGGTACACGTAGGTACCTTCGCCACCGGGGACATTGTCGATGCGCATGACAACCATGCAGTCCCCGGCAAACTCCCCGAACTCCGAGGAGAGCAGCTCGCCTTCCCGGGACTGACGCGTCTGGGCGATCTTCTTACCGCCCCCATCGAACAGGGCGCTCTCTTCTTCCGAGGCGTGCGGCACACACGAGCCGGGCTTCGAGCCCGGGCTGGCGTACTTCCCCGGCGCCACGCTCACCTCGTAGGCGGTGAACGGGCTGCGGTCCACCCACGGCTGCCAGGCCCACAGTGTCGCGAAGAAGCCAGCCGTCACGGCGCAGCCGATCGTAACGCGTCACAGCTTCCGCGACCTCACCAGCTGAGGTGTCTTGGCGAGGGGCCCTGCGGGGTTGCACTGTCGGTGACTTGAGGCTCAGACATGGAGACGGTCCCGCTCCGTACCGAAGCGGATCACGTGCTGGTCCAGGACGGCACGCAGCCGATCGGTGTCGTCTGCTGCGCTGAGTCCCCGCTTGGGCAGCAGCGTCATGGTGGAAGCATTCTCGTCCCCGCTCAGCAAAAGGAACATCCCCGGGGTTTCGACGTAGCGGGGTGTCGCCTGCCAGGTGTGGGTGTTGGTTGCCTGGGAGGTCGAGACGGAGACACCGGACTCGTCAACGACGATGTGCTGCTCGCCTTTGGAGGCAGCCAAACGGTGAAAGCTGCGAGCCTGCAGGCGGGACTGCCCCAGCGCGAGCAGAGAGAAAACCACCAACCCGACGACGAGACGCAGATCGACGCTGCCGTCCTTCCCCAGCGAGAGCACCACCGCGCCAGCCAGGCATACGGCCGCTGCGGCCATCAACCAGCGTGTCCGCCGAGCCGACTTCGAGGCTCTGGCCCGGGCACCCAACGCCTCTCGGAAATCCTCAACGGTAGGTGTATACGACAGCTCTATTCGTGCCATGAAGGCATCCCCCATGTGATCTTTCCATTCGAAGCGACCGGAAAGGGATCCTAACGTTGTGGTCGCCCAGGTCGGCTGCCGATTTCACCGTGCATCCGTGGATCCCGCAGCGTTGGCTTCCGTAGACTCGAACACGGCGCGGGGCCATAGAGGGAGAGCACCCTTCGATGACCCGCAGCCTGCCCACACCGTCAACCGTGCTCGGCTACCGCCGTGACGGCCGTCCAATCTATCCCGTGCTCGGTGCGTCTTCTGATGACTCATCGAACATCGACGAGGCCACCGTTAATCTCAGCCAGAAGCACCTGAGCACCTTGATGGCCCGGGAGAAGGACCAGGGAGGCCGGGCAGCGATCCGCGGACTGGTCGACAAGCTGGGCTTCTCCAGCACCTCAGCATTGGAGGAGTTCATCAACAGTGCTCGGCAGACAGAGCAGGAGCAGCTCACAGAAACACAGCGCCGCGAACAGGCCCTCGCTGAGCAGGAAAAGGCGGTCCTCGCCCGCGAGGCCACAGCGGTCGCACGGGAGCAGGAGGCAGTTCGACGCGCTCTGCTGGTGGGAGCTGGAGCGGTTGGCCGTGATCTCGACGATGCTGTAGCTCTCCTACGCTTTGCCGACGACGCGGACGAGGCCGCGCTCGAAGACGCCGTCCAGGAACTGCAGGGCCGCCGCCCCGAACTGTTCGGCCAGCCTGCGCGCCCGAGCCCGGCCGCACCCGGCGGTGCTCCCGCCTCGGTTCCGCCGCCGAGGCCCGGGAACGTCGACCGCCAGCCCGGCGCTGCCGGTCTGGAGATGGCCCGACGCCGCGGCCTGCTCCCCGACGCCGGATAGCCCCCGGGCCACTCAGTCGTGGGGACCACGCCCCGCTTCCTCCTCGTGGACCGCGCCACCACCCCGGTGAGTGCGCGACCTCACCCTGCATCACCTGGAGGAAGCGGCTTGAGCATCCAGCCGTACACCACCTCCGTGACGGTCACCGCTAACCGGGACTGGCTCGCTTCCCGGCACGGCACCGACTCCACGGAAACCATCACCCTCGACCTGACCAAGCTGACCAAGAACACCCATTACGTCGAGCCCACCCACGTCCAGCCGCACGGCTATGTCCGCTCCGGTGTCCCGGTCGGCCGGGTGACCGCTTCCGGGCTGTATGGCGCCTACGACCCGACGGCCGAGGATGGCCGCCAGGTCTTTGCGGGCGTCGTGTACACCGAGACCCCGCTCACCCCTGGCGCCACCCTGGCGCCGGCGGCGCTGCTGTGGCACGGGAGCGTGCACACCGCGAAGATCCCCGGCGGCATCGACCCTGCGAAGATCGCGCCCAACTCGGCCGGAGCGCAGATCCGCTTCCTTGGGGTGGTGAGCGCATGAGCGTCGCTGATCTCCTGAAGAACGTGTCCGTCGCCGATCTGACGGTCTACGCCCGGGCCATGCCCAGCCCGGATGACTTCCTGCTCACCAAGACGGTGTTCGCCGAGACCGAGGTGCAGGACGTGAAGTGGCGGGTGCGGCAGAACAAGCGTCGCGTCAACGCCGCTTCCTACCGTGCGTACGACACGAGTGTGCCGTTCGCGAAGCGGCAGGCCGAGTCCACCCAGACCGAGGGCACGCTTCCCGCACTCGGCCAGAAGCTCCTCGTCGGTGAGATGGAGCAACTCCTCCTCGATGCTTCCCGCGGTGCCGACGAGGACCGGCTCGTGGAGCTGCTGTACGACGACGTGGAGCGCCACGTCGAAGCGATCCGCTCCCGCCTCGAACTCGCCGCCGGGGATGTCCTGTTGGATGGCAAGTTCACCCTCGCCGGGGAGAACGGCCTCACGGTCGAGGTCGACTACGGGGTGCCGGCCGCAAACATGCCGACCGCGCCGAAGCCCTGGTCGGATCCGGATGCGGATCCGATCGCGGATGAGCTGCGGTGGATCGACTACCTGGACTCCATCGGCGCCCCGGCTCCTGAGATGGTGCTCACCAGCCGCAAGGCGTGGTCGCACCTCGCGTCGAACGGGGCCTACCGGGCGGCGTACTACGGCACACCGGCCGGCGGGCAGACGCCGACGGCGACGCTGAACCCGCAGCAGGTCAACTCCGTCCGCGGTAACTACGGGCTGCCCCCCGTCACCTTCTACAAGGCGCAGGTGTGGCAGGACGACGTGTCCAAGCGGGTCCTTCCGGAGGACCGCTGGATCATGCTGCCGCCGGACCGCGCGAAGTGGGGTCAGACCCAGTACGGCACCACCACCGAGTCCCTCGCCCTGGCCCGAGGCACCAATCCGCAGATCGAGCGGGAGGAGGCACCCGGCATCGTCATCACCCGCGATGTCGAGGACGACCCGGTGCAGATCTGGACCAAGGGCGCCGCCGCGGCGATGCCGGTCCTGTACTCGCCGGACTGCCACATCACGGCGACAGTCCTGTGAGCACCACACGCAAGCCGCTCGGCGTCCTCGCCGCCACGGTGCACATCCTCGATCTCGTAGAACGCGTTCCCCTCGTGCTCCACGTCGGGGCCGAGGTCACCGATCCGGCAATCGCTGAGCAGATCACGAATCCGAAGTGCTGGCTCAACCAGCCCACCTCGGACGCCCCGCCAAGCAAGACGACACGGAGGCCGAAGGTCGCTTGAGCGGCCGACGCGGCGGGGAGCCGACACTCCCCGCCGCCTGGATTTGGAGCACGACGTGAACAGCGATGTCCTGCGCTGGCTGCAAGCCCAGCTCGGTGACGAACTCACCGCCGACGCCCTAACCCGCCGGTATCAGCGACTCGGCACAGCCCGCGCGGTGGCGGCCGAGGTCCTGCGAGAACGCATCTCCCGGCTCGTCGCCGACCCGCTCAAAGTCACCGTCAACGGAGTCGCCTCTGTCGACAACTCCGCCAACCTCGCAGCCCTCGAACGACATCTGGCAGGGCTCGACTCCATCACCGCGCCCGACGATCCACCAGCCATGGCTTCAGACACGGTGGCAGTGATCACCCTGCAAGTCCGGAAGCGCCGATAGAACGAGGGCCGCAGGAGACTGAATCCGTACGCTAAAGAGCGTGGTGGACGGTTCACTCAATGCGCACGCGTCGGGCTGAGCACCCGCTGCGACCACCAACGCACCGGCGGGGAGCACGCTTTCCGCCACGGGCAGATGCGGGTACTTGACGAATACCCCCGCGTCGGCGGGGAGCACGCGGCCGGACACGGCGTCGTGGTCGACCATGGCGGAACACCTCCGCGTCGGCGGGGAGCACGTGTCCACGGCCGTCGCGCGCATCCCGGCCTGCGGAACACCCCCGCGTCGGCAGGGAGCACGTCGGCCCCGATGGAGGCCAGCTCGGCGTCGCCGGAACACCCCCCGCGTCGGCGGGGAGCACGCCCGCCAGCTCCGGGACAAGGACGCCCTCTCCGGAACCCGCGTCGGCGGGGAGCACCGCAGGATGGCCGGCACCACCTGGGCGACCGCCGGAACACCCCCGCGTCGGCGGGGAGCACGTGGTGCGGGCAAGCTCGCGGTCGTTGCCCGGCGGAACACCCCCGCGTCGGCGGGGAGCACACCCGGGTCTACGGGCGTCGTGTTCGCCATGCCGGAACACCCCCGCGTCGGCGGGGAGCACCACTCGTCGCCGGTGACCTCGTATACGGCCATCGGAACACCCCCGCGTCAGCGGGGAGCACCCGTCGGTGGCCGGCATGAGGCGGGCGGTATTCGGAACACCCCCGCGTCGGCGGGGAGCACAGCATCCGCCGCTTGTCCGTCTTGCCTGCCGCCGGAACACCCCCGCGTCGGCGGGGAGCACTCACGACCCCGTCCCCACCCCCATGGACGTCACGGAACACCCCCGCGTCGGCGGGGAGCACGCCCGCGCCGAAATCCGCAAAGGCTCAGGTGAAGGAACACCCCCGCGTCGGCGGGGAGCACCGTATGGGTGCTCTTCCGGCCGCCTCGGGTCACGGAACACCCCCGCGTCGGCGGGGAGCACTTGTGAGCAGTGCTGCGGGCCCAAGAGAGGGCCGGAACACCCCCGCGTCGGCGGGGAGCACTCCGCAGCGCCCGGTAGTCCTCCTCCACCGCCCGGAACACCCCCGCGTCGGCGGGGAGCACCGGATAGCCGGGGACAGCGCGGCCGGCGCCATCGGAACACCCCCGCGTCGGCGGGGAGCACCACGACCGGGGTGCGCTCACCCTCGGTCGCGGTCGGAACACCCCCGCGTCGGCGGGGAGCACTACTCCACCGCCGACAAGGCCGACGTCCTGGCCGGAACACCCCCGCGTCGGCGGGGAGCACACCATGCCGCTTCGCTCGACGAACCCCTTGGCCGGAACACCCCCGCGTCGGCGGGGAGCACCCAAGCGATCATGGCGAGCCTTAAAGTCCGAGCGGAACACCCCCGCGTCGGCGGGGAGCACTGCGACGATGATGTTCACGGGTCGTTCCTCTCCGGAACACCCCCGCGTCGGCGGGGAGCACCGCTACCGGATTGGTTTCCGTAATGCCAAGCGCGGAACACCCCCGCGTCGGCGGGGAGCACGACACCGGCACCAGTTTGCCGTCCTCGTCGTACGGAACACCCCCGCGTCGGCGGGGAGCACCCCTCGTCCACCATGACGATCCGGTCCGGGTTCGGAACACCCCCGCGTCGGCGGGGAGCACCTGCTCACCCTCCCCCGGGCCGATGCGGCCGTCGGAACACCCCCGCGTCGGCGGGGAGCACAGCGGGTCCACCGTCCTCAAGTGGTCGACAGACGGAACACCCCCGCGTCGGCGGGGAGCACGCCTTCCGTGGCGCGTTCGTCCTCGCGTTGGACGGAACACCCCCGCGTCGGCGGGGAGCACTCCGCCAGCACCGCCGCCCGCTCCGCGCTCAGCGGAACACCCCCGCGTCGGCGGGGAGCACGGCTTCCCGGAGGCACTGCCAAGGCACTCGATCGGAACACCCCCGCGTCGGCGGGGAGCACGAGCCCCTGGCCGACCTGAACGTCCACGTCGACGGAACACCCCCGCGTCGGCGGGGAGCACTCCGCCAACACCGCCGCCCGCTCCGGCGCCAACGGAACACCCCCGCGTCGGCGGGGAGCACGAGCCCCTGGCCGACCTGAACGTCCACGTCGACGGAACACCCCCGCGTCGGCGGGGAGCACTCCGCCAACACCGCCGCCCGCTCCGGCGCCAACGGAACACCCCCGCGTCGGCGGGGAGCACTAGCCTGGGCCGGCACTCAGGCATAGGCGGATCGGAACACCCCCGCGTCGGCGGGGAGCACCAAAGCCGCTCCTGCGGGGCCCCGAAGACAGCTGGAACACCCCCGCGTCGGCGGGGAGCACACTTCGTGACCTGCGGATTATCTCCGGCTTTCCTCGTTCTTTGCTTTTGTTGGCCGCTGCGGAGTCCCTGTCATCTGCATGAGGGTGAGCCCTTCGAAGTCGATGGGGACGCGTCGGCGGGTGCCGGCGGTGAGAATGACATAGCCCTGTTCAGTCGGTGCCGGGTGCACAAGAACGGCAGCCCCGTCACCTACGACGTTTGTGACAGCGTCCCAAAGCTGGTCGCGGACGCGGGCGGAGACGGTGCCGACGAAGATGCCCGGTACGACTTCAGTGGTCCATCGGCTGAGGGCACCACGGAGATGGTCTGGCACTGCGGTAGTCGCGATGACGAGCATGGAGGCCACGTCATCCTCCGTCAGGGGCGTAGTTCACTCCAGCGGGCAGGACGCCAGCCTTCGGATCCCAGAGATGGACCAGTTGGACATCATGGCGCTCAGGGCGGTCGTCGTCGGTGACGGCACCAGGTGTGAGAAGCGATTGGATGTCGCGGATGACGCGGGGTAGCAGGCGGATGAGGCGGAGTTCCTCACGGAACTTTCTTCGGGCTTCCTTTTCTGGGTTGGTTGATTGGTGAAGGGAAAAGGCGACGGGGAGGGTTGTTTCGGCTTTGTAGAGGTCGGCGATGTCGTAGACGAAGGCGTGCTGTTTGCCGGTGTGGACGAAGCCGAGGGCTGGTGAGCAGCCCAGGGCCAGCAGCGCGGCGTGGATGATGCCGTACAGGCAGGTGTTGGCTGCGGACAGGGCGAGGTTGACTGGGTCTTGCTGGTGCCATTGGTCGGGGTGGTAGTTGCGTCGGAAGCGGCCGATTCCGTGTTGCTGGGCGAGGAGTTTGTAGAGGGCCTTCATGCGTTGGCCTTCCATGCCTCGTAGTTGGGCGAGGGTTGTGCCGTCGGGGACGGTGTCGTCGCCGAAGCGCATTTCGTACATGCGGGTGGCGGTGGCCAGTCGCTGGTGTGGGTCGGACCAGGCGGTCACTTGTTGTTCGAGCCAGTGGGTGGTGAGGGAGTCGGGGAGGATGCCGGCGTAGGTGCGGACGCCGCCTGCGCCGGTGCACACCACGCTGGTTCCGTGTCGGGCGAGGGTGGATAGGGCGCGGGTGGTGATGGACACGCCGGGGCCGAGGAGAAGGCAAGTGAGCGCGGCGGTGGGGATGTAGACGGTGTCGGTGCGGTTTTCGTCGGTTTGGATCTGGGCGCAGACGCCGGTGTCGTCTTGGACGATGCGGACTTTGTCGAGGTAGAGGAAGGACAGGGAGTCCGCGATGCGCGGGAGCATGGCGAGGGTGGGGGCGGCGAGTCGCTTGCGGGCCTCGCCACCCCCGTGGGGTGTGCTCACGCAGCGGCCGCCGGGGCGAGACTGAGCAGGCCGGCACCGTAGGGTTTTGCGCGTCCGATGCCTGTCAGCACGGCGTGCGTGAGGGCGTCGGGGTCGGTGACGGTGGCGGTTCCGTCGTAGCGCAGCAGGTTGTGTCGCATGGGTGGGGCTTCTTTGGCTCGGGGCCGTACAGCTGTGACTGGGGTGGGGAGCAGGGAGTGGATGTGTAGGCCGGCGTCGGCGGCGCGGCGTGTCCACCACCGGTCGGCGTCTTGGCCAGAGAGCGGGATGATCTTGCCGCGTTTGTTTTTCTGTTCCAGGGGGAGGCGTTCGCGTTTGGTTGGGTTGAGGACGATGCGGTAGCGGACCGAGATTCCCTTTTTGAGGGCATTGAACATCGGGGTCAGGTCTTTGACGTTGGCGTGCCCGTATTCGTCGGGCAGGCGTGCGGGGTCAAGGGTGGTGGCCTGTACGAGGAGGGTGCTGGTGGTGTCGGTCTCGTCGAGGCGGTAGAGCAGCCCTGCCGTCTGGCGAGGGCTCTGGCCGAGGCCGTCGGGGGCCATGCGCATGAGGGTGCGGTGCATCTGGGTGGCGTCGCGTAGGTCTCGCTGGACGTCGCGGCTGTGGGGGTTGAGGTGGATGCGGGCGAGTGCCGCGCCAAGACTCATGCGGGAACCTTCTTTGTGGCGTAGTCGATCAGTCGTTGGTGCAGGGGGTGAGAGCCGACCGCCAGTGAGGTGGGGAGCCTTTCCACCGTGCGGTGGAGGCGGCGTTTCCCGTGGCTGCGGTCGTGGGGTGCGAAGCTGTGCGGAACGTCGTGGACGGTGAGGGTGTCGGCACCCGGTGCGGGAGAGGTGGGCGCGCGCTCCCACAGGAAGGTGACCGGGACAGTGCCGTCTTGTGGGGCGGGTCGTTCCGGGTCCGGGCTGAGCGGCACATGGTGGAGCAGTTCGTCGACCGGGTCTGTCACATTGGTGCGCAGCAGGAGGGGTTCGTCGGGGGTGCAGGAGCGTCGGCCCAGGTACGGCGCCCAGTGTGGCTGGTGTAGGGCTGTGGCCAGGTCGGCGGTGGCCTGGTCGGGGCCAGAGACGGCGATGACGAACACTGCGTCGGCCAGGTAGTGGCGGCGGGTTACGACCGCGGTGCCCTTGTGGCTGCCGCCGCTGGTGGCGGCGGTTTTCTCTTTGGGCTGGCCGCCTCCCACGGTGTGGTAGTCGATGAGGCGGACGCCGGGCCGGTCGATGCGGACGGTGAACTCCAGTGCGGCATACCGATGCAGGGCTGCCGTGTCGTGTCGGGTGATGCCCTGTGCTGCCGCGAACATGCCGATGAGCGCGGAGCGGGTGGGGAACGGCGCGGTGTCCCGGTCCGCGGTGAACATCGAGCGTTCGCCCCAGGACTGCAGGGGGCCGGCCAGTCGCAGCAGCAGCCCGGTCACGCCTGCTCCCCGGTGGTGGGCAGGGCGGCGTCCACGGCGGCGTCGATGAGGTCGTAGAAGGAGTCGTAGGCCGGGCCGAGGGGGGTCAGGTCCACGGTGTCGTCGGCGAGGGCGGCGTGGCCGTGGAAGGGGCGGTGGCGGTTACCTGTGAGGCGGTTGAGGTCGTGCGCGTATGCCGCGAGGGCCGCTCGTGAGGCGCGGGCGAAGCCGCCGTCGCTGTGCTTGACGGGTGTTTCGAAGGCTGCGGCCAGGGAGAGGGGGCGTTGGGTGCGGACGGCGAGGTGGGCGAGGTCGGGCACGGTGTGCGGGGCGGTGCTGTTCTTCTTCGCTTGGGGCAGGGATAGCAGGAAGTGCTCGGCGAAGGATCCCAGCACGGTGCGGGCCGCCTTGTCGTCGCCGTCGAGGTTGGTGAGCAGGTCGGTGATGTTGACGGTGGCGTAGCGGTAGAAGACGCCGGCGCTGAACTCGCTGGTGTCCAGGTGGCCGCTGCCGGTGTCGGCCTCACCGAGCCAGTCGTCGACGGCGGTGAAGTAGTCGCGCTGCGGCTCGGCGGCGTGGGTGGTGAAGGCGTGGGCGACCTGGGCGGCGCCGTCGACGTTGGCGCCGGGCAGTTCGGCGAGCATGCGGCCCAGCAGACTGATCGAGGCGGTGCGGCGCTTGAGGATCTCCTCGATGCGGTCGGCCGGGAGCACCTGGCCGGGCTTCTTCTTGTCGGCGTTCTTCTCCAGGCTGTCGCGGTGCTCGACACAGATGGCGACGAGTTCCTCCAGTCCGCTTTCGGGCAGGAAGAGCAAGACCGAGGTGTGGCCGTCCTTCTCCGTGCCGATGCCCTTCTTGCCGGCGCTGGCGGCGACCTGAGCGCCCGCGAAGTCGGCGAGGTCGGCGGGCCATCCGGCGCGCTTGAGGGCTTCGCGGACCTTGACCGGCACCAGGCGGGTACGGGCGGCTTTCTCACCGAGGTCCTGCTCGACGCCGTGGCGGATCACCCGCTTCCAGGACTGGCTGGAGACCCGAATGCGAGGTGCGTTGCCGTAGCGGACGGTCTTGGGCGAGCCGAGATCATCCCGGTTGAGGTTGGCGGCCGGCACCGACTGGGTGGCGGACAGGTCCAGGAACAGGGACATCAGATGTTCTCCTCGTGCAAGTCGGTTGTGGCGGTCGAAGCGGCGTCGGTGCCATCGCCGTCATCGGCGTGGTTGAGGGTGCGGAAGTAGCTCTCCAGCCAGCGGGTCGCGATGCGGTCGCGGTTGCGGTCCCACCAGGTGAGGTCCTCCAGCAGGACCGCCCAGTCCAGGGCAATACCGCCGGATTGCAGGTGCCGGGTCAGCGCAGGCAGCCGCACATGGAGGGCGTCGCTGCTTTGACGGCTGAACAGGTGCAGGTCGCCTTCGGCCGAATCGGGCTTGATGACGCCGGCGTTCACCGCGGCGGCCACACTGGCTCCCAGATTCGGCCGCGCGCGCCACTCCCGCACGGCCTCCACCTGACCGGCACGCTCCGCATCAGCCTCACGGGCAGATCGGGGACGGGCAGCGATGAGCGCGGCCACCGCATAGTGGGCACGCTTGGCGTCGGCGTGCAGGCGGTCCGCAAGGCGCCGTACGAGGTAACGGTGCAGGTAGTTGCAGCGTTCGACGCGCAGGCTCAGACCAGTGCGGAGGTCTGACTGGACCCGCTTGTTCTCGCACAGCGACAGGACGTAGGCGACGAATGTGTCTGAGGCTCGCGGCTGAATGGGAGCAGCCGCCGCCGTTTGCGCGGAGGTGGAAGTCATGGCACATCCCTGAAAACGGTGAGGTGGTGGCTACGCAGCGGCGCGCAGGAGGGCGCGGACGGCCGAACGGGCGCGGGTACGGGCGCGGGCCACCCGGATGTCGGCGCGGTTGACCGGGCCGATGGCGTCGTCAAGCGCCGCCAGAGCAGCTTTCACCAACGGCGCCAGCGGCGGTGTGTCGCACCGGGCGGGGTCTGCCAGACGCCAGAACTCCCGCTCAGCTGCGGGCCAGTAGCGGCTCATCGCCGCTGTGGCCCATGGGCCGGGCTTTTTGCCATCGAGCTTGACCTTGGTCGCAGAAGCGGCGCTGGTGTCGGTGGCAAGTTTCCAGGCGAGGCGTGCGGCGTATTCCAGGCGGGAGCCGACGTCCTCAGCGGCCCGGTGGCAGCGGGCCATATGGCGAGCCATCCGGGCATCAGCCTCCTCCTGCCACTGCAGGATGGGCGGGGTGGTGGCCTCAAACCAGGTGGTGTCCTTCTGCTGGCCGTCCTGGTCGAACCCGTACGCCCGGACCGACAGGTGGGGGCGCAGCCGCGGCGGCAGACTGTTGAGGCTGTGCGGCCGCAGCGACCGGTGGCTGGTGTCCTTCAGCAGCAGTGCGTCCACGTCCCGCCACAACGCCCGTGCACCTTCTGCCTCACGCGCCTGCAAGTGCCCTTCTTTGTCCCGGTCGAGGACGAGGTACGGGTCGCGTGCCGTCTGCCGGGGCTCGTGGGTGGACCAGGTGATGTAGGCGTCGATGACCTCGCTGCGGTCCGTCGACGGCACCAGCAGCACGGCGTGCCGAAACCGGCCGGTCAGCAGCCGTCCCGGCCATGTCGGTGCAGCGGGCGGCCCGAGCGGATCAGGTAGATCCGCTCCTTCCCAGGGACACTCGTCCCCCTCGTCCGCGTCGGTGGCGTCGTCCGGCACCGGGATGCCCAGCACGAGGCTGGCGAACAGGTCCGGCCCCCAGGGGTGATACGAGACTGCTTTGCGCAGCGGTCCCGCATCGCCGTTGCCGGGCTTCACCTCGGTGATCCGGCGCGGGGTGCACTGCCCGGCCGGGCCGTAATAGAGCTGGGCAATCAGGTGCCACGCCGCCTCGGCCGCCGGCAATGCCACTGGCTTACTGTCCGTGAAGTGCCCGAACAGCACAGCACCGTTGACCCCAGTGGGGCGCCCGAAGACCAGTTTGTTCACCCCCGACGGATTGGGGTGACCGCGCCCATCCACACACTCCACGGCTAGGCGCGGATCCTGCAAGAAGGGCCGTACCGGATCGAACAAGTCGAAGCGGCCCGGCTGCACTTCGTCATCGAAGTAGGCGTCCACAGCCTGAGAGCCGAACCGGCCGCGGTCCAGGACCCGGTCACGGACCTCCAGCCACGTGACAACCTCTTCCGCCGCATCCTCGTCACCTAGGGGCACACCGTGATCGTCCCGGGCAATGCGTGCGGTCATCGCCGCGAGGATGCGTAGCAGCCCAGACGCCGCCGGCGGCACGGGTAACTCCAGGTCCACGATCTCGTGCGCCTGATGAAACAGCCCCCGCAGACCCACGCGCGTGGCTTCCCCCGTCGCTAACCGGACCGGGATCCACGGCTCGTCCCGCAGGTCGAACCCATCGGCCATACGTCCCTCCCTATTTGTCATCTGTCCTGGTCGCCTCGCTGCACGACGACATGACCAAGCCCCGTACTTCACGCTCGCGGTGAAGAGCGAAGCCCTGAGCACAGTGAATCAGGCACCACTGACAACGCTGACCCGAAGCCAAAAACCCGAAATTGTCTTCGAATTAGGCGTGTTGAGGTCTGCCGGTGAGAATTCGGCGCCCGGTACAGGTGGGGGATCGTCGCCCGGGGGGGCAAATCCGTCATTGTCTGACCAGCCCCAGCTCCGCATCCAGATGCAAGCTTTTGACGCCGACTCGGACGGGCCTCGCCTGGCCGTCGACCATCGACTGCCGCAGCATCACCAGGTCGCCGAGCAAGGGGTGTTCGGCCCACTGGTCCGGAGTGCGGTGCGCCTCCCGTTCCCCCTGGAACCATTCCGCGTTGACCGGGATGGTGCGCCCCATCGCTGCCCGCACATCCGTGGGCGTAAGGGAACTATCCAACCCCGGCAACGGGCAGATACCTTCCGGGTCCAGGGTGGTGGTGCCGTTGTCGTGCACGTAGACGCACAGCAGGCGCACGGCGTCGGCGCCGAGCCGGGTCGCCGCTTCCCACTCCTCCTCAGCACCGTGCAGGTGGTGCAGCTTGTGCAGCCCCGGCACACTTCCTGTCCGAGGAATGACGACGACGCCCCCGACACTCCTCTCCGCCAGCTCCTTGCCCCGGTAGGCGGTGTAGGCCGCGGACTTCGACGGGTCATCCCAGTCGAACCGGTCCGCCCGGTCGCCGTGCACCTCTTCGACAAGACCCTGCACATCCTCCGGGATCATGATGGGCTCCGCTCCCCGCCGCGCCAGCACCTCGGAGGTCGCGCGGAGTGGGAACTCGTCATACACCTCGCCCCACTGGCCCGGCACGCCCCGGCCAGTGGCCAACGGGTCCAGCACGATCAGCCGGGGCTGCATCGCCCAAGCTGGCCGGCTGCGGCCATGCGGGCGCCCGTGCTCGGCCCACCACGCCTCGTGTCGCCAGCAGCGGCCCGCCCGCTGCAGCAGCAGCGCCAGCGGGGCCAGATCACTGATCACCACGTCCGCATCCAGGTCGAGTGACTGTTCGACGACCTGGGTCGCCACCACGATCCGGCGAAGTGGCCGGGGTCCGGGACGTCCCAGCCCAGCAGTGACGCTCTGGGTGCGTTGCTCGCGGTCGTCGCCGGGGAAACGGGCGTGAAGCAACTGCACCTCATCCGCATTCTGCCCGCGGGCTTGTAGGAACGTGCGCAGTCGGTGGTAGGTCTGCTGGGCTTCTGCCACGGTGTTGCACACCACCAGCGCGCATCCGCCGGCGTCCCCGGCCAGGGGTTCCAGAAGCCGCTCGATCACCGCCAACCGGTTCCGCTCGCCGCCTGCCGTGCCGTGGAGGACCGGTTCCACCTGCACGGCAAGCTCCATACGACGCGCGGCAGCCTGCTCCTTTTGCCGCACGTCCGAAATCCGGGTGCACTCCCCATTCGCCGCGTCCACATACAGCCAACCTGGATACGGGGCTTTGAAGGTGCGGTCCCTCAGTTCCCGCTTCGACAGCCCGGCCCCCTTCAAGTACTCCTTGATCAACCGGTCGCTCACCGACGCGGGCAGCGTCGCCGACAGCAACACCACCGGCACCCCATACCAGCCAAGCCAGTTCAGCAACCGGCCCAACAACACCTGCATGTACGGGTCGTAAGCGTGCGCCTCGTCCAAGATGAACGTCTTGCCGGACAATGCCAGCAGCCGCAGCGCGTTGTGCCGTACCGGCAACGCCGCCATCAGCGCCTGATCCACCGTGCCTACCGCGAACTGGGCCAGCAGCGGCCGTTTGGCGCCGCGCAGCCAGCGCCGCGGACGCATGTCCACCTCGCGCCGCGTTCGGCCGTCCGCACCCTCTTCCTCCCCTTCACACGTCAATACCCGCAGCCCACCCGACTCGTCCTCCGCGTAGGCGCTGTTCAGCCAAGCCATACTGTGCGTGAGCGTCAGCCCGGCCTCCTCCTCAGCCTGCCGAGCCACAACACCCGCCACCCGCAAGTACATCTGGTCACTGGTCGCCATCGTCGGCAGCAAGAACGCGAACCCACGCGTCCCGAACCGGTCGGCCAGCACACGCTCCGCCTCCAGAGCTGCTTCGCTCTTGCCGTCCCCAGGCGCCGCAGTCACCAGCAGAATGCCGCCACGCCGCCCATCACCCCCCTGGCGTCCACGGTCGACTCCGACAGGGAGCTCCTCCGCCACCGACCGCTGCAGCGGATTCGGTTCCCCCGCGATCCCATACGCCTCGGCGAAGTCCTTGCGTTCCAGCTCCACCGGCAGCAGCCCCGCCTCACGCACCAACCCCTCGGCATCCATACAGGACCGCTCGAAATGGGTGGTCAGCGACGGGCTCAAATCCCGCTGCCTCGACCGCAGGTAACTCTCCTGGCTGACCAGCCAGTCCGCCAAAATCACCAAGCCGGTCACCAACACCGCCGCCGGCGCATCCACCCGTTCCGGCAGCTCCGGCGCCCCCAGCGTCTCGAACACCACCCCGGCGTGCGCCTCCCGCTGCCTCGCCCAGGTCACACCGCCTAGCAGATCCGCGTTCCCTGGGTGCAGGTCCACGAACTCGTGGAACCGGCCATGGTGCCCGCCGATGATCTCCGCCACCCGACGCACCGCCCCGTTCACAGAGCCATCGCCGTCCTGAAGTCCCAAGGCAGCCAGGACCGCCGCAGCAGCGTGCATCCCCGCCACCTCATGCGGCATCCGCTCTACTCCAATGCGCCCCTGATCCCGGCGAAGTGCGTCACTCAGCCGATCACGGGCACGCACGTCACACAGCTGGAAGCCCGACAGTTTCCCCACGTCGTGCAGCCCAGCGCACAACGCTGCCACCGCCCGTGCCCGACCGAGATCGTCTCCCATCCCCAACCCAGCAGCGATGGAACGCCGTTGGCTCTCCGAGAGGTACCGATCCCACAAAAACAACGCCATGGCCGCAGCGTCCAGCAGATGTCGCACCAACGGATACGGCGGGAGCGCCGGGTCGAGACCACGCGCCTTACCCCATGCCGACTCATCCACTTCCACAGCTGGCTCGGCCATCACTTCAATCCCTCCCGCCTTCAAACACCCATGCCTCGACGACCCAACCACGAGCCACTGACAGTTCCCAAAGAACGCAACCAGCTACAGTCCTGTCGTGGTACAGCAACCGGCAGCCCCAGCGCAGTCGAGATCAGCAAAGAAGGCGCAAAGCGACCGCTGAAGGCCAGGTCACGAAGTGTTCTCCCCGCCGACGCGGGGGTGTTCCGAACCGACCCCGGGTGGTGCCTCCGGGAGGTAGGTTCTCCCCGCCGACGCGGGGGTGTTCCGCATTGGCTGGCTACGGTGGGGAGGGGCTGGTGGTTCTCCCCGCCGACGCGGGGGTGTTCCGCAAGCGGGTCCCGATGTGCGCCTCGGCCCGGAGTTCTCCCCGCCGACGCGGGGGTGTTCCGACATCCTCCGGCCCGGCATGTGGCACGGCGGGGTTCTCCCCGCCGACGCGGGGGTGTTCCGTCGAACCACTCCCCATGGGTCCGTACAGCCGCGTTCTCCCCGCCGACGCGGGGGTGTTCCGGTGACGAGGATGGACAGGGGTGGGGAACCACTGTTCTCCCCGCCGACGCGGGGGTGTTCCGATCACCGGCATGGCTGGAGTACGTGGACGTCCGTTCTCCCCGCCGACGCGGGGGTGTTCCGGCCCCGGAAGGAGGACACGTGAACGCGAACACGTTCTCCCCGCCGACGCGGGGGTGTTCCGGTGACCATGAAGCACATCCCGCCGCGCCTGATGTTCTCCCCGCCGACGCGGGGGTGTTCCGCTCCGCCGCCTGATCGAGGCCGGCACCCGCATGTTCTCCCCGCCGACGCGGGGGTGTTCCGTCGATCCGGGTGATGCTCTGACCGACCGTGAGGTTCTCCCCGCCGACGCGGGGGTGTTCCGGAGACGGGCTTTCCTTCCGTGACCGTGACCATGTTCTCCCCGCCGACGCGGGGGTGTTCCAACGTCATTGACGGCGGGACTGATCGCCGTGGCGTTCTCCCCGCCGACGCGGGGGTGTTCCGTGAGCATCCGGGAGCCCTTGGTGGCCCGCTCGTGTTCTCCCCGCCGACGCGGGGGTGTTCCGCGACGTGTTCAGGGAGAGGTACAAACCGAATGGTTCTCCCCGCCGACGCGGGGGTGTTCCGCCCGCCCCTGCCTCCCACGTCCGCGCCATGCTGTTCTCTCCGCCGACGCGGGGGTGTTCCGTCCTCTGCCTCGTAGTTGTCGAGGGCTCGCCCGTTCTCCCCGCCGACGCGGGGGTGTTCCGTCGCCGACGATTTTTTCGAACGCGGACCCGGCATTCTCCCCGCCGACGCGGGGGTGTTGCGCAGGTACTCGCGGAACAGGACGGATTTCCCGTGTTCTCCCCGCCGACGCGGGGGTGTTCCGTGCCATGCTCCGAATGTGGAGGACAGGGCAGCGTTCTCCCCGCCGACGCGGGGGTGTTCCGGTTACGCAGGCCCTTTCCACCCAATGCCTGGTGTTCTCCCCGCCGACGCGGGGGTGTTCCGTTGGTGCTGCCCATGGACGAGATGTGGCGAGCGTTCTCCCCGCCGACGCGGGGGTGTTCCGCAGGTACTCGCGGAACAGGACGGATTTCCCGTGTTCTCCCCGCCGACGCGGGGGTGTGCCGCCCGTGTCCGGGCCCCACGTGTCCCCGCCGACGCGGGGGTGGTCCGTTGCTGTGTGCCCCGTAGACGGTCAGGTCGCCGTCCTACCCGCCGACGTGGGGGTGCTCCGGACTGGGACACCATCGCGGTGGCCGGCACCGTGTCTCCCTGCCGACGCGGGGGTGTTCCGTGGTTGTGGATCGAGTGGCCGCCCTTGTTGTGGTTGTCCCCGCCGATGCAGGGGTGCTCCGGCATCGTCGGCGAAGTCGCCGCCCCGTTCGCCGTCCTCCCCGCCGACGCGGGGGGAGTGTTCCGTTCAGTGGCCAGACGAAGGTGTTGGGGTCCTGGTTCTCCCCGCTGACATGGGGTGTTCCGCCGGGGTTGGCGATGTGCCGCAGGCGTTCTGCGTTCTCCGAGCCGACGCGGGGTGTTCCGCACGCGGGCGATCTCGAACGGGGTGCGGTGCCGTTCTCCCCGCCGACGCGGGGTCCGCTAGCCAGCGGACTCCCCTGCCTTCACCGCCGAGATGAAACCCGACCATGACGTCACGGGGAACGATAGCGCCGGTACCGAGTGGTCCTTGGAGTCCCAAACGCCGATGCACTGCGGGAAGTCGGCGACCTCTACGCAGTAGGAATTCTCGTTGAGGCTGTACGGGCTCTTCCGCCACGTGCCCAGCGGCGGCCGGTGGTTGATCATATCCGATTCTCCCTGTCGTATCGCTGGTAGACCATGGAGGGGGCATTCCGCGCCCCGTGCGACCAGTGCGCAGTCAGGCAGGTCGCCAAGGTGGGGGAATCACCAAGGGTGCCCGCCGACGCGGGGGGTGTTCTGTCCTGTTCGTCTTCCGCGTACGCGTCGCGGTAGTCCTCCCCACCGACGCGGGGGTGCTCCGGAACGCTAGGCCATACCCCGCCTGCCCGCTAGGCCCAAATCGTGTGACAGTGGCGGGGGTAACACTTCAGGATAGCGACGTGGTCCAGATTCGAACCGCTTCTTCAGACGACGTTGCCCTGCTCGCGACCCTCAACCACATCGTTCATGACCTGCACCAGAGACACCGTCCCGACCCGTTCCGTGACTCCCCGGAACTGGATGCCGTCGAAGCCTTCTTCCGAACTCAGATAGCCGATCCATCAGTCACCGTGCTCCTCGCCGACGGGACGGAAGGCAAAGCCCTCGGGTACGCCCTCGCCCGAGTCAAAAACCGGCCCGGCAGTGCTCTGAAACATTCAGACTTCATTATGTCTTTGGATCAAATCGCCGTAACCCCCGATACTGCCCGTAGTGGTGTCGGCGCGGCACTCCTCGAAGCCGTACGCGAAGTGGGACGCGCGGCAGGCTGCCGACGCCTCGTCACGGACGTCTGGCACTTCAACGAGGGCGCTCGTGCGTTCTACCAAGCTGCGGGCTTCAGCCCGATGAACATGCTCCTGGATCAACGGCTCTGACTTCGAGGCTTGCCCAGCCCGTGTCAGGGCCGGCAACAGCGATCGGGCTCGTGGACCTTGTCAGAACCGCACGGTCGACAGACAACACGAGTTCAAAATCAGTAGCGGGCCCACGGCATCGGCGGCGAACTCGGCGCTGCAGACTACGGGTCGAGTGGCCTGAAAGTCAGGGGAGTTCACTCGCGCGCCCTGGAACAGCTGAAGGACCTCTCGGGTCGAATCAACGCGCATCACACCATCCTGTACGCGAGTTCCTCGACCGCCTGAACACACTCCCGACTGACACTTGACCTCTACCGAAAGTTTCCGTGCGATCAACTGCGGAGATGGAAAACAACAGAACCCTTTACACTTTGAGCCATGGCACAGAAGACCGTCATCATCTACACAGACGACCTCACGGGCGAAGAGTCCTCAGAGGCTGCAACGCACACCATTGCTCTCGATGGCGTGGCGTACGAGATCGACCTCGGCGCGGACAGCTACGACAAGCTGCTTGAGGCCGTTGGCCCCTTCCTTAAGGCCGGCCGCAAGACCGGAAGGGCTCGTAAGCCCCGGAAGGCCGCTGCCGGTGGTGACGACACCGCGGCGATCAGGGCGTGGGCGAAGGAGAATGGCTACCAGGTCAATGACCGCGGTCGTGTCCCGGCTGACATTCGCGAGGCGTACCAGAAGGCTCGCTAATCTCCCTAAATAAGACGGAAGCTCCTCATGTCGCATGAGGGGCTTCTTCACATTGGTTGGCAAATCGAGGATGGTTTTCCTCCGGAGCGGCTGGTCTTCGATCGTGCCGAAGACCAGCCTCCCCGGATTCGCCTTACGCCTTGACCATCGGCCAGGCGACGAACTTCGGGTAGGACCACATCTGCCCGCGGCTGGCCTTGACGGTGCCGATGATGGCGAAAACGATGCCGGTGATGACGAACGCTCCCAGCAGGGCGAGCACGCTCAGCAGCACGATCGGGAGGGCGAGCGGGACGACCGGCTCGGAGTGCTGGTCTACGGTGGCGAAAGAGAGGGTCATGACACCGCTGAGGTACATGATGAAGCCCAAGACCACCACGATGCCCTGGGTGATGCCGAAGTTCATCGCCTGGGCGCCGTGATGGCGGACGAGCGGGTCCTGCAGGTTGCGGGGATTGTTGCGGATGGTCATCGGGGCGATCCAGCCGAGGATCCCGCCGAGGCCGCAGCAGAAACCCGCGCCGACGGTGACGGTGAGTAGCGCGGAGAGATGGGTCCACATGGCTGCGGTCGACGGCGGCTGCATCGGGTACGGGTAGCCGGGATGCCCGCCCGGCCCCCATCCCGGTCCTGATCCGTACAGGCCAGGACCTGCGTCATTTCCAGGCGTCGCGCCGTGGGGAGGCTGAGGCTGCGACTCGTCGGGCTTGTGGAACTCGACCATGCGTCGATCCCCCCATAATTCTCATTGCAGTACGGGTGTGCGAATTTGCTGCTCAGGGTGACTCTACGGGATGAGTCGGACATCACCGGTGGACAGCAGAGTTGTACGCCCCGACGCAGGGCGGAGGCCGTCAATGCTCCGCCCGACGAGCCCGAACCATCTGGGGGGGCGCTTCGTCTTGAGCACCCGGCTCGCTTCTTCCTCGGACACCCAGCCCAATGTGGTCAGCAGCAGTGGCCTGGGTGAGCTTGCCCCACGCCGATCTGCGCCGCCGTCGGGACGTACCCTTCCCCCTTGCGCGCCGCACTGTCGTACCGGCGGCCCGGCCCACGTCCACCTACCTATTGGATCCGAAACGGTAGATGTTCTGGGTCGTCGATCCCTGTGTGAGTGAACTGGCGGGGGATGCAAGGAAGTTGTCGTCGGCGGCGCAGGAGGCCCTTCGGCTGCGGGCGGTGGCGGCGTTGGTGGCGGGCCGGACTCGCGAGGTTGTCGCCGCCGTGTTCCATGTCTCGCTCAAGGCGGTGGACAACTGGTGGGCGAAGTGGCTGGCCGGTGGGCGTGCCGCGCTGGTGGCCCAGTCGCGTGGGCGCCGAGTCGGCGAGCATCAGGTTCTCGATAGGACCAGCTTGGCCCGCACGCTGATGTCCACTCCCAGCACTTCGCCGACCTGTCGGGCCATGACCGGTCCGGCGGCTTGCCGCACGGCGGCGAGGATGCGCTGGTAGTCCAGCGGGAGCACGGCCTCCTCCACCTCTGACGTGCGGTGCGGGATCAGCATCACCGCCTGCCCGGGCATCGGCGCGGCCGAGGCGCGTTCGTCGGCGAGCTGTTCGCTCATCCGCTCAAGGACCCGTTCGGCGACGGCGAGCTCGTCCCGTTCGGCCCGTACCTCCGCCAGCTGCTTGGCCAGCTGTTCTTCGAGTTCGTCCAGTTCCGCGCGCCGCGCGGTGATCCGTGCCAGCAGCTCGGGATCCAGCATGCACAGGATCGTAGAAGGCCGCCCGGCCACATCGAGCGAGAACCGGCAAGCCGGCCGCTGAGTCATGACCAGGCGCATCACCCACGGCGGCAAACTCCGCACCGGCCGCCGGGACAAGAGACTTCGAACTGACCAGGATGCACCCATCGTCACTGAACTCAGAGCACGCGCTGGTAGCGGAGCTCAGAGAGCGTGATCTCGTCGTAGACGTCGTCTTGAGTCGCACCGTCGGCTTGATAGCCGGCCCGCTCGTAGAAGCGCCGGGCTCGTTGGTTGTCACAGAGAACCCACAAAGCCGACGCCTCGAAGCCCTGCCTCTTCATCTGAGCGTGAGCCTCACCCAGGAGCCTCCGGCCGATGCCTTGGCCGACCAGATCTGGCGAAACGTACAGGGCGTAGACCTCACCTACCTGCCCCAGGCCAGATATCTCACTCCGACACGGCCCGAAGCAGATCCACCCCACCGGGCCACGATCATCGAGCGCCACAAGGTCTCGTGACTTCCGGCGGGGGTGAGAAAACAACTGCCGCCGCTGGCTGGCATCACATTCGACCGTCATTGCATCCAAGTACGCCTGGGGAACGATGCCGGCGTACGCCGCCTGCCATCCCTGGACACGGATCGTCGAGACGACCTCGATGTCAGCCCCGTCCATCTCCCGCACATGCACCATCGCGCCACGGTAAGGCCACAGGCACATCGGAACGAACTGCTTTACCCCACTGCCGGGCCGTCAGGATCGAAAGTACCTCCTGACGGACGATCTACTCCGCAGGCTGCCGCCCACGACCAGCGTAAGCACCCCCAGAACCGGTCACACCAGCCCCTTGAACTGCGAATTCAAGTTGGCGGAGACTCATGGTGTTCACCGAGACCTTCGACGCCGACGTCATGTGCCGCTTCCTGGAACGGCTCGCCGGCCACTTCGACCGCAAGGTGCACCTCGTCGTGGACGGTCACTCCGCGCACCGCTCCGGCAAGGTCCGCGCCTGGCTGGCTGACCACCCCGGCCGGATCGAGCTGCACTTCCTGCCGTCATACTCGCCGGAGCTGAACCCCGACGAACTGGTCAACGCGACCTCAAACGCAGCCTTCCGATACACAGCCGGGCCCGCGACCAGGCCCAACTCGCTGCCGATACCCGCCGGTTCTTCCACCGGCGCCAACGTCAGCCACACATCGTCCGCAGCTACTTCGGCGGCCCGCACGTCCGCTACGTCCTCGAATAGAACCCTTTGAGTTTCGGATCAATAAGCGGAGGCAAAGAAAGAGCCCGGCCCCTAATGTGAGCATTCACTGTCTTGCCGCGCCCGAGGAGGCCGTGCATGTCCGAGACGAACGACATGTTGCACGACCGGTTCGTAAACTTGGCGGAGATTCCTGAGCAGGGCTCGGTCGTGGACCTTGGTTGTGGCGCCGGCCCGGCCCTTGACGCCTTCTCCAAACGCTATCCGCAAGCACAGCTCATCGGATATGACCGCGCAGGCGAGTCGTTGGCGAAGGCTCGGGCGCGGCTGAAGCACCACGCTGGGCCAGTGAAGTTGGCTGCCGCAGACCTGCGGGAGCCGCTGCCGCTCGAAGACTCCAGTGTGGACGTGGTCATCTCCTCCAACCTTCTGGAATGCCTGCCCGCGCCGCCTCTGCTCCTGGAGGAGGTGTGGCGGGTGCTCCGGCCAGGCGGGCGAGCGGTGTTCTCCCACTCGGACTTCGACTCACTCATGATCTCCGGTCCTCCTGCTGAGCTGGACAGGAAGATCCTGCACGCCTTCGCTGACGATGCGCCGCCGTGGATGGACAGTTCAGATGGGCGGATCGGGCGAAAGCTCCCTGGCCTGGTGGAAGGGTCGCCGCTGAACCGGACGAGCGTAGAAGTACTGGTGACGCATTCGACCGAGTTCACGGGCCATGCGGCGCGCCGGGTCGGCGACATACGGGGCGCACTGCGTTCCACCGCGCTCCGGGGTTGCGGCCGAGTGGACACTGTCGAGGTTGAGGAGTGGTTCACGTCCGTCCAGCAGGCCAGTGTGGAAGGGCGCTTCTTCTTCGCCGAGACAGCAGTGGTGGTTGCAGCCAGCCGTATCTGACGGTTCTGGCCCACTCTGTGCCCAACCGTTGGGTACAAAGCGGCCCCTCAGCGTTCGGGGGCCGCCTTGCGGAGGGCGGTGATGCAGGTGGCGATGGCCTGCTGGAGCTCTTCCAGCCGCTGGACCATGTCGTCCTCGTAGATGTCGTCGGCGTCGTCGAAGGTCAGCTCCTCAAACACCTTCGTCGCCTTCTGCAGACTGCTATAGAACTTGGTGCGGCGTTCCTGGACGCGCAGTTCGGGGTCGGCCTCGACGGCCTGGACCACGAGGCCCTTGACCGTGTCGTACGCCTCGGTGACCCACTCACCGACCTCCTCGCCCTCGTCCAGTTCATCGAGGAGGGACAGGTGCCGCTCAGCCTCCGCACGGAGTTCGACGGGGGCGTCGATGGTCTGCCCGGCCGGGGTTTTGATCTGGCCGTTCTCCGCGATCTGGCGCACGTATCCGATGCGGTCGGCCGCCCGGCTCTCGGTGGCCACCGCCTTCTTCAACTCGTCGGTCCGGACAACGTCGCGAGCCAGCTCGGCCTGCAGAGCCGGGTCCTCCTTGAGCCGGTCCAGCAGCGCGGCCCGGGCGGCCTCGGCGGTAGAGGGGTCGGCGAGGATCGCGGCACGCAGCGCGGTGGGGTTCTCCGCGACCTCCAGGGCCTTGGTCGGCCGGATCCCCTCGGCCTCGGCCGCAGCGGTGATCGCGGTACCGCGGACGGACGTGGCGCTGTTGCGGGAGCTGTAGTACGAGAGCCACACATCGGCATCCGGCAGCTCGACGTCCTCACCAGGGGCCAGCGCCTCGAACTGGGGGACGACACCGTCGTCGGCGGCCATGTCCCACGCCTTGTAGAACCGCATCACGCGCTCCGGCGAGCACCCGGCCAGCGCGGCGAACTCCTTCGCGGAGACCTTCGGAGTCTCCCCCGCAGCCTGCCCGCCGGGCCGCACGCTACGCGCGACCTTCAGCGCGAACGCCCAGCCGCCGGTCCGCGCGTACGCCCCGAACTCGCGGGCATCCCGCACGACCAGGTCGTCTGCAGCACCCGCCGCGGCCTCATAACCGGACGACACCCTCTCGTCCCAGAAACTCTCTTCTCCCGACGTCTCGTCGACGGGCGGGACGGCCGGTTCGGACCCAGCGGTCGCTACGGTCACAGGGAACTCCCCAGATCAATGCGGGTGGCAAGAGGCAGAGCGAGCAGCCTATATGAACCTGTTCATGCGGTTTGCTGGCTTCCGTTGAAGTGATCAGCGTCTACTCGTGACGGGCGCCGCCGAGTGCGCGACCGGTTCCGACGAATGAAGAGGGGTGTTCCCGTGCCCGAGAAGGTCACCAAGGACAAGGTGCTGTGCTACGTCGTGCGCGACGAAAAGCTGCTGGTCTTCCGGCACACCGACTACAGCTACGAGGAGGTCGGCATCCAGGTACCGGCCGGCAGCATCCGCGAGGGCGAGACGCCGGAGGCGGCGGCGCTGCGCGAGGCCAGGGAGGAAACCGGCCTGAAGGACTTCAAGATCGTGGGGAAGCTCGGCGAGACCGAGTACGACCTCAGCCCGTACCGGTTCGAGCTCCAGCACCGCCACGTCTTCCACCTGAAGCTGACCGAGCCGACCCCGGAGCGGTGGATGAGCCAGGAGGATCACGACGGGGAACAGGAGCCCACGCACTTCGAGTGCTTCTGGATCCCCCTGGAGGCCGCTCACATCCTGCAGTCCGGTCAGGGCGCCCTGCTGGGACGCCTGTACGACTGATCCCTATAGCTGAACGCTGAACCATGCAGATCGGGCACCACATGGCTGGGTCGCCGAGCTGATCCCCCCTCCTGCTGCCGTGCGACGACGCGGAATCGCCTGACCCCTTGACCGACCTTACGCGTCCTGCATCGCACAGAGGCCGAAGGTGTGGCGGCCGATAAATCGCTGGCCCGCGTGAGAGCCGCCCCCTACTCTCGGCTGCAACGCGATGACGGAGCCAAGTAACCCGGATCCCGCGAGCCGAGAGAGCCGCCAGATGCTGTGACGGCGGCCTCGCGCCCCGGAGTGAATCCCCTCCCGAGTGCGAGGAGGAACGGCCACAACGGGTGGCCCCATGCCTCGCCGGCCGACCCCCGTCACAGGGTTCCGAACGAGGCCGCCACGCTGGTGGTGGCGAAGGCGCGGTGGCACCGCGAGTTGCCCCTTCTCGCCCGCGCCCCCAAGGGATCACGCCCACCTGTGGGCCTGGTCGATTGGAGTTCCAGCCGATGCTGGACATCACGCTCATCCGCACCAACCCCGAGTACGTACAAAAGGCGCTGGCCAAACGTGCCGTGCACGTGGACATCGACGCGTTCCTCGCCTTGGACACCGAGCTGCGTCAGGTCCGAGGCGAGGTGGAACAGCTACGCGGCAGCCGCAGGGCGGTCTCGGGCAAGATCGCCCAGCGGCAGCGCGCAGGCGAAGCCGTCAAGGACCTGCGCACCGAGGCAAGGCCCGTCACCGAGCGGCTGACCGGCGCCGAGCAGCGCCTTGCCGAACTGGACCAGGCCCACCGGGCCTTCCTCGACTGGCTGCCGAACCTGCCTGACGACGAAGTGCCGGCCGGCGGGAAGGAGAACAACGAGGTCGTCCGCACAGTCGGGCAGCCGCCTCGGTTCACGTTCGAGCCACGCGACCACGTGGAGCTCGCGGGCACACTCGGGCTCGTCGACTACCAGCGCGGCACCAAGCTCGCCGGCAGCGGATTCTGGATCTACCGCGGTCAGGGCGCGCAGCTGGAATGGGCGCTGCTGAACTACTTCACCGAGACGCATCTGCGCGACGGATATGAGTTCGTCCTGCCGCCGCATCTGCTCACCTATGCGGCCGGATACACCGCGGGGCAGTTCCCCAAGTTCGCCGACGAGGTGTTCACCGTGCGCCACGGCGAGGACGGCAGCCCCGAGCAGTTCCTACTGCCGACCGCCGAGACCGCGCTGGTCAATCTGCACCGCGACGAGACACTGGCCGACAGCAAGCTGCCCAAACGCTACTTCGCCTATACGCCGAGCTACCGCAAGGAGGCCGGCGGCTACCGGACGGCGGAGCGGGGCACGCTGCGCGGCCACCAGTTCAACAAGGTGGAGATGTTCCAATTCACCCGGCCCGGCGACTCGGCCGCCGCACACGAGGAACTCCTCGCCAAGGCCGAGGAGTTGGTGGACAGCCTTGGCCTGCACTACCGCGTAACGCGCCTGGCCGCCCAGGACACGACCGCCGCCATGGCCAAGACCTGCAACGTAGAAGTGCGGCTGCCGAGCCTCGATACGTACGTCGAGGTCAGCTCGGTATCGAACGCCCGTGACTACCAGGCCCGGCGAGACAACATCCGCTACCGGCCCCGACACGGCAAGACGGAGTACGTCCACACCCTGAACGCCTCGGGCCTGGCCACGAGCCGGCTCCTCCCCGCCGTCCTTGAGCAACATCAAAAGCCCGACGGAACTGTTCCCGTGCCTGAGGTGTTGAGGAAGTGGATGGCGTGCGACGTCCTGACGCCCGCCGCAGAAGTCCGATCGCCGTAGGGCCCTGCACACCATCCGCCCATGCACGTCAGGGAGCGGATCTGCGCGGTCACATGACCAACTGCGCTGACACCCCATGGGCGCACGTCTTGCGCCATATCCGCGACTGAGACGGTGTCCCACGACACAAGGCATGGGCCCGTGCCGTGGGACGCACTCCACGAACCACTACGGGGTGAGCCGGTTCGGCCCGCGGAAGAGGAACGTGGCCTCGCGAATGGAGTCCAGTCCGAGCAGTACCATTAGCACCCGCCCCAGGCCCATGCCGAGCCCACCATGGGGCGGGCACCCGAAGCGGAACGCGTTCAGGTAGTCCTGCATCGGCTCCGGGCTCATGCCCTTCTCAGCGGCCTGCTTGAGCAGCACGTCGTACCGGTGCTCACGCTGAGCGCCGGTGGTGACCTCCAGCCCTTTCCACAGCAGGTCGAAGCTCAAGGTCACGCTGGGGTCGTCGGCGGGCCTCATGTGGTAGAAGGGCCGGATGCCGACTGGGTAGTGCGTGATGAACACGAACTCGTGCCCGGTGGCCTGCTGGATGTGAGCCGAGATGCTCCGCTCGCCCTCCGGGTCCAGGTCCTCCTTGATCCCCGACGGGTCCCACCCACCCTTGCGCAGGATTTCCTGCGCTTCGACCATGGTGATGCGAGGGAAGGGCGTGATGGGAACGGTGACCTCGACGCTGAAGTGCTCGGCGATCGCCTCACCGTGCACGTCGGCAACCTTGGCGATCGCTTGGGCGAGCATCTGATCCTCGAAGGCCATCACGTCCTCGACGCCGTCGATCCAGGCCAACTCCACATCCACGCCAGTGAACTCGGTGGCATGCCGGGAGGTGAACGACGGCTCGGCGCGGAACACCGGACCGATCTCGAAGACGCGGTCAATTCCGGCCGCGATCGCCATCTGCTTGTAGAACTGTGGCGACTGCGCCAGGTAGGCGGAGCGGTCGAAGTAGCCGAGCTTGAACACCTCGGCTCCGCTCTCGCTCGCCGTGCCCATGAGCTTGGGGGTGTGCATCTCGGTTGCGCCCTGTGTGTAGGCGTACTCGCGCATCGCCTGCTCCAGGGTGGTCTGTACGGCGAACAGCAGCTGGGTGGCGGGACGGCGGCGCACGTCCAGGAAGCGCCAGTCCAGGCGTTGCTCCATGCTGGTGTGCTCGTCGATCGGCAGCGGCGTGGCGGCCAGGTTCAGGACCTCGACCGTCTCGGGGACGACCTCCAAGCCGCCGAGTTTCACCTGGGCGGCGTCGACAACGCGGCCGGTGATCTTGACGGCCGACTCTGGGGTGAGGGATTCGAGCTGGGCCTCCAGGGCCCCGGTGTCGCGCTTGTGGGTCACCTGGACCATGCCGGTGTTGTCCCGTACGACGACGAACTGCATCTTGCTCTGCAGGCGGAGCGTGTTCACCCACCCGCAGACGGAAACGGTACGGCCGACGTGTTCTCGCAGGTCGGAGACGTGTACGCGGCTGTGGATCATTGCGGTCCTCCGAAGGACATCGTCATGATCCCTTGGGAGTGCGGGCGAGAAGGGCAACTCGCGGTGCCACCGCACTTTCGCCGCCACACCGTGGCGGCCTCATTCAAGCCCGATGACGGGGGCCAGCCGGCGGGGCATTGGACCATCAAAGGAGGCCGTTCCTCCCCGCGCTCGGGAGGGTCTTCGCCTCGGGGTGCGAGACCGCCTTCACAGCACCCGGCGGCTCTCTCGGCTCGCGTGATCCCTGGCTACTCATCTCCGTCAACGCGTTGCTCGGAAGGATACGGACTCCGCAACCGCACCTGCAATCAATAGTCGCCGCAGTGCTTGCTGCGCACAGCCCATGAGGTTTGTCGCTCCGCCCCGGCAGAAAACTACGAGCGAGCGCCGGCGTCACGAGGGACTATGAGGCATGCGCCCGGATGGCTGGCACGTCACCGAAGAACTGGACGACTTTCTTGCCCGAGCCGGAGACTTCCTCCGCTCCCGCCCTGCCCTACACACCGTCCCACTGACGGTCACCGAGACACTGCGTACGCGCGGCGCAGACGCGTACGGCACCGAAGCCCCCATCTTCGGCTGGCTGGACCGGGCGGGCGAGGTCCGTGCGGCCTTCTTCCGCACCCCGCCCCGCCGCCTGAGCCTCACCCCACTCACCCCCGACGAGGCCGATTCTCTCGCCGACCACCTGGCTGGCCTCAGCCCCCTCCTCCCTGGTGTCACCGCGGACCACGACACCGCCACCGTCTTTGCCGAGGCATGGCAGCAGCACGCAGGCACGACGCCGACGCTCCACGAACGGCAGCGCCTGTACCGCCTCGGCACGCTCACGCCACCGGAGCCACTCCCGGAGGGCCGTGGTCGAGTAGCTGGCCAGCACGACCGTGAGCAACTCATCGTCTGGTACCGCGAGTTCGTCGAGGACATCGGAGCGATTGCCTCTGCTGACGCCGGCTCCTGGGCCGACACGCGGATCGACTACGGACGCGTCACGTTCTGGGAGACCGCCGACGGCACCCCCGTCTCCGTGGCGGGCGTGACTCCCATGGTCGCCGGCCAGATCCGGGTGGCCCCCGTCTACACCCCGGCGCATCTGCGCGGCCGCGGCTATGCGGGTGCCGCGACGGTCGAGGTGAGCCGGGCTGCATTGGCCGCCGGCGCGGTGGACATCCTGCTGTTCGCGGACCTGGCCAACCCCACCAGCAACGGCCTCTACCAGCGGATCGGGTACCGCCCGGTCGCCGACTTCGCGGTGTACGACTTCACGTGTGCCGCGCAGGAAGGCCGTTGAACCGCACGGATCAGGTAGTCATCTTGCAAACGAGCGTACGTGGATGAGTGCGGCCCTGACGTCTCGTGGCGGCTGGCGACGCCGACTCGAAGGGTGCGCTGGATACCCCGTTTCATCACGTTGCGGGCGCCGGGCATCAAATTGAACGCCTCCGAAATCAAACACAACGGCGCCGAATGCGGCTCACTGATCGGCAAGATAGTTGCTCATGCGCAGTGAGAGTGATGACGAGTATCCCCACGACTCGGAGCGAGGCCACCGTGGCGATCGGAGCGTGCTCACAGCAGACATGGTGCGCCATGCTCGGCGTCAAGTCCGAGACGGAGCTTCAGTGAGTCATCTCGCCCGAGCCATGGGTGTGAGCAGCAGGACGCTGTCGAAGGCGATCTACGGCTCCACCTGGCGCAAGTTGGATGATCCGCCGCCGCTCAGTCGGCCACGCCCTCGTGATCCTGACCATCCCAGCCCTACCGTCTTGGATGAAAATCGTGTGCGCAGGTTGAGGCGCGAGCATGCTGGTGGTGTGTCAGTGCGCTATCTGGCAACCAGAAACGGTCTCTCTTACAACACCGTTCACGACGCGATCCGTGGTGTCACCTGGGCGCATGTCGATGACCTGGCGCCGGAGGAGCCTCTGGAGCAGCGGCGCCGCCCCGGCGTCCTCCTTACCGCAGCCGTGGTGGCAGAGATGCGACGCGCCCATGCTGGGGGTGCTTCCTTGCGATCGCTCGCTGACAAGTTTCGACTGAAGTACGCGACGGTTCGAGCGGCCGTACAGGGCGCGTCGTGGCGGCACCTCACTGATCCTCCCCCTATGCCGTCTACCGGACGGGGCGGACGGCATGCGCTCACCGTCGGCCAGGAAGCTGATCTCGTGCGGATGCGTGAGCAGGATGGGGTCACGTACGCCCAGCTCGGCGTCGCGTTCGGTATCAGTGAAGCCACGGCTTGGCACGTCTACAAACGCTGCCGTCGCTCAGATCCAGGCCGATGATCAAGGTAGGTCGAATGGGCGGCGACGTGCTCCATGAGCCTTTCGTTCCCGATCTCACCCGGCCACAGGTCGCAGTCCGTAGTTTCACAGCGACAGATCCGATAGATGCGGTCGAGCACCGGGTGGGAATCGGTAGGCTTGCTCGCATGCCTACAGCCTCTACGCGCGTGCGTTTCGCCCCGTCTCCGACTGGAATGTTCCATGTTGGCGGGGCCCGGTCGGCTCTCTACAACTGGGCCGTCGCACGACAGTCGGGGGGCAAGTTCGTCCTACGTATCGAGGACACCGACGCGGCCCGCAACAAGCCGGAGTGGATCGACGGCATCATCAGCGCGCTCGCGTCCATCGGGATCTCCAAGGACGATCCTGCCTTCGAGGGCCCGTACTTCCAGTCGCAGAATGCCGACCGGCACCGCGAAGCCGCCCAGCAGCTTTATGCGCAGGGCCGCGCGTACTACTGCGACTGCACCCGTGAGCAGGTGCAGGAGCGGACCGGTTCGCAGCACCTCGGCTACGACGGATTCTGCCGGGACCGGGGCCTCGAATACGTGGAGGGCCGGGCGCTGCGCTTCCGCACGCCCACTGAGGGTGAGACGGTCGTCGTGGACTTGGTCCGTGGAACGCCGTCTTTCCCGAACTCCGCGATCGAGGATTTCGTCATCGCCCGCGGCGACAGCTCGCCGGTCTTCTTGATCGCCAACGTCGTCGACGACCTCGATGAGGGGATCAACCTGGTCATTCGCGGTGACGAGCACCTGTCGAATACGCCAAAGCAGCAGCTGCTGTGGGAGGCGCTCGACGCCAAGCCCCCGGTATGGGCACACCTGCCGGTGATCGTGAACGAGAAGCGGCAGAAGCTGTCCAAGCGTCGCGACAAGGTCGCCCTTGAGGACTACCTCGCCGAGGGTTACCTGCCCGAAGCGATGACGAACTATCTGATGCTGCTCGGCTGGGGGCCCGGCGACGACGTTGAACTCAAGCCGTACGAGGAGCTGGAGCAGAAGTTCCGCATCGAGGACGTGAACACCTCCCCAGCCTTCTTCGACATCAAGAAGCTGTCGGCGTTCAACGGCGAGTACATCCGTGCCCTGCCGGTGGAGGAGTTCATCAAGACTTGCGAGCCGTGGCTGCGTGCCCCGTACGCGAACTGGGCTCCGGAGGACTTCGATCAGGTCGCCTGGGAGGCAATCGCCCCGCACGCCCAGACCCGCGTGGCTGTTCTGTCGGAGATCACGGCGAACGTCGACTTCCTGTTCCGCGAGGAACCGGTGGATGACGAGGCGTCGTGGGCAAAGGCGATGAAGGGGGATCCTGTGGCCGTGCTGACCACGGCCCACGCCAATCTTGGGACGGCTGATTGGTCGAGCCCTGAGTCTTTGAAGGCGGCCGTTCTGGCGGCTGGCGAGGAGCATGGCCTGAAGCTGGGCAAAGCTCAGGCCCCGGTTCGCGTCGCCGTCACGGGCCGCACGGTCGGTCTGCCCCTTTTCGAGTCTCTGGAGGTCCTCGGCAAGGAGCGCGCGCTGGCACGGATCGACGCTGCTCTGGCAAAGCTCACCGGCCGAGAGTGAGCCGGTAGTGCCGAGGCCGGCACCCGCAGTGCGCGGGTGCCGGTGGTCAGCAGTGCTGGGTGATCATCGCAGTGGTTTCCCGAGCGCAGCCCCATGACAGGGTGACGCCCGCTCCGCCATGCCCGTAGTTGTGGAACAGGGGAGCCGCCCCGTCCCGTTGTTCAGCTTCTACTCGTACTACGGGACGGGTTGGCCGTGTGCCGACTCGGTGCTCAAGGACACGAGCTTTCTCCAGCCGGGGGTCGATAGCGGCACACCGTTGCACGATCGCGGCTGCTGCTGCGGGATCGGTTTCCAGGCTCGGTTCCCCATCGATAGCCGTGCCGCCCAGGACGATGGTCTTCCCTTGCGGGTAGAAGCAGACGAGATCAGGGGACAGTCCGGTGTCCTCGGAGAAAAACTCTGTAATGCCGGGGTTTTCCACGATCACATGCTGACCGCGGATTGGCCGTACCGTGTGATCGCTCGCCAGTGGCCCGGCTCCCATGCCCGCACAGTTGACGACGGTGGTTGTTCGGTCGAGCTCATCGAGTGAGTTGATCTCTCGCTGCTCGATGGTGCCCCCTGCTTTCTCGTAGCGGCGGAGTAGATAGTCCAGGTAGGTCGGCATGTCGATGAGGGGTGCTGTGAACCGGTATCCCTCGACGAATCCGGGCGGCAGCTCTTGTGTGCTGCACGGGCGAAAATCGGGCAGCAGGCCGCTCCATTCGGGGGCGGGCACCGGGTTCCGGGCTGCTTCGATGCCGGGCACCATGCGCACCCCGGAGGCTGGATCGCTGGACAGTGAGCGGAAGGCTTCGAGGGATTCATTGCTCCACCTCCGCACCTTTGGCCACGGTTGAACCAGGTACGGTCCCCACAGGGCGCCGGCGGCTATCGATGTCGGGCCGGGGATCTCCGCCGCGATCATGTGGACGGGGTGTCCCGATTCGAGGAGTGTCAGCCCGGTGGTCAGGCCCGTGACTCCTGCGCCGATGATCACGATGTCGCCGTTTGCGGTCATGCGCTCGACCGTATCTGCCTATCCGGTAGTGGTTCCAGTAGTTGTTCGGGACAAGGTCTCCTCCAGGTCGGGGAGGAAGCTGTTGACGTGGGGGTTCCTCTGCTTGCGGCGGAGTTCGACGGCCAGTTGCTGGAGCAGAGCATTGCTTCGCGGTGAACGAACGGCTTCCAGTCGTGAAGCGGCGGTTCGTGCGATTTCGCAGCTGCGTTCCAGGTCTCCGGACGCGCTGTGCCCAAGGGCGAGCCAGGCCCCTTCAAAGAGTGCACGACGTTGACTCGGGTCACCTCGCTTCACCTCGTGTGCTCCGGTCGCCAGCAGCGCATCGCCCCGCCGTACAAGCTGGAGGCCGGTCGAACGGTTCCCTTGGCGCATGGTCGACCGACCGAGGCTGATGAGTGAGTAGCCGGCCTGGCAGTCCAGGTGGTTGGGAGTCAAGTAGTACATCCAGCGCGGGTCGGGGTCGTTGGCGGGCCGATGCTCGATGAGGTCGCGGGCTTGGTCCTGGGTGCGGTCGAAGTCGGTGGCGCGACCGGCGGCCGCGTATCCGTAGGCCAGGCGGGAGAGCACAGATGCGCGTACACCGGCGGTTCCGCCCTCGCTCGCTCGCCGTGCTGCCTCGCCCAAGGCGATGGCATCGGCGGGGTGCTGGCGGCTGGCTGCTTGGAAGGAGAGGTCCGCTAGGACGTGGGCACACAGCGCACGGTCGTTTACTTGGTGCGCGGCGCGTAGTGCGGTGACGAAGTACCGCTGGGCGACTCCGTGCTCCGCGGCGTCGAAGGCCATCCACCCGGCCAGTTGCCCGACTTCTGCGAAGGCCCGGATCAGCCGGGTAGTCGAAACCTCTGAGTGGCCACCTTCTTTGAGCAGTAGACCAATGGATCGGAATTGGGCGCTGACGTACGGCAGGTGTCGGGCACCACCGTCTTTGTCGTCGAGGAGTTGCAGCAGGGGAAGGTTCTGCTCGACCTGGGTGACGAGGGGGTCAGCGGCCTGATCAACGTCCAGTCGTGGGCTGAAGGAACCACGGCCAGCGGTACCGTCCAGGTAGTGGGAGACCACGGCGAGCAGGCCCGAGCCTGAGACCGCCAGGAAGCGGCGTCGATCGATCAGTCCTCCGAGCACCCAGTCCTCCAGAATGCGGTTCAAACCTGGGGTATTCCAGGGGTGGTTCAGGTTCTTGTCTGCCGGTACGAGCGTTGAGGAATCTGTGGCCTTGCCTTGCCAGAGTTCTTCGACGGTGATTGTTCGGCCGAGTTCCTGGGACAGGACATACGCGACCATGGACGGTAATGAGGATCGAGGCACGCTGCCGGCGTCCCTCCAGTGATACGGGGCCGACTCGGCGACAGTTCCCATCCCGAACACCCGGTTGAGCTTTCGGGCCAGCTCCTTCGGGCTCCATCCCAGCTCTTCCAGGAAGCTCGCCAATGCGAGGTTTGGTTTTCCGGCCGCTCGCGCCATGCCCACCACCGCTCGTCCTCGACACCACGCCATCTCCAACTCGGATACCAACCTTCTCGTAGGACGGCCCTGATCCGGTACGGCACCGCGAAGTTGACCGAGTTGACCCACTGATCACCTCCTCCGGTACGGGTGAGTCCGATGTCCTGGTAACTCACCGGGCCAGCCCATCGCGGCCCGCTGGCTGAGGGGGCAGGAGATGACACTTCCGAATCATTCATCCTCGGTGAGGCGCACCGTCGCGCAGCACGATCCCTCGCTGCTGTGTGCGCGACGAGCGGGCGCCCTCGCTGAGCCGCCGCAGACCAAGATCGCCGTTGCCATGCACGACGGCTTCTACGGCTGTACCTCGGGGACCGGGTTCAGCAATCGAGCCTTCCTCGAAGCCCTCGTACAGGCGCTGCCCCCTGGACGGCTCCTCGTCATACCTGTCCAGGTCTCCCGCTCAGACCCGAGCTACGACCCCGCATGGACCGCGGAGACGGAACTCATCCTCCATCGCGCTCAAGCCCACGTTGTCCCCGTCCCAGGCGGACGTGCGCTGACTGGCTATCTCGCTGGTTGTGCTGCGCTTTGTGCACAAGTGATGGACGTAGCCCGGGAACACCTCGCCCATGCGCCCAACGCCGAACTCATCGGACTGGATATCCCCTTCCTCGGCCTCGGCGGTCACTACAACGCCCGCGACCCTTTCAGCCTGTTGTTGCTGCCCCGCTCCACAACCGAACTGACCAGCCCACAGCAGCAGCGTCGTATCGAATGGGAGCGCCGCGGCATGGAATCGGCGGTGAGGTCCGGTGCCCGCATTGCCGCCATCTCGGATCACATGGCCGCCCATCTCAAGCGCGTGTACGGCGTACCCCAGCGCGCACTCGTTGAGATCCCCAACGGCCTCAACCCGGCAACTCCCCGAAGCACTCCTCCCACAACACCACTACCGCAGCCGGCGCAGGACGGTTTCCTGCTCGCCATGGGCCGTGCTGTGGCGAGCAAAGGTTTCGAGGACCTGCTGGAAGCCGTACGTCTCTTGAATGCAGAGGGATCGCGCGTGCCGCATCTCCTGCTCGCCCCCACCAGCCACGGCCTCTCGCCCAACGACTACCAGCGCCGACTCCGCGCGCTGATGCGGCACCATCGCATCGACGGGACCTTCGTGACGCGGTTCTCGCCGGGGTACCGCTCGTGGCTGGAAAGTCCGGCTCTACGAGCCGTAATTGTGCCCTCGCGAGCCGAGCCGTTCGGACGGATTCCCCTCGAAGCATTCGCCGCTGGGGCAGCTCCGGTAGTCGCCACCCGTGCTGGCGGGCTCACGGAGACGGTTGTCGACGGGGTCACCGGCTTCACCGCGCGCCCAAGCGACCCCGCCAGCCTGGCTGCGGCGATGAAGCGGGCCCTTCGCATCACCGCTCGTGAGCGAGAGCAACTGCGGGACCGCGGGAAGGCCCTTCTCGCAGCCCGGCACGACTACGAAGCCACGATCCGCACCTATCTGCACACCTACATTCCGTGGTCAATGAATCCCAACAGCGTAGACGCGGAGTCGGCATGACACCCACTGTCCTGATATGCCTCAACTCTCCTTATCCCTTCTGGCAGTTCGCCAATCAACACGCTGAACGACTTCGCGCCGGCTTCCCAGATGTTCGCTTCCAAAGCGTCACGGAGGCCGATGTCGTCAGGCACATCGCAGACGCCAGCGGCTACTTTGGTTGGGCCTTCGACCCGAGGTGGCTGGAGGCAGCACGATCACTGGAATGGGCCGCTACACCGTCCGCAGGTGTCGACCACTGGCCGGTTGATGGACTGACCGCGGCACACGTCGTGCTCACACGCGGATATGGCTACCACGGGCAGCCTATGACGGAACACGCCCTCGGTTTGCTGTTGGGGTTCTCCCGGGGCCTGTTCCAGAGCAACCGGTTGCAAACCACATCAACCTGGTGGAAAGACGAACTCGCCGGGACTTTCTTCGACCTCGCCGGGCAAACCCTCACGATCGTCGGCTGTGGATCAATCGGGGGGCATCTCGCACGGGCAGCGCAGGCCCTGGGCATGCACGTCATCGGGGTTCGACGCACCCCTGCGACGCTCTCAGCCCAAAAAGTGGAGTGGGTCCCGTCGAGCAACGTACGCAAGGCGCTGGCCCGTTCCCGGGCCGTCATCAATTTGCTGCCGACTGCCGAGGACACTTTCCACTACTTCGACCGAAGCGTGTTCGCCTCCTTCCGGCCTGGATCCGTGTTCATCAATCTCGGACGCGCAAGCACTGTCGAGCACGAGGCCCTGCTGGACGCGCTCAGCACAGGCACGCTGAGCGGGGCGGCCCTCGACGTACTGCCGACCAAGCCGCCGGCGCTCGACGACCCGCTTCGGCACCATCCACGCATCGTCCTCACACCAAAGTGCGCGACGTTCAGCCACACGTACATGGACCAGGCCGTGGAGTTCTTCTGCGAAAACCTGCGCCTTTTCCTCTCCGGGCAGCCCCTCAACGGTGTCGTCAACACAAGTATCGGAGGCCCTCATGTCCACTGAGCCGCAGCCGCCGAAGGTCGGCCTACTGCAGCAGTTCGAGGCGACCGGACGCAATCATCCGTACCTGGCGTTCACTTTGAACTCGATCTGCAATCTCGATTGCGTCTTCTGCAAGCCGCGGTGCATGCCCGATTACGGGCACAAGGACAAGCTCCTTACGGTCGCCGACTACGCGGGAATCGCGAAGGAAGCCGGGCTTTGGGGCATCCGGAAGGCGCACTGCTCCGGTGGGGAGCCGACACTGCGAGCCGACATCATCGACATCGTCCAGGTGCTCTCCGATGGGCTCGGTACGAAGGCGGCCATCGGCATGACCAGCCACGGGAACCTCCGCCGGGGCCTGACCGTGGACGCGCTGCGCGATGCGGGGCTTACGTACCTGAACATCAGCCTCCACAGTCTCGATCCGCAACGGTCCTCCGACATCATGGGCGGCGGTGATCCGCGCATCGCCCGTGCCACGATCGACCGAGCACTCGAACTTGGCCTCAGCGTCAAAATCAACTGTGTCCTTCAGCGGTCGTACCTGGATGACGCCTTCCGCGTCGCTGAACTAGCCAAAGACCTCCCCCTTGCCGTCCGGCTGATTGAGCTGCAGCGCATTGGACCAGCCGAGGCGCTCTACCCCTCCGAATTCGTGTCGGAAGCGGAGGTCCGCGAACGACTCCACGCCTGGTTCGACAAGGCTGGGGAGATTTCGCGAACGGAGCTAGGAGTGCGAAGCCCGGGACGCTATCTCCAGCCCACTGGGTGGGTCGGCTCCATCGGGTTCATCTCCAACTCCTCCTGTGCCACCTGCTCCGACGCCAACCGCATCAAGGTCACACCGACCGGGATCGCCCGGCCCTGCATCCTCCACAACCGCGACATCCCGCTGAAGGCGCACCTCGCGGACGGCACCATGGACGACGCCTACGCCCACCTCTTCCGCGCCATCCTCGAACGCAACACCAATGAAGCCTGGCAGGGATTCCACTACGTGGACTACGACCTGCGTTGGGACCGCCTTGAGCGGCCGCAAGGCGTGCCCGTGCTGCCTCTGCTGTCCACCGACGGCAGTGCGCAGGGAAGCTGCTCGGTCCGTCGATCCGGGGGGACGGCGCAGTGACCACGGCCCACTCCACCACCCCGTACGCGCAGCTCGGCGTCGCCTACAACGACCAGATGGCCGAGGAAGGCATCGCTGCGAGCATGCTCACCCACAAGTGGCAGGCCAGCGACCTCATCGCGCCGCACTCGGACCTCGACCTCCGTGTCATCCTCGACCAGGCTCCCGAGTCATGGTGGGAGTGGAACGAGTATCTGGCCGCCGCCCATCACCGGGCCGTGCGGTTGGACCCGTCCCACAGTCGGCTCCTTGAGCATCCGCCCGGCTTCGCGTTCACGGCGGATGAACTCGCACGAAGCCGCGTCGCGCCGGCCGAGGTCTCTACGTGGAGCCTGTCCACGGGCAATGCGATCACTCTCCAGCGGTGGAAGTCCCGTGCGCAGATGATTGCGTGGAACCGCACCGACGAGAGGTTCTACCGGGGAATTCTCGACGCACGGATCGGTGCCCGCTACCAGCTCGATCAGGACAGCACAGACAACGTCCACCATGACCTCGACGACTATCGAAGGCACTGCATCGCCTGGCACTACGTGGCGCCAAGCTGGTTTGCGTCCGCGGCCCTGGCCACTCGCACCCGCTGTCCTGGAAAGTCCGCAGCTCTCAACCAGTGGCACCCAGGAGAACTCGAAACACACGTAGAGGGGTTGCTTCGCACAGCCACCGGCATCGACGCTCCGCGACCGCCTGTCCCGCAGATGCTTCGCGCGGCTCAGATCACCGTCGGTACCGTGCTGCGCCATACCCCGCCGCCCAGGGAGCTGCCCGAGACGTCAGACACAGACGCCGCGACCTGGACCACGACCGCAGGCATGCTCCGCGTGCGTCTGGCCCGCTGGCTCTACTACCTGAACCCGCCGCCGGAAACCGCGACCTGCTACTTGATCGCTCGTGAGGAGAAGGAACTCCACTCGGCCCGGAACAGTTTGACTCGCCTGTCCGACAGGGGCTCCAGCAGCGAAGCCATCCTGGCAAAGGCCATGTTGGCGCTCTTGCCGCCGGGCCCGACCACCACCAGCACGCTGCACGACCTCCTGTCCTTGTGGAGGCGCCACCGCTCCGTCGTCGAAGACTTCCTCTCCGCCCACTCCTCGTGACCCAAGGGGGCTCTCTATGACGTCATCCCTGATCCCACTCAGCGCACGAAGGACCCTGAAGACCGCAAAGGTCAAGATCACGACCAAGTGCAACCGCCATTGCGACTTCTGCATCTTCGCCGAAGGTGGCCAGGGCGAGAACATGTCGCTGGACACGTTCGCCCAGGTCCTCGACCGCCTTGAGCAGATTCCGTTCCGGCAGCTGCACATCAACGGCGGAGAGCCCACGGTCCACCGCGACTTCCACAAGCTCAGCGCCCTCGCACGTGTCCGCTTCCCCGACCAGATCATGGTGCTCGGATCCAACGCGATCACCCTGGCCCGCAACGAGCGCCTCCTTGAGACGGTCTTCGCGCACTACGACCAAGTCCTCATCGGCTGCGATGAAGAGCACGACAACTACGAAGAGGTCCACGCCGTCCTCCCTGTACTCCGGGAAGCGGGAAAGATCGTGGTGGTCAACAGCGTGCTGGAGGCCATCGCCCCGGAACGCCTCCAGCAGTTGGCGGTGCTGTGCGAGGAGCACGGAGCCATCCATGTCACCAACCACGTGCACCACATCGACGTCGGCCAGCCGGCCAACGTCCTTGGCGGACTCTGTGACCGCAACGTCGATCAGCACCTCATGATCGAGGTCGACGGAGATTGCTACCGGTGTTTTAACGCCATGGCCAAGATCGACAGCGAGTTCACGGTCTGGGATGACGACTTCGCCACCAAGGTCTTCGAACCGCGCAGCAAACACTATGAGTTCTGCCTGAAGTGCCACGAGTACAAAGACTCGGGATTCCCCGTCGTCCCTGCCCCCATTCGCCACACGGCACCCGCATAAAGCCCTCTTTCTGGAGGCCCCCGTGCCCGCAGTGCTCGGCCTGAACTTCCACCACGACACCTCCGCCTGCCTCATCGTCGACGGCCGCATCTACGCTGCCGAGGAAGAACGATGGAGCGGCATCAAACACAACCGCACCACACGCAAGGGCATCCTCACGGCGCCCACCCACGCGCTCGAATGGTGCCTGCAATCCGCCGGCATCACCCCAGCCGACATCGACCACGTATGGGCCCCCTCGATGCGACCCACCTATCGCATCGGCTCCTGGGCATCCACCGAAGAAGCAGAACTCGCTGCCATGCTTCCCACGACTCTCGGGAAGCGGTTGAACCTCATCTCGCACCATACAGCGCACGCCCTCGCCGGCTATCTGCTCTCTGGGAAGGAGCACGCCGCCGGGCTCGTCATCGACGCTGGTGGCTCCCCTCTCGGCGCGGACATTGCTACCGGACGTGAACGGATCACCGGCTACAACCTCACTCCGAACAGCATCGACCGCATCCACCAAGCCACCCCAACCGTCACCCCTAGCCCCACTGGCCCCGCGCGCACCCACCCGTCACTCGGCCACTTCTACCGCAACCTCGCGCTGCGAGTGATCCCGCCAGGCAACGAAGCCGAAGGCAGCATGATGGCCCTGGCCGCGTTCGGTGATCCCAACCGCTACTACAAACAACTGCGCACCCTCATTCGTCTCGGCGGTGACGGCCGCGTAGACGTGATGGCACCGTGGGGGTCCTACGATCCCGCCACCCCGCTCCAGGTCGAAAAGACGATATGGACTGCACATTCCGCCGGTTCGAAGGCGATGGACAGCCGCGCGGACCTGGCCGCAGCAGCACAGCAAGTCTTCGCCGAAGCGGTCATCCACGTTGCCCGCCACCTGCGCCACCTCACGGACGCCCGCACGCTGGTCTTCTCCGGCGGCTGTGCCTTGAACTCGCACCTCAACGGGACGCTCGCCGAAGAATCCGGCTTCGAGGACCTATTCGTCGCCCCAGCACCGCATGACGCAGGCACCGCAGTCGGGGCCGCGCTCTACGCCTGGAACTACATCCTGCGACAGCCACTCCTGCCGGCGCCTGAAGACGCGGACTGGGGCCCGGCCCCTGGCTCCTTGCCCGACATTGCCCTCCCGCGGGGTTACCGGCGCCTCTCCGGCCTCGGCAACCGACTCATCCCTGCAACGGCCGCACTCCTCGCTGACCACCATGTCGTCGGCTGGGTGCAGGGCGGCATGGAGTTCGGCCCGAGGGCCCTGGGCCACCGTTCGATCCTGGCCCATCCCGGCAGGGAGGCGACGAAGACCCGGGTCAACGCCCTCAAGCAGCGCGCCGACTTCCGCCCACTGGCGCCCGTGATCCTCGCCGAGGAAGCCAACGCCTGGTTCCTCGGAAGCGGTGACGCGTTCATGAACCGGGTCGTGCGCGCCAGGCACTGCAAGTCAGGCCGCATGCCCGCGGTGGTTCACCGCGACGGAACCGCCCGCCTCCAAGCCGTAAGCCGCAGCCACACCGCAGTGCGCCCCCTCTTGGAAGAGTTCCACCAACTCACCGGCGTGCCTGTACTCCTCAACACCTCCCTGAATCTCAAGGGAGCCCCGATCCTGCGCACCGCCAAGCAGACCATCGACGCCGCAGTCGAGCTCGGTCTCGACGCGCTGGCCATCGGGGACACGCTGATCCTCTCCCCGCACGTCCAGCTCGACGCGGTCCAGCCGGCAGTCTCCGGAAGGGATCGCACATGACCAACACCGCCGTCCTCTTCGCCCAGTTCGGCCTCATGGACTGGCCGAGGCCACAGCGCGAGCGAGGCCGACAGGCCACGGCCCTTGCCGCCGCAATCTACGCCGGCCACACCCGAGACCAAGGCACGCCCTACATCAACCACCCCACGCGGGTCGTGGCCATCCTGAGGGACGAGCTCGGCGTCACGGAACCGAACGTGCTCCTCCTCGGGCTGTTGCACGATGCGCTGGAGATCTCTCCTTCGGCTGAGCCCCTCATCGAATCCGTCCTGGGCAACGCCTTCGTCCAGCAGCTGCGCTCCATGACCCCCGACCACCGTTTGGAGCGGCGCCCGAAACAGCCGCAGGATGCCGACGCCTGGCACAGGAAGATCCTGGCGCTCGGCTTGAACGAACTCCTCGTACGCCTCGCCGACCGCATCGACAACCTGCGCGACCTGCGGCACTCGCCGGATCCCGACCGTCGAACCCGCTTCCTCAGCGGCCTCACCCGTACTTATCTGCCGCTCGCCGAGGAATCCCGCAGCGCGAGTGCACCGCTGCGCACGGCGTACGAGCTACTCACCGCCGAGTACCAGCACTATGTGCGAGCGGGGGCGGCCACGTGAGACCGGTCGTCCACTCCTTGTCGCCGCAGGGCCGCACCGGAGGTCGCATCTACCTCCGCATGATCCACGAAGTGACCGCCGACCTGGTCGACTGGCATAGAGTGCCGGACTACAAACGCACGTATGCCATCCGCCGAGGACGAAAGCTGCGTCACCTCGTCCGCCTCGCACCTCACATCCGGGACCTCGCCGGGGAGACGGGCACGTTCCTGTGGGACGACCTGAGCATCCTGCAGTTCACCCCCGAAATGCAGGCACGGACCGTCTTCCTCTTCCACCACTACGAACCTCTCCAGTTCGACTCCTGGCCCGTTGAACCGCTGCTGTGGCGCAAGCTCTTCACGGTCCTGGCCCAATGCCGCGTCGTCGTATGTGTCGCTCCCTATTGGGCGGCCTTCCTCCGCAACCGCGGTGTGCGCAACGTCCAGGTGATCTACAACGCCTTCGACCTCGCCGAGATCGACCGCGTACGCGCCATGGAGCCAGCCCACTGCAAGGAGCAGCTCGGCCTTCCGCAGGACGAGATCGCCGTATACGCGGGCAAAGCCGTGCATTGGAAGGGCATCGAACGGGTTGCCGCAGCTATCAAAGGCACCCCCGGAATCCAGCTCGTGACCTCCGGCAGCAACACCATCGGTTCCCCAGGCCGACACTTCGATGTGCCCCGCCACCAGTACCTCTCGCTCCTTCGGGCCTGCGACGTTGGAGTCTTCGCGCCCCGCATGAGGGAAGGCTGGAGCCGGTGCACCGCTGAGGCGCTACTGCTCGGTGTGCCTTGCCTCATCCAACCGATCGCGGGTCTCGGCGACCTCGCCCATCTCACCAACCAACCCGCCCCCGTACGGCATCTACTGACCCAACAAATAAGGGAACGAGCTCGCGCGGCACCGGACGAATCGAAGGCCGTGTACGAAACGCTGTCCCGCTTCAACACCACGTACTTCCGCAACGCTTGGATGCCCCTCCTGACATAGCGATTGGCGTCCGCCTCGAGGTGCCCGAAGCGGCGACCACACCGGCCAAACAGACGTGTCCACCAGGTGAGCTCTACCCCTGAATGATGGCAAGAAGGACTGATGCACCCGATCTATCACCCTGCAGGTCCGGACGAGGAGCTGCGAGTCGCAGTCACGGACACACGGATCGGCCGGTGGCTGACCATGCGGAACCTCCTTGCGGAAACCGGGTCGAACTGGCGCTTGCGGAGTTTCCGTACGCAGGTGCTCGGCATCGTCGCCGCTGGCACCAACGTGGTGGAGGAGTGGCAGGCTGAGGAACCCGACAACTACAACGCTCAGGTGATGCTGGCCCGGGTGTCGGTGGAGCGGGCGCTGCGATCGCACCGTCAACGGCACGGCGCTGCGGGAAGTCTGGAGCAGCGGGCGAGGGCCACGGCGATGGAGACAACCCGTCGTGAGTGGCGTGATCCTGTGCCGTGGCTGTGTCTGCTCACGCTGGCGCAGGTCGATGTGCGGCAGGTGTGGCGGGAACACCGTGAGCGGGCTCCCGAGCCCATGTTGCCGACGGGCCCGTGGCAGTTGCTGTACGAGGTCAACCGGCGTGATCCCGGCAGTCGAGAGGCGTACCACCGGATGATCCAGTTCCTTTCGGCCCGGCAGGTAGCGGAGGCGGGGGCGCTGGCGGAGGTGATGGACTTCGGCCGGTGGGTGGCGTCGTGGGCGCGCGAGGGGTCACCGCTGCTGCTGTTGCCGCTGTACGCGCTGACGGCACAGTGCCGGCGTCATGGTTGGTGGAACAGACCGGCGACGTGGCGGCTCCAGTGGTCCGAGGAACCCACCATCGGTTACACCCTCACGGCCTACCACCACTGGTTCCGCCGCACAGAACCGGCCTCGCGTTCGGTATCCGACCTCAGCCACCTCGCCTGTGCTCTGTGGGCGGGGCACAAGCTGAACGAGGCGTCCGAGGCGTTCGATGCCCTAGGCCCGTATGCGGCGAGGGAGCCGTGGGCCTCGGTGCACGACTACGGGAATCATCCGGACGCCGCCGAAACCCTGTTCCTGCGCGCCCGCGCCGAAGCGGAGTCCGCCAGGAGACGCACCCCGCTTCGCGGCCCTGCTGTGCGCCCGCCCACATATCCCTCTGGTTGACATGCACCGGCTCCCCCAGAGCTCGGTCCGTTCTGCACTTGGAGGTCTTCTCGTGTCTCGCCCGTCCCATCGCTCCACGGGTTCCCGGTCTGATGACCTGGTGCTGCGAGAGTTGGGCTACAAACAGCAGTTGGCTCGTCGGATGACCGCGTTCGGGAACGCGGGGGCCAGCTTCACCGTGATCAGCATCCTGTCCGGGTGCATGACCATGTACGGCTTCGGTATGGCGACCGGTGGCCCCGCGGTCATGATGTGGGGCTGGGTGGCCGTCGGGTTCATGGTGCTGTTCGTCGGCGCCGGCCTGGCCGAGGTCACCTCCGCCTATCCCACCAGCGGCGCCCTGTACTTCATGGCCCACAAGCTCGGCGGGCGGCGATGGGGCTGGTACACCGGCTGGCTCAACCTGCTCGGCCTGGCAGGCGCCATCGCTGGCATCGACTACGGGTGCGCCCAGTTCATCTCCGCTTTCCTCAACCTGCAATTCGACGTGTCGGTAAGTCCGGGCACCACGTTCGTGATCTTCCTTGCGGTCCTGCTGCTGCACGCCGTGCTCAACGTGCAGGGAGTGCGTCTGGTCAGCGTCCTGAACGTGGTCAGCGTGTGGTGGCACCTGGCCGGCGTCGCTCTCATCGTCGGCGCCTTGGCCCTGGTGCCTTCCCATCACCAGTCCGCGTCGTTCGTCTTCACACGGTTCGTCAACGACACCGGTTTCGGCTCGACGTGGTACGTCGCGCTGGTCGGGCTGTTGCTGGCGCAGTACACGTTCTCCGGATACGACGCCTCCGCGCATCTGTCGGAGGAGACCACCAACGCACAGATCGCCGCCCCGAAGGGCATCATGCGGGCGATCGTCTGGTCGTGGGGCGCCGGGTTCGTTCTGCTGGCCGGGCTCACCTTCGCCATCCAGGACTACACCGCCACTCAGCACGCGGACGTGCCGCCGGCGCAGATCTTCCACGATGCGCTCGGTCCGGAGGCGGCCAAGGCCCTGCTGCTGGTCGTGATCGTCGCGCAGCTCTTCTGCGGGACCGCGGGGACCGCCGCCTGCTCCCGGATGATCTTCGCGTTCTCCCGGGACCGGGCATTGCCGGGCTCGCATCTGTGGCAGCGAGTGAGCGACGGCACCCCGAAGACGGCAGTGTGGCTCTCGGTCGGTGCGGCCGCGGTGCTGGTGGCACCGTCGTTGTACAGCGCGACCGCCTACGGTGCGGTGACCGCGATCAACGTCATCGGGATCACCCCGGCCTACGCGATCCCCATCTTCCTGCGGATCAAGAACCGGCGGCGGTTCGAGCCGGGGCCGTGGAACCTGGGCCGCTGGGGCATCCCGATCGGCGTGGTGGCCGTGGCCTGGGTGGCGTTCGTGACGGTCTTGTTCTGCCTGCCCCAGCACGCCCCAATCACCCTTGGCACCTTCAACTACGCGCCAATCGCCCTCGTAGCGGTGCTCGCCGCAGCGACGCTGTGGTGGTGGCTGGCCAAGCGCACCTACACCGTGCCCACCGCCCCGGTCGACCGCGACCTGGAAGACCTCGAAAGGCACGTCATCTGATGTCTCACCCCCAGTCCCCTCGCGCAGGAAGAACAGCGGCGTCGGAGCTTGCTCAGCGGGACGGCCGACTGTCCCTTGGTGCGTTGCGGACCGCGGTCGGCAACGGCCGCATCGACACCGTGATCCTGGCCGTGCCCGACTTACAGGGCCGGTTGAAAGGGAAGCGGTACGGCGCCCGGCATTTCCTGGAGCGCGTGGTCGGCGGCGACGCCGAGATGTGCGCGTACCTGCTAGCCACCGACGTCGGCATGAACCCGATCGACGGCTTCGCGCTCACCTCCTGGGAGACCGGCTACGCCGATCTGACAGTCGCGCCGGACTTGGGCACGCTGCGGCGGGTGCCGTGGCTGCCGCGGACGACAATGGTCCTCGGCCACGCCCTCACCCCGGAAGACCAGCCCCTCGCGGTGGCTCCGCGGCAGATGCTGCTCACGCAGATCGGCCGCCTCGCCGCCGCCCACGGGCTGCACGTCCAGGCCGGGCTGGAGAGCGAATCCCTGCTCTACGAAGGCCGCTTCACCAGCACCCGAGAGCTCGGGGAGGGCAGACTGCGGCCTATGGGCGCCATGAACTTGGACTACGCGCTCGATCACCCGCCTGTCCTCGACCGGTTCATGCGCCGACTGCAGTCCGCCTTGGCCGGGGCCGGCTCCCCGATGGAGGCCATCAAGACGGAGTCCGGGCCGGGCCAGGTGGAGGGCACGTTCCCCTACGGGCCCGCCCTGGAGGCGTGCGACACCCACATACTGTTCAAACACGCCGTCCGCACCCTCGCCAGCCGCGCCGACCTCACCGCGACATACATGGCTGCCCCGCAGACCGGCGTGGGCAGTGGCCTGCATCTGCACGTCTCCCTGTGGCGCGGGGGCGAGCCGGTGCTCGCCACCTCGGACGGCGACCTGTCCGACACCGGCCGCCATGCCATCGCTGGACTTGTGCAGGCCCTGCCGCAGTTGGCGCCGCTGTACGCCCCGAACACCAACTCCTACCGCAGGTACGCGATGGGCTCGTTTGCCCCGACCCACATGACGTGGGGCTACGACAACCGCAGGTGCGCTGTACGCGTGGTTGGCCACGGCAGCGGCTTGCACCTGGAGGTGCGGGTACAGGGGGCTGATGCGAACGCATACCTGGCGATGGCCGCCGTCCTCGCCGCGATCAACCACGGCCTCGATCACAAGCCGCCGCTCCCACCCGTCCAGACCGCCAACGCCCACCAGGCCGCCGATGCGCCGGCCCTCCCGCTGACGTTGGAGGAGGCCCTGGTCGCGTTCCACAACAGCCCCACTGCCAAAGGGGCCTTCGGGCCGGAAGTGGTGGCGCACTACGCCCATCTCGCGCAGGTGGAACTCGACCACCAGCGCGCCGTCGTCCCGGACACGGAACGGGAACGCTGGCTCGTCCAAGCCTGACCCACACCCCGACCAGCGCGCGAGCAGCGGCCCGGCTGCGCGGCTCGGCACACCCGCGCGATACCCGAAAGGTTCCACATGCCCAGGAACATCACCCCTATTGACAGCCTCTCGCCCTCCGAGATCCGCGTCACCGGGCTCGTGGCGCTCGGTCTGACCGGCGGCGAGATCGCCGTCAAACTTCGCCTCGCAAAAGGAACGGTCGACAGCCAACTCCGTCACGCGCAGCAGAAGATGGTTGTAACCGACCGGGCCTGCCTCATCCACCGCTGCTATGTCCGGGAGCAACTGCCCCGCCCTAGGCGTATCGAGCCTTCGCAGCAGGCCGACGCGGCCGATGCCGAGCTCCTGCGGTTCTTGGCCTTTGGCGCTGACTACGCCGAGATGGCACAGCGGAATTCGCACGAGATGTCGCAACACGGCGCTAAGACGCGCATCAAGAGACTCCGGGAGATGTGGGGTGCAAGGAACGACGCCCACCTGATCACGTGCGGGTGGGAGTTCGGACTCCTCGACGAGTCGACGACTGCACCCGGTTTGGCCGACGACCAGCCCGTCCGAATTCGGTAGGCGCGCCGGCCCAACCTCTTCGACGCACCCGGACCACTCATCAGCCAGGACTGACGCGTCGCCACCGAGACCGAACACCACCGTTGGCAAACCCCTGCTGACCACACCGAGGACGATCACGATGCTGCACCATCCCCGCTGCCAGGATTGTCTCCACGCCGATCACGTTCACGGTCACGTTCCGCCGGAGCCCCCTGAACCAGACCCACCGATACGCGCCGCAACGTTTCTTGTCCTGTTGCTGGCCGTTGTCGTACTCGGCGGTGGGTGGCTGGGCCTCATGTGGCTCGTGGCGCCCACGGTCGGCTCGCCCTAAACGTGCCCGAGCGTGATCCCGCTTCGCACCCGCGCCCGGGCGTACATCACCGGCCCCCGGCAGGCGCGTGCCTCTCATGCCGGAAACCCCACCCCACCACCTGTCGCACCTGACCGAAGGGATTCGTTATGAAGGACTTCTTCTCCACCGTCGTACACCGCTGGCCCGAGGGCCGCGAGGACCTCCACTGGCACATCCTGCCCGCCCCCGACGTGGTGCGGCACAGCCTGTTCGAGCCCTACCGGGACCTCACCCACCGCCCCAACCTCGCCCCCGTCCGCCCGGAGAACTTCCACCTGACTCTCCTGCACGGCCCCCCGGTCGCGGAGGTCACCCCGCAGGAGATAGACGACATGACCACCTTGGTCCGCCAGGGCTGCCAGAGCATCGATCCATTCGAACTGACCCTGGGGCGGCCGGCAGTGGGCAGCGTAGCTCTGGAATGCACCGGGCGTCCGGGAGCAGCCTCTCGCCCGCTGTGGCAAGTGACCGCCGAGGCCACGGCAAAGGCGACCGGCGACCGTTTTCCCACCATCCCCGCAGGGCATTATCCTCACGGATCTTTGGCTTACGCCGTAGGCGAAGTGGAACGTCTGCCCATGAAGGTGTGGCTGAGCGACAACGGGCCCGGACCTGTGACGATCAAGGTCGGCAAGATCAGCCTCGTCGCCCAACGACACGATCGCCGCGAGATCACGTGGGACCACATTCTCGACATACCGCTGGGCGTTACATCCTGAGTGGTTGCGCTTCGCGCGTCGGTACCCGCCTCCCCGCAAGGGTGGCAATGGGCACATGAGGGAACCGGCAAGTGCCCCGTAGATCTGGAGCATGAGCCGGCAAGCGGCAGGCCGTGGGCTCCGAGTAAGCAGGCGTGGGGAGGCGGCTGCTGTCGGGCTGTTCGAGCCGGTATGGGTGTTCTCCGTGCACCTAGGGTCGTGGTCATGAGCACCATGGACCACCCATCTGTTCGTCGTGTCCGCATCGTCTCGTCCCCCGGCGAGGACGCAATGGTCGAGATCGACGGTCGCGATGTCGCTTCTGCGGTTGAGGCGTACCGCATCGCACAGACCGTGGTTGACGGGCCGGAGGTCACTCTGTACGTCGACAGGGGGCGGGGTGTGGAGTTCGATGGCTTTGCCGAGGTGCGTGTGGAGCCTGCTGATCTTCGGCACGTGGTGCTCGGATTCCTGGATGCGGTGGACTGGCGGAACCTCAACGAGGCTGTCCTGAGGCGAGGTGACTTGGATGGTGCGCCAGGTGAGTTGACTCGCGGGTTGCTCGCGCAGTTGAAGGAGTGGGCTGCCGATGCTTGACCTGTCAGCGGTCGGCCGCTTCGCGGATCGCCACTTGATGCCGGACAAGGTGAAGATCACCCGGTTCAGCGGTGAGGACGTCCTCGACATCGAAACGGGGGATCTTGTGCCTGCGCCCCCAGTGGTTGTGTACGACGGCCGGGCGGGTTTGTACGCGCACCAGGAACGGATCCGCATTAAGGGATCGGGCCAGGGTGCATGGGTTGAGGAGGTTCGTGCGGGCTACCGGCTGGTGTTGCCGCTGGATGCTCCGGAGGTGCGGGAAGGCGACACGGCTGTGGTCGTCGATGCTCGGGACGAGCAGGCGGTGGGCCGTTCGTACCGGGTGTCGGCGTTGGGCGAGGTGTCGTCGATGCCGGTGCTTCGGACGGTGTGGTTGGAGGAGCACGACCGGAAGCCGGTGGCGCAGTGAGCGGTGGGAGTTTCCGGCATCCGGGCGAGTTGGCTCGGGCCTTGGACCGTGGTGCGGTGGCGGCGTTGGCGGCCGCGGAGACGGCGATGCGGCATAGCGCCAAGGCACTGGTGGTTGAGGTGCAGCGCAACGCCTCGGGCCGTCCGGGGCCGCGGGTGGTCACTGGCAGGTATCGGACGTCGTGGCAGTCCGAAGTGCACCGGGCGGGGCCCGTGGTCGTCGCGGAGGTGGGCACCAGTGCGCCGCAGGGGCGGCGGTTGGAGTTCGGGTTCGTCGGGGTTGATTCGCTGGGCCGCCACTACAACCAGCCGCCGTTCCCTCACCTGGGGCCGGCGGTCCAAGGATTTGGGCCGCGGCTGGTGCAGGATCTCGGTCGGGCGGTTGTGGAGGCGCTGTGATCGACCGGGCGCGTGTGACCGAGGCCCTGCGGGCGATGTTGGCTGCGGCGACGGGGAAGCCGTGCGGTCTTGGTCGGCTTCCCGTCGTCGATGGGCGGCCGGCGTCACTGTCGTACACAGTGCTTTACCCGCAGGGCGGGCCGGTCGGCGGGGCGCCACTGGCGGACAGGTCGGAAGACGCCCACCTCGTCTATCAGGTGACCGTCGTAGCGGCGCGTGCTGATCAAGCCGAGTGGCTTGCAGACCGCGTACGGGAAGCACTGCTGAGCCGCACTGACACTGGCCAGTGGGCGAACGCGATCCAGGTGCCGGGGGTGCGTGTCTGGGCGCGGGAGATGCTTGCCGACGATGGCGTCGATACCGGCGGAGCTGGCGATGGCGTGGTCACAGCAGCAGCGCGTTTTGGTCTGCTGGTCTCAGGCGCTGTGGCTTGAGCTGCGCATTCGATTCAGTACTCGTGTCGTCAACTCGTCTCCTCTCGGGAGGGCTTCCGCGCCTCCTGTCTGGCGAGGACCGACAACACCGACTCCCCATCACTCCATGGTTGGGGGAATCCTGCTTCCTGGGCTGCCTTCAGCTTCATTTCGAATTGGCTGCGGAAGGAGGAGATTTCCGACCGGCTGCTGGGGGCTCCGCGAAACATCGTCTTCATGAGGATCCACTTCCGGCGAGTGCGGTCCTCTATCTCGTCCAGGACTGCCTCGATCCGCTCTTCGACCTCTTCGCACTCGCGGTGCGCTTCCCGGTGCAGGTCCCAAAGTTTGCGCGCTTCGTCGCGAGCTTTGTGCTCGGTTGAGGTCCAGTGATGTCGGAGTCGGCGAGCGACGATCCATTCCGGAGGCGTCTTGTCGTTCTTGCTCGCGTTGCAGGCTTCACAGGCTGGGACTAGATTCCCCAACTTGTCTGGCCCTCCCCGGGCGAACGGGATGACATGGTCCATGACCTCGGACTTTGCCTCGTTGCAGTAGACGCACAGGCCGTCGTTGGCACAGAGCACCGTAAGGTGCACCCATAGCGTGAACCGTGTGCGTGCCCTCACGTCCTACCCCTCTCAGACCATGCGTTCCCTGCTGCGCGGGGCCTTGCTCACTCGCTGGCCGCTGGCGACAGTATCGTGATCAGCGTGTAGCGCCTGGCTCATTGGCCTGGGCCTGCGTCCTCACCGCGGAGGCCTTTCGCGGACGCCCAACCACCCGCTGGTGTGGGCCGGTTCCCCGACACATCGTCGAGGGGCGGGGCCTCCCGTGGGTGTGGCTGCCGTCCCGGATTCGGACAACGGACCTTGCAGGTAAAGAAGTTCTCCCGGCGTGGGGTGACCCGCGTGCTGTGGCTCCAGAGCGTTGCCGATGACGGCCACGTTCCCACCCGTTCCGAGCTGACGGCTGGTACGGATCTGACGGATGCGATCGCGTCGATCGATGGCTGGACGCTGTCGAACCAGCCGATCGAGACTCCCGATCTCGGGTCCACCTTCGAGTCGAAGATCCCTGGCACCGACCAAGCTGATGACTCCTCCCTCGGCTTCTACGAGGACCGAGCGTCGGACGAGCTGGAGCAGCTGCTGAAGAAGGACGCGACCGGCTGGGTCGTCTTCCTTCGCAAGGGCGACGTGCCCAGCTCCCGGTCGATGGATGTCTTCCCGGTCCGGGTCGGATCGCGGTCGCCGAACTACTCCACGGACAACGAGGCCGCAAAGTTCACCGTGAACTTCTCGATCACGGAGAAGCCAGTGCAGGACGCTGCAGTGCCGGCCGCCGTTGTCCCGAAGCAGGAGAAGTGACGCCTGTGCCTGCGGAAACGAAGCCCGTGTCCGCTCCCCCGGCCAAGGCTGTGGGTCGAGATGCGCACTGGTCCAAGAAGATGGCGCGGCTGCGCGCTCGCCAGCTGCCCGAGCACACGCTGGTGATCTGTGATGATCAGGAGGCGAAGGCGCGTGTGGACGCGGCGGCGCTGGAGCTGTCGCGGTGGCGCATGGTGGACGCCGAGGCCGGTCGCGAGTCGAGTGAGGAGACCCGCCGCACCGAGCAGGAGCTCCAGAGCGCACAGGCAGGCTTCAAGGCCGCTGCGGTGGAGTTGACGTTTCGGGCCCTGCCGCGGCCGATCCTGGATGGGTTGATCAAGCGGTTCCCTCCGAGCGAGGCGCAGGCAGAGGATGGGGATGCGTGGGATCCGGAGCGGTTCCCCGCGGCGCTGATCGAAGCCGCTCACGTCGAACGCGACGACCGGGGCAACGCGGTCGAGGGTATGAGTGAGGAGGATGCGCAGGAGTTGCTGGACTCGTGGCCGGTGGCGGAGTCGAATGCGTTGTTCGCGGCGGCGTGGCAAGCGCAGCAGATCGTGCGGACCTCGACGGTGGAGTTGGGAAAAGGCTGATCAGGGACGCGCAGCTTCGCGTGGAGTTGGAGCTGTGCGACCGGTGGGGCATTCCGCATTCGCAGTTCCTGGGGTCCGGTGATGGCCAGTGGTCGCAGACCGATCGGGCCAAGGCTTTGGCGTTCGCGGCGTATCAGCGCGCGGTGTGTGGTCAGTGTGGGACGCGGTCTGCGGAGTGGGATGAGGAGCAGGGCGGGGACCGGTTTGCGTATGTCACGACGACGGTGCGGTGTCCGGGCTGTGAGCTGATCGCCCACGAGCAGGACCAGGTGCCCGAGGGCCCGGACGGCTATGGGGTGCGCATCGGACTGGTGCCACGCCCGTAGCCGCGGGGGCTCGGGAGGGGATTGTTGAAGGGGCGTGGGGAGTAAGGGCGCTGGTAGGTGTCGTCCTACACGCTCAGTGTTCAGGCGCGGGCGGACTTCGCGAACCTTCTGTCGGAGATCCGCCAGGCTTCCCGCGCGATGCGCGGGCTCGGTCGTGACACGGATGCCCTGAACCGGCGCCTTGCCCAGATCGGCTCCGGCTCCCGCAGCTCTGCCTCCGGCCTTCGCGGAATCGGCCGCGAGGCGGAGCGTGCGGGGGCTGGTCTGCGCCGTGTCGGGGCGGATGGGCATGCCTCGATGCGGCAGCTTCGCCACGGCATCGTCTCCTCCCGACAGGAGCTGCACCACCTCCGCAGTCTCGTAGTCGGCGGCGGCATCGTCGCTGGGCTGGCGGAGATCGCGAAGGAGGGCAACGAGTACCAGCGAGCGATCAACAAGTGGGGCGCGGTCACGGGCGCTTCGGGTGTGGAGATGGTGCAGGCCGCGGCGAAGGCCCGCGAGCTCGGCGCCGATCTGAAGATCCCCGGCACGTCGGCGGCGAAGGCCGCGGATTCGATGTTGGAGCTGGCGAAGGCGGGACAGACCTCCACCTCGTCGATAGCGAACGCGCGGGCGGCGATGCAGCTCGCGGCCGCCGACAACCTGTCGGCAGCCGACGCTGCGCGGTATCTGGGCGATGTGATGGACCAGTTCGGTCTGTCGTCCAACAACGCAGGCCGGGCCGCGGATGTGCTGGCCGCAGGGGCGAACGCCGCGTCGGGTGGGTTGCAGGACATCTACTACGCGATGTCCTACACCGGCCCGGTCGCAGCGCAGCTCGGTATCTCGATTGAGGACACTGCGGCGTCGGTGGCGATGCTGGCCCGCTCCGGCATCCTCGGTTCGAAGGCCGGCACTTCCCTGCGGGGGATGCTCACCAATCTGGCACGTCCCACCAAGCGGATGAAGGAGGGTCTGGCCGAGCTGGGCGTCGAGGCGTGGGACGCGCAGGGCAACTTCCGTGGTCTGCGGACGGTGATCGAGGGCTTTGAGAAGGCCCAGCACCGGATGTCGCAGAAGAACTTCCTTGGGGCGCTGGCCGATGTGGTCGGCAAGCCAGCCCTGGCAGGGGCATCGGCGTTGGCACATCAGGGCGTTGAGGCGTTCGACCAGATGCACACCGCGATCGCCCGCACCGGGGCCGCTGGGGAGATTGCCGCGTCGCAGACCAAGGGCCTGGCCGGTGCCGTCACCCAGCTGAAGACACAGGCGTCGAATACCGGGCAGGTGCTGTTCACCGCCGCGGCGCCGGGGTTGGAGAAGCTGACGCGACTGCTGACCGCGGGCATGGCGTCCGCCACTCCCCATTTGGCTGGGGCCTTGGACTACCTCCACGACCTGTACACCTTGGTCGGCCCGTCGGTGTCGAAGGCGGTGTCGTCCGGGCTGGACGAGGTCGGTGATGCGCTCGGGGGCCTGGGCGGGCCGCTGGGTGACCTTGCGCTCGATACCGCTGCTGCGGGGCTGAACGTCCTCGTCAACGGCGGTCGCGCCCTGCTGGAGGTCCTGCGCAGCATGATGTCAGCGGCCTCCCCCGTGGCCGACGCCATCGGCGAGGTCGCGAAGGAAGCAGGTGCGGGCGGGACCGCGCTCGACATCATCGTCACTGCCCTGAACCTGGCCTCGTCTGCTGCCGGCTCCGTCTCGACGGCGCTGATTCCGATCGGGCACGTCGTGGCTGGGCTGGTGCGTGGTTTCGGGGCGCTGCCGGGGCCGATCCAGACGGCGATCATCGCGATGCTGCTAGCCCGCCGTGTTACGCCGGTGATGTCGCGGCTGGGTCAGACGGTGGCGGGGCCGGTCGTTGGGGCGTATCGGTCGTTGGGTGATCAGATGCGGGTCCAGGAGCGTCTTGCGGCTGCTGAGGGCCAGTCCATCGGGCGGATCGGTCAAGCTCTGGCGGTGGTGCAGGCCCGGATTCCGGTGGTGGGGCAGATGACCGCTGCGTTCCGCAGCGCCAGCGGTCCGATCAGTGGAGTGGCTCGGGCGATCGGCGCCAGCGTGGGCGGTGCTGCCCGTGGGTTGATGGGTGCGCTGGGCGGGCCGTGGGGTGTGGCGATCGCGGCGGCGGGGGTGGGGTTGTCGATGCTCGCTGACCATCAGCAGAAGGCCGCGCAGGCGGCGGCTGAGCACCAGTCGCGGATCAGCACGCTCACGCAGGCGTTGCGGGAGTCCAACGGTGCGGTCAACGACAGTGTCCGGGTGGCCGCGGCGCAGACGGTCATGGATACGAAGGTCTTCGACGGTAAGAGTCGGCTTGTCGATGTCATGTCGAAGGCCGGGGTCAGTGTCCGGCAGCTCACCGACGCCTACGTGAGCCAGGACGGAGGGCTGGATGCGCTTCAGCGGCGCCTGAGCGACACCGCACAGGCTCACCTGAAGTGGATCCCCACCTCGGCTGGTGCCGCGAAGGCGTACGACGATGAGGGGCTTGCTGCGGCCCGGGCGGCTGACGCCTTGGGGTCGGTCAAGGGTGAGATGTCCCAGGCGGTGAAGGACGCCAGGGACCTCGCTGACGCCACCGGCAGTGGCGGCCGGTCGGCTTCCGACGCAGTCGGACCGTTCGGGAAGTTCTCCGACGCCATGCGTCGCCTGTCCGACACCACAGCCGATGCTGACTCGCGTGCGCGGGCCCTGCACGATGCGTTGGATGTTCTCGCGGGTGGCTCGGTGAACCTGTCGGCGGCCGAGGCGCGCCTGAACCGGTCCGTGTCCGATGCCGCTGAGGCGTTGAAGGGCGGCGTTGACCAAGCCGAAGGGTTCGGCAAGACGCTGCTGAACATGGACGGTTCACTATCGACCGTCACCCGCAACGGACAGAAGCTGTATGACCTGTTGCAGGGGCTGTCGACGAACGCGGCCGAGGCGTCGCTGGCTGCCTATCAGTACGCCGAGGCCAACGGCAAAAGCATCCCGGAGGCGTTGCAGGCCGCGCAGAAGGAAATGGCCACGGCCCGAGCGTCGGCGATCTCCACAGCGCAGGGCTTTGGTCTGGGGGCCGAGCAGGCCGCGAAGCTCGCCGATGCCGCGGGCCTGGTGCCCGAGCAGGTCTCCATCCTTCTTCAGACCGCCGGCATGGACGAGTCCATGGCCGATCTGATCGCCGTGCAGCAGGAACTCAAAGCGTGGCCGGACCGTAAGACGGTCACGATCGCCACGCTGAGCAACGACGCCCGCGAGGACCTGACGAAGCTCGGCTTCAGCATCAAGGACCTCAAGGACCGGCGGGTGCAGATCACCGCCCCCACGGACGCGGCGCGCGACGACCTGGACTCCTTGATCGCGAAGATCGCCAAGACCCCGGGCGCCAAGCACATCACGGTCACCTCCGCGACCGCGGGCACCATCAACAGCCTCGAAGAGGTTCAGCAGAAGATCAGGGGCCTGCCGCGCGGAAGGACGGTCACGGTCAGTGCCCCGACCGAGGGGGCCCGCGCGCAACTCCAGGCTCTCGGCTTCCAGATCGCGGGCATTCCGGGCAGCAAGAACGTGTCCGTGACCGTGCCGGCAGGGCCCGCTCAAAGTGGTGTGGCGGCGATCCAGTCCGCGATCAACTCGCTGCGCGGCCGGACGATCACCAACTACGTCCAGACCGTCAACGTGCCCCGCGCGGAGGTCAACGGGGTTCCGTTGATGAAGAAGGACGGCGGCATCGTCACCTACCCCTACGCGGACGGCGGGCTCCACGAGAACCACGTCGCGCAGATCGCGCCCGCCGGCGCCATGCGGGTGTGGGCGGAGCCAGAGACGCAGGGCGAGGGGTACGTTCCGCTCGCACCGTCGAAGCGTCCTCGCTCGCGCCGGATCACCGAGGAGATCGTGCGGCGCCTGGGCGGAGACCCGTCCGGGATCGCGTGGTACGCCGACGGTGGCCTGTCGAACTGGTCCTACCAGCCGTTGGGTTCCTCCGGGTTCTCCATCTCCGATGTCGTCTCCAAGTCGCAGCGCAAGGGCAAGGACGGCAGCGAGCACTTCGACCTCGGCATGTTCGAAAGGAACCTGCGGACGTCGGTGCGCACCGCCGCGGCCTGGCGCAACGACCTTGCAACAGTGTCCCGGCGCGCGGGAACCGACGTTGCCAAGGCCCTTGAGGAGATGGGTGAAGACGGTGTGGCCCTGACCCGGAAGATGGCCCGCGGGTCCACCCGGTACGTCAAGGACATGGCCACGCAGTTGACCAAGCTCGCCGGCACCGCGAAGGCGACACTGTCCGACTACACCGGCCAGTTGAATAACGCCGTGAAGGACACCACCGCCTTCCAGGACAACCTGGCGAAGCTGGCGGCCGGCGGCTACGGGGCGCTGGCTCAGCGTCTGGCCGAGCAGAACGACGACAGCGCCGAAGCCCTCGCGGCACAGGCAGTGCGGGACTCCAAGACGGCCCGGCAGGCCAACACCGCCGCGCAGGCCGCCGGCCAGCTCCTCGAAGGTGATCAGCTCACCGACCTGGTGAAGATCATCGGTGCTCTGGCGAAGGGCCGAGGCATCCACACAGTGGCAGAGCTGACCGGGATCGAGGAGGACCGGCTGATCGAGGTCGCCAACGCCTCCCAGAGCCAGCTCACGAAGGCGGGCGGTAAGGCGGACCGGTTCCTGGCCGACCTGGCGAAGGCCAACGCCGGCAAGGCGTATGCGAACGGCGGCATCTGGGAACCGGGCGTCTACTCCTCCGGCAAGGGGCTGATCAAGTTCGCGGAGCCGGAGACCCGTGGGGAGTCGTACATCCCGCATGCGGCAGCAAAGCGTCAGCGAGCTACCGGCGTTCTGGCGCAGACTGCGGACCGTTTCGGGTACTCGCTCACACCGCGACGACTGGTCGACGCCAAGGAGGGCCGCGCTCAGATCGTGGTTGTGCACCAGGCCCCGGCGATCGGCAGCCAGACCATCAACGTCACGCGGTCCAACTCCACCGCGAGTGATATCGCCTCGGCTGTGTCGTACCAGATGCGGCGCGCCAAGCGGGGCGGTGTCCTGCGATGACCGAGCTCAAGGACTTCCAATTCGATGTCGGCGGCATCGTGATCGGGCACGGCACGAGTGTGCCGATCGCGGAGATCGAAGGGCTGGGCCGTGCCGGGGTGCGCGGTGAGGTGGTGCCTCAACCGGACGCCGATGGTGCGTGGTTGGGCCCGGATTGGTACGAGGCCCGGACACTGCGGATCGACTGCGCGATCAAAACTCCCGGCGATCCTGCCGCTGCCATGCAGATCCTCGCGGACCTGGAAGCCGTCGCGGACGAAGCGCCGGTACGGACGGTAGGCGGGGCGGTCATGCCGTTGCGGATCAAGTGGCCCGGCGCGCCGGTGCGGGTGCTGCTCGGCCGGCTGCGGAAGATCGGACCGACGTTGGAGAAGGCGGCGTTTGGTTGGGTGCCACTCGACCTTGAGTTCGTGGCTCCCGGGGCGCGCTACTACGCCGACATCGAGCAGCAGGCGCATCTGCGGCTGGGCTGGTTGTCCGGTGGCGGGTTCAAGGCTCCGGTGCAGGCCCCGATCCGTGTCACCAGCGCGGATCCGTCCGGCCAGTCACGGCGTGGCTGGGTGACCAACAACGGCGATGTCGATGCGCACCCGGTCCTGACCGTGCACGGCCCGTGCTCAAATCCCGTGATCACGCACGTCGAGAGCGGGCGGACCGTTGCTGTGCCCGTCACGCTGGCCGCCGGCCAGTGGGTGCGCGTCGATACCCGCCCCGGGCAGATCCACATCGTTCGGGACAACGGCGGCGCTGCCCCCACTACCTCGCGGTTGGACACGTTCGTGCTGCCGCCTGGGCGAAGTGAACTGCGCTGGACCGCCTCCGACCCGACCGCCACCGCGCGCCTGACCGCGACGTGGCGCGACACCTACATCTCCCTGCACAGCCGAAGGACAGAATCCTGATGACTCTTGCCCAAGCCCCTCTGCTCGTCGACGGCGCCACGCACTCCGCGCAGACGTTCCGGCAGATGATCAAAGACCTCTCCCGTGGCCAGGAGGGCATCACGGCAGCCCCGGATCTAAAGGTGACCCCGCTGCGGGTGCCGGGGGCTGGTGTGCAGGTGGCTGACGGCTCAGCCGTCGTCCGGGGGAAGGCTAATGCGTGGCAGGGGTCCTACACCGCCTACAACATCGGCACCACAACCGTCCCGGTCGCCCCGACAGGCGCCACGCCCCGTTCGGACCTGGTAGTCCTGCGGATCACGGACCCGGAATACGAAGGCGGTCTGGATCCGGCGGCCGACGCCATCAACGCATTCGACATCATCCCCAACGTCGAGAAGACCGCGACCGCTGTGCCGCCAGGCGTCACCGGCATCCCCATAGCCCGGCTGGACCTGCCCGCCAATACCGGCACCGTGACGGTCGGCATGATCAAGGATCTGCGGAAGGTCGCGAACCCCCGTCGCGAGCGCGCCCTGTACACCGCTTACCCGCGCCAGCTCAGCAAGGCGTGGCGGGACGATGACAAGTGGTACGTGTGGCCGGCCGAGGCCCGTTGGATGATCTCTGTTCCCGAGTGGGCCACGAAGGTGATCGTCGTGGTGACTTTGGCGGGCCTGCGGCTGGACTTCGCCGACGTCTTCGGCACCATGCAGATCGTCTTGGGCACGGCCGAGAGCGAGAGCACCGTCATCGACGATGATCAGGGCAACGGGGTCCGTCGCACCACTGCCGTGCTCGCCGACACCCTCACACTCCCGGCCAACTACCGCGGCACGAGCCAGCCGCTGTTCCTGCGGGCCCGGATGAGCAAGAACGAAAAGGGTGACCTCTCCGTCGACGAGGGCACCTCCATCGTGGTCGACGTCGAGTTCACCGAGGGCCCGGTATGACCTACCGGTACCTCACCCAGCACGCCCTGACCGGCGAATGGCTCTCCCCACACCTGCCGTTGACGGATGTGGAGTTCGGGCCGGAGCTCAATGGTCCGGGGCACCTGCGTGGCACTCTCACCCCGCGGCTGGCCTGGCTGCACCCCGAACTGGCCGACCCCGGCAACACACTGCTGTACGTCGAGCGTGATGGGCTGCTGCGCTGGGGCGGCCTGATCTGGCAGGTCGAACCAGAAGGCGACGAGTTGAAGGTGGAGGCCGCGGGCTGGTCCTCCTACCTCCAACGCCGGCACGACCTCGACGGCGAACTGAACGGCCGTGGCCCCTACGTCAACACCGACCCCTGCACGATCGCGCGGGACATCGTGGACTACGCCCAGTCCGTCCCGGACGGCGACCTGGGCCTCACGGTCGACGCCACCACGTCAACGGCGACCGTGGGCACGGCCGCCGAACCCTGGCACTCACGTTGGTGGGAGACTCCCGTCCTGGGGGACCAGTTCGACGATCTCGTCAAGGGCCCGGACTCCCCCGACTACACCTGCACCACCTGGTGGGGGCACCACCGGCAGCCGGTCCGCCGGATCGAGCTGGGCTATCCACGCCTGGGTGCCCGCCGCACCGACGTGTCGTTCACCAGCGGCATCAACATCATCGACAGCCCGCCGGTCACCTACAGCGCCGACGACTACGCGCAGGTCGTCATCGCCACCGGCAGCGGCGAAGGCCGCGCCCAGCAACGGGCCATCGACGCCGTCCGTAACAATCGACTGCGCCTGGAACATGTCCTGGAGCTGCCGGAGGTCCGGGGCAAAGACACCCTGGCCCAGCGCGCGAAGGCCGAGCGGGCATGGCGGCAGTCCCTCGGGAACGTCGAGGAGATCACCGTCCGCGACCACCCCCAGGCGCCGATCGGCTCCTGGCAGGTCGGGGACGACGTCCGCGTGACCGTCCGCTCCCAGTGGACGCATTGGTCCGGCTGGTGCCGCATCACCGGCTGGACGATCCGGCCCGACACCCCGGCAGGCGAGACTGCCACGCTCAGCCTCGCCCGCGCCGACGCCTACCACTACGGCACCGCCGCATAGCCCGGAAGGACACTGCCTTGCCTGCCGACATCGGCACTCGACTTGCGCGCCTGGAGAAGCACGTCCAGACCCTGCTCCGGGCGCCGAAGCTCGTGAACGCATCGATCGAGGACGGCGCCCTGGAGGTGTATGACGCTCAAGGGTCGCTGCGCGCGCTCGTTGGCCAGCAGCCGGACGGCTCCAGCGGCGTCAGCGTCGTCAACGGCCCTCCCCCACCCACGCCCGTCGCCCCGACCGTCGAGGCAGCTCTCGGCGCCCTGTCGGTGTCCTGGGACGGCACGTTCACCGACGCGTCAGTGGCACCACTCGACTTTGCTCGCGTGGAGGTTCATGTCGGGCCGTCACCGGACTTCGAGGCGACGCAGGGCACGCTGCGCGACACCATCGAGACCCCGCAGGGCGGATCCTGCACCGTGCCGCTGCCCTACACCAACTGGTGGGTGCGCCTGCGCGGGCGCAGCCTGTCCGGCACACCGGGCCATGCCAGTGGCACCGTGGCGGGGACGCCGCGCCGGGCAGCCGCCGCGGATCTTCAAGCGGGAGCGGTCACTGCGGACACCCTTGCCGCGGACGCCATTTCTGGCAAGCGGATCACCGGGGGCACCATCGATGGCGCGATCGTCACCGGTTCCACCGTGCGAACCGCCGAGACCGGCAACCGCGTCGTCGTCACCCCACAACCGCCCTCCCCGCTGGAGGAGATCCCGTCGGTCCTGCTGTATTCCGACTCTGGCCTGGAGAAGGCGCCGGGAACGCTGAAAGCCAGCGTCAACGCCGACGGCACCGCCCTGCCCTACGCCGCGCTGACCGCGCCTGCCGTGCAGATCGACCGCTGGAACCTCCCCGACGCTTCAAGCCTGAACCTCCTCTCCCCGCAACTCGGGGTGCGAGGCGGCTCGTTCAACCTCACGGCAACCTCCGGGCTGAACAAGGACCACGGGCAGTCTCAGCTCCACGGAGTCAGCGCCAACGGACCGACCGGCAGCAGCAGTTGCGAGCTCTACGCCGAAGACGGAAGAGACGCCCCCGGAGGTTCGGGGAACCTCGGCGCCCGCTCCTTCGTGACCCTGGAAGGCGCGAAGGTCACCATCCGCACCGCCTCGACCGCCGGCGATACCCTGACCGTCTTCACCCCCACCGGCATCACCGTCAACGGCTGGATCACCCACGCCGAAACGGACTGGACCCGCATCACCGAGCTCAGCACCGGCGTGACCTCCGACGCCACGAGCCCCGCGATGGTCCGGGTCACCGCGAACCGCACCATCGAACTCTGCGGCTACGTCACCCTCAAAGACTCCCAGATCCCTCCCGGGCGCCAACTCGGCATCCTGCCACAGGGATACCGCCCGGCCGCACGCCGACATGTCCTCGTCCCATCCACAGCGAACGGCACGATCCTGCGGATCGACATCGGCATCGACGGCACCCTGAACCTGTACCCGATGCTCGGGAACCGCAGTACCTGGGTGGGGTTCGACGGGGTGAGCTGCCGAGCCGACTGACCACGTATCGCTCTCCGAGGCACCCAGCGGAGTGGCATCAACACTGCACCCCACAAGCACCGTACGGTTTTCTGCTCAGCGGCGGGCTTTGGCTGCCTGCTGCGAGTCGTTGTGGAGGTCGAAGATCGCGTCAGCCAAGTCGGGGAGGTCGGACAGGTCGATGTTCCTAGGGTTGGCAGCGTAGACAATCAGGCCGAGGAGGCGATGCACAATATCGGCTTCCCGCTGTCGGCGATGCCAGTCGGAGTCGTCTGCGTCCTCATCGACAAGCGCGGCCGATGAAGTGCTGCGGAAACGCTCGTCCCACGCGACGCACTCCCGGAGGGCTCTGGGCCACGCGAGCACTGCCTGCGACGGTTGCTCCTCGGCAGGAGAACGACTGAGGGCATGCATGAGTCGAGCCTCGTGGGAACCATCTACGCGCTTCTGGAGGTCGTCAAGGGCCGCCAGTTGTGCAGCAATGCGTCGGATCCGCGCGGCATGCTCCAAGGCCCACCGACGCTCGGCGCGACGGCTACGCAACTCACGGGTGTACTCGACGCGTTCGTTCTGCGTGCGAGGCACGGTGCCATCGGGCCGTGTGTGGGCGCGTCCGAGCTGGAGGTGTCGGCGCTCTGCCGCCTGCCGGCCACTCAGCTCTTGCCACTGGGCGATACGTGCCCAGGTGATCCGCTTCGTGCGTGCCAACGTGGTGAGCTTCAGCTCATCGTGGTCGAGTTTCTCCCGGAGCATGCGGATGGCAAGCAGGGTGGCGAGGATTTCGGGTTCCGTGGCGTCGGGCTGCAGGTTGCCCTCGGCTCGCAGGCAGATGCGGTCATAGTTGCGGGCGATGTCCATCAAGCGGCCCGGCGAGTCGCTGCCGGAGCGAGGGAGCCGGCGAGCACCTGGAGTGTGCGCATATGCCGCGTATCAACGCAGCAAATTCCAAAAGGAGTGTCGTCGTCTGGTTGCACCGCGAGATGACTCGGTCACGGAGAACAGCCAAATCGCGCAAGCATCTGCCGACACCAACCGGCGCCGCTCAACCGGTACGTCCGCACCCGTACGATCGAGATGGGTGCGGGGCCGCCAGGAGGATCGCGGTGTCCGTACCGCCGGGCGCGGAGCCCACGCTGTGGGAGCTGCACCGTGCCGTCTCGCAGTTGCGTGAGGATCTTCGTGGTGACCTCGCCCAGCTCGCCGCCCGCCTGGACCAGGTTGTCACCGAGGATGTGTACCGGGCCGATCAGCGTGCGGTTGATCGGCGCATCAGCCAGATCGAGGCTGGTCTGTCCGGGCTGCGCGGCGAGCATGACCAGGCGACGGAGCGTGCCCAGCAGCAACGCCGCGAGGATCAAGCACAGGCTGCAGCAACACGACGGCTCGTGGTCAGTTCATTGGTGTCGCCGCTGGGGCTGATGGCGCTCCAGCTGTGGCTCGCGTCGCGGGGCGCGGCTCCGTAGCCGGGGCGATGGGGGCAGTTCACTTTCAATTGGGGCGCGGGGAGAACAGCGAGCGCCGAACGTGGCGACACCTATCAGTGCTGACCGTTTCGTTGCCGCGCTGCGCGCCGAGGGCGTGCGCGTGGTGGAGCGGTCGGGGTGGAGAACCCACAACAGGAATCACAAGGGGCCGTGGGGGCCAATGAACGGAGTGATGGTCCATCACACCGTGACCTCCGGTACGGCCAACACCGTCAACATCTGCGAGCGCGGCTATGACGGCCTGCCCGGCCCGCTGTGCCATGGCGTGATCGCCAAGGACGGCACCGTCCATCTGGTCGGTTACGGCCGCGCCAACCATGCCGGGCGCGGCGACGGAGACGTACTGAGCGCCGTCATCGCGGAACGAACGCTGCCTTCGGCGAACGAGGCAGATACGGATGGCAACACGCACTTCTACGGTTTTGAGTGCGAGAACCTCGGCGATGGCCGCGATCCGTGGCCGGCGGCCCAGCTCGATGCCATCGAACGTGCCGCTGCGGCGCTGTGCCGCGCCCACGGCTGGAGCGCCGCCAGCGTGATCGGGCACCGTGAGTGGCAGCCCGGGAAGATCGATCCCGAGGGCTTCACCATGGGTTGGCTGCGTGATCGGGTTGCCGCGCGCCTGAAGTCCAAACCGACTGACGGAGGTTCGGGTGGAGGCTCGGCGGGCAGCAGCGGCTCGACGTACGTCGTCAAGAGCGGCGACACGCTCTCCGGCATCGGCAAGCGGTTCGGCGTCAGTTGGGAGCGCATCGCCCAGGCCAACAAGATCACCGCGCCGTATGTCATCAAGCCCGGGCAGTTGCTCACGATCCCGGGGAAGACATCCGGAGGTATGTATGCCCCGCCTCCTTTTCCGGATGGTCTTGCTCCGGGCCGCTCGTCACCGTCTGCGAAGGGCTTGCAGCAGGCGCTGAAAGACACGGGGTGGCTCGACCCCTCGGTGCCGCTCGCCGACACCTACGGCCCCCAGACCCAGCAGGCCGTGGCCGGCTTCAACCGCAAGCACAACCTGTTCACCACAGGACGGCCCGACGACCCGGCGATCGGCCGCCGCGGCTGGGGCCTCCTGCACCGACTCGCCTACGGATACTGACACCTTGTTCGACTTCATCCACACGCACAGCACCCGCCTGTACGCCATCGCCGCCGCGGCGCTGGCGCTGATCGCCCACTACGTCCAGGACCTGCCGACCGGTCTGATCCTCGCTCTCGTCGCCGCGGTCCTCGGTACGGGTGAGGCCGTCCAGCGCGTCGAGGATCGGAAGACCACCATGGCTCTGCATCAGAAGCCGCCTGCATCCACGTGACCTTGGCCGTGGCATGGGCGCCACAACCAGAACCTGGCATCGCTTAGATGGCCACCGGCCCCCTGGGGGGTGAGTCGCGTTCGGCTCAACCCCCAGGGGGCTTTTCCACGGGCATCTCGAACGCGTTCGGCAGTGAGATGGTCCGGTTTCTTGCTAGTTTCGGACTGTCGCCGAGGAAGCTCAATGTCATCTTCCCTGTCTGCCAGCGCCCCAGCCGATCTGCGAGTTGAGCTGGTCGATGATGTGCTCGACGAGGTCGAGCGTGGTCTGCAAACTCGGCTCGATAGAGGGACGCTGGTGCGCAACTGAGGATTGCGGATTGGGGTGACGTGTGGTCACTTTGGTTGTATGTCTGGTAGATGAGGTATCCCGATGGGGGTGGTCTGACCGCGTCGGAGCGGGCCCGGCGGGAGCGGGTGCGGTTCGAGGTCGCCGAGAGGTTCGAGCAGGGTGTGGCCCCGCCGGTGGTGGCCAGGGAGTTACGGGTGTCGCGGAAGTCCGCGTTTGCCGGGCATGCGCTGTGGCGTGAGGGCGGGGTGGAGGCATTGCGCTCGAAGGGGCCCAGCGGTCCGTCCTCGCGTATGAAACCCGAGTGGCGGGTGTGGCTGGAGGAGGCGTTGAGGCAGGGGCCGGCCGCGCATGGCTGGGTGGAGGACCAGCAGTGGACGCTCCCGAGGATCGCGTTGCTGATCGCGCGGCGGTTCCACGTCTGGTTCAGCACAGCGCAGGTCTGCCGGATTCTGCACCAGATGGGGTGGAGCGTGCAGGTCCCGGTGCACCGGGCCGCCGAACGCGATCCGCAGGCGGTGGAGCGGTGGATGCAGGAGGCGTGGCCGAGCGTGGAAAGACGGTGCGGGACCAGAGGGCGTGGCTGCTCTTCGAGGACGAGTCGGGACAGAGCCTGAAGCCGCCCAAGGCCCGCACCTGGTCCCGCCGCGGACATACCCCGGTAGTCAGGGTCACCGGGAAGGGCTCCGGGCGCGCATCTCGCTGGCAGCCCTGGTATGTGTCCGGCCCGGGCAGCGCACCCAGCTGATCTACCGGATGCTGACCCACACCGGTCGTAAGGGCGAGAAGAAGGGCTTCCGCGAGAGAGACCTCGCCATGCTCCTGGACACCGCACATCAGCAGCTCGGCGGCCCGCTCGTCCTCGTATGGGACAACGCCACCCAGCACAAGGACACCGCGATGCGCGAACTACTCCAAGCACGCAGCACGTGACTGACGGCCTTCCGCCTCCCGCCGTACACCCCGGACCTGAATCCGGCCGAAGGCGTGTGGGCGCACCTGAAGAAGTCCCTGGCCAACCTGGCCGCGTGCACCACCCACCAACTCGCCGGCAGTGCCCGCACCCGGTTGAAGAAGATGCAGTACAGAGCCGACCTCCTCGACGGCTTCGTCGCGGAGACCGGGCTCAACCTCACTCCTCCCTGACCATCAACCCAACACGCAATCCTCAATTGCGGGTCCCTGGCCGTTGTTCTCCGTGCCGCCGTGGCCCGCCGTGCTGATTTGGGGGAGAGGGAAGATCGGCGACATCCACAGGCTCTGCAACGGACCTGGCAGGCTTGAGTAGGCCTGGGAAGCGAGTTGCTCGGCCAACTTCGGGTTCGCGTGACAGGTGAATGGCCTGAACGAGTGTTCCAGGTGTGAATGGTGGGTCATGCGGGGAAAAGCAAGAGGCGGCTGAGGCGCTAGTGAATTACCTAGCACGAGGGTTATTTAGCGTCGGATCGGCCAAAGAAGATCTGTTTTTCATCTCACTGGACGAGCGGCCTTCTCAAGAAACGATTCCTCTTGACAAGCTTATGCGGTCAGGCAGAGCCAGGCGTAGTGTGAGCGACGACGATGCGATGGTGCCGGCAGCGCAACTCACCCATCTCCCGGAGTCTGGTGGCTTTCGATGGCGGACATGACGCTCACGGATGCGGGTTTCACGATCCTGAGATGCTTGGCGTACGGGTATCAGCGTGCGATTCTTCCTGAGAGGGGTCCTACGAACAACGCGGTTTCCCGCTCTTGCGAGGCATCGCCGCTGACAAGTGAGCCGCAGGCAGGAAATCTGACAGTTCCGGTTCAGTAATTGCCTGAAGCGTCAAAACATAGCGATTTGCGGGCCGCGAGCCGCAAGATCATCATACAGAAGAAGGTCAGCCTCATGTCATTCGCCGTGTACGCGCAAACCGAGGGCTCTTTCCCTATGATCCCCATTAGCGACTCACTGAATGTCGGCTCTCCCGTAACGCTGGACGGCAGGCCCCTCTGCACTAATACCGTGAAAATCGACGAAGGTCGAGCCTTGGTCTATCGCGCATATGGCGCCATGGGCCCTAAACTAGGATGCGGCGTGCAGGAGGTTGCTGAGGGTGCAGGCAGTCCGAAAATTCAACAGCTGAAAACTCATAACAATGCCAGGTTGATCAGTGCAGGTCTTGCGTACGGCACGGATCAGCCACCTCACGTCGATAACCGACTGTTCTGCGGAGACGACAGTGGCTTTTTCTACACCTTCCCCCTCTCCCCCGACGGAAAGACTCGTACGCAAACAGAACCGACCCCCTATCGTCTGGTCGATGCCGACAGCAGGCCAGTGATTGACATCGCAGTCCACTCCCAAGGGACCTGCGTCTACGCACTTGTTAGAGACCGTAATTTCACTGGGAACAAGGCTTTGCTCATGCAGGAGGTGAAGGGACCGCCTCCTTATTCTCTTGGCGAGCACCCCACCTGGGATGTCGTTGACAACCCATACTTCATCACGAAGACCGATAACGATAAATTTCTCTTCGTCACTAGCGGCACGAGGGGAACCACTGTCGTCAACCTGGAGTCAGGCACTCCGAAATTCTTCGAGAAGTTCACCGGAGTTCCTCTACTGATCAGGGGGACATCTAGCGTTTGCGTACTCTCAGCCTCCTTGGGCGAGGATGCAAAGATTGAGGTTCTTGACCCAGTCAGCAGAGAAGTCAGCTCCGTCCCAATCACCGAGAAATTTGGCAGATTTACCGTTTGTGGGGCTCAGGGCTACAACGAGAGCCTCGATCCTTCGTGGCTGCTGGGGTCTTCTGACACTATTGACCCTAAGGGTCGTGGATGGATTCATTTGATTTCCATGACCTCTAAGATGGAGGTGTCAATCGCGAGCAAAGAGATCTCTAACGATCAGGTGGGCGCTGTAATGGGCTGGGGGACGCCGTTTCCTTCCCTGCTGGTTTGGGGAAAATGAAATAAACGAAGGCAGGTCCGCGCCAACCCGTAAAATCGACGGCTTGTTCACAGTGGATAGCGGCCTACTGTGACGTAACATCGCCACTATCGCATTCTCCGCAGCCACTGGAATCGAATTCGTGATGTCGGTCAGTCGTCTTTGGCCAGGTCTTTCGCGTCTTTCGGCGGTGGACCGACATGCTGGCGCTATCCCGGGAGATGGGCATGAGTGAGAGTGTCCCCGACATCATCGGTATCACCACGGCGTTCGCGTTGCCGGACCCCGACAAGAGAGACGTTGCGCAGGGGTGTTTTCTCGATCCACGGGGCTTGCTATTTCGCCGCCGACGGGAGACATATCAGGGTGACCCGGCGACGTGGACGTGGAGCCTGGATGGCTATCCGCCGTGCGGAGTGGACTACGGGAAGGGCTGGCGCTCCTACGGTGGACAGCTCGACAAGCGGGCCGCTGCGTTCGTCCGGGACGGGGAGCCCTGGTTCGTTGTGGGCGATGCGGGGACCTATCAGGTGCTGAAGCCCACGCCGCCGGAGAAGCGGAAGGGAAAGGCCTGGCACCAGTGCCCGCCGGTCCCGTTGAAGTGGGGTAATGCCTTTGCCAGAGACCTTCCGGCTAGGACCGAGGTGGACGCTGCTGCTGAACTCGTGGGCGGATGGGTGACGTTATTCTCCGGCGAGCGATACTGCATCGTCCCGCTGGTCGGAACGGAGAACGTACCCGAAAAATTCCGGGTCACGTTCAAGAACCTCGCACCGGCTGTTCATGTCCAGGCGGCCCTGCCGGAACCGGACCCCATCGATCCACAGTTCAAGCCCACCCACAAGCTGTGTGTGCACGACGGCAAGATCTGGCAGTCACTGGGCTGGACGTGTGAGAAGGACGCCGACGGCAACTACAAATGGGGGACCTTCACCATCCACGGGCCGTCGGGGCTGGGCTGACGTGGCCGCCCGTGTCACTCTGGTGTGCCTCAGCTGGAAGCATGCGTTCTCGCTGGCCGAACTCCCGGTCGTGGGTGCTCAGATGCCACGCAATGTCGCTGAGGTGAACGCTGTCGCCCTGCTGTACCTGTCTGGCAAGGTTACAGAACCGCAATGGCGCAGGCTCAGGGATCTGTCAGGTGAGCCGCCGGTCCAGGGGCCTGCTGGGAGCGGGCTCATGGCTGAGGCCGATGTCACACTGCTCGGGCAGCGTTACCCCCTGTTGACCGAAGGGCAGGGAACCAAGTCTCTTGTGCTTGAGGCTGTGGGCGGGAGTCCGATTGTGGTGGCACCCGAGTCCCATGCCGTGTGGTCCTCCGTGGGCAAGGGAATCGGCCCACTGGAACTCAACCGGATCGGAGTGGCCTACGCCGACCAGAGTGTGTGGCTGCTGGTGGACGCCGGCGTCACGATCGGCGGGCTCGCTTTCGCGGCCCAGGGCTTAGGGCTCGGCATCAGCTTGAAGAAGAACCTGGAGGTGCGAGGCTGCCTCCGGGGGCTGAGCCTGGAGTACGACCGGGACCCGGTCCGCATCGCCGCCGGTGTGCTGTTGCAGGAGCCGCCCGCGGGCTACCACCTCCTGTTGACCGGGCTCGCGGAGGTGGTCACGCCGCAGCTGAGCGTCGCGGCCGTCGCCTCGTACGCCGAGCGCGACGACGGTGGGGTCTCCCTGGCCGTCTTCGGCAAGGTCGGCGGGCTGCACATCGGCACGCCCGTGATCGAACTGACGGGCTTGGCCGGAGGGTTCGGCTACAACAGTCGGATCGCCGTCCCCGAGCTGGCGGCCGTGGAGGACTTCCCTCTTATCGCGGGGATTACGGACGACAAAAGGTTCCCTGTGGGGCAGGGATCTGTCGAGGTCCTCAAGGCGATGCGAGATGTCATCACGCCTGAACCCGGCAGCATGTGGTTCGCGGCGGGCGCGCAGTTCACCGCATTCGAGTTCATCGACGGCAGCCTGTTGGCCGTGCTCCAGGCAGGGGACGATTTCACGCTCTCCGTTCTGGGTATCGTCGGCGCGCAGTTCCCGAAGAAGCATCCCTACGCCAAGGCGGCGCTGGAGCTGCGGGCGGTGTACCGCCGCTCCACGGGCGAGTTGTCGTTCGCCGGACAGTTCACCCGGGACTCCTACGTCCTTGATCCCAGCTGCCGCATCGAGGGCGGCTTCGCCTACGCCACGTGGGTGGACCCCTCTCCGCACCAGGGCGACTTCGTCGTCTCCTTCGGCGGCTATCACCCCTCGTTCGTCCGCCCCGGCCATTACCCGGACATCAAGCGGGTGGGGCTGCACTGGGCGGTGAGCGACGCTGTCTCGATCAGGGGCGAGGGATACGCGGCGCTCACCCCTTGGTCGTTCATGCTCGGAGGCCGGCTCGACGTCGACTTCCATGCCGGGCCGCTGAGTGCCTGGTTGCATGCCCAGTGCGACGCGCTGATCCAGTGGTCGCCGTTCCATTTCGAGCTGGACGTCGGCATCCGCGTCGGCTTCGCGCTGGATGTAGGGCTCGGCACCATCCGCGGCGAGCTCGGGGTGGATCTGTCGCTGTGGGGACCGCCCACCGGGGGCATCGCCACCGTGCACGTCCCCGTGCTGGGGGACGTGCACATCCGCTTCGGGGAAGGACGCGGGAGCAGGCCCGACCGGCTGACCTGGCCCGAGTTCGTGGCGGGGCCCTTGCATGGGGGACAGCTCCAGGTACTGCCCCTGACCGGCGTCCGGCCACCGGCGCCGGATGCCAAGAACCAGGCGCGGCCGTGGAAGGCGTCGCAGAGTGGCTTCGTCCTGGCCACCCGCTCTCCCATGCCCTTCTCTGCCCACAGCCGGCAGCCCGGCCGAGCTCGGGGCAACGGCGTTGACGTGCGCCCGCTGGGATGGGAAGGCGTCTCCGTCACCCATGCCCTCACGGTCAGGGGGCCACGGCCCAGCACGAAGCCGATCGACCTCGTCAAAGCAGGCTGGGACGCGAGGCCCACGACCGAGCAGGTCCCGACCAGTGTCTGGGGCGAGCCCCTGCAAGACACCGGCACCCGCCCGCCCGCACCACAGGGCGCCGGGACCATCTGCGCGCAGACCGGCATGCGGCTGACCGTCCCGCCGCCCCGCGCGACCGGGCCGCTCAAACAGATTGCCGCCGAGGAAACACTCTCCTTCGAGAAGGTCGTGTTCACACACGGCGAGGACGCCCTGGTCCCGCAGCACACCCGGCCCGTGGGCCCCACCACCGGCCGGCCGGGGACGGTGCGGCAGGCCATCCGCGACACGATGGCCACACCGGAGACCACCGAGCGCCGCGACCAGCTGCGCCAGGCGCTGGCCGCAGCAGGTGTCCTGCCCGCCACCGCCCACAGGGGCACACCCGCCGATTTCCCGGACCGCGTGTGGTCGTACGTCCTCGATGACCCTCTGTCAGCCGTCCCGTAAAGGTGACCCCATGCCCCATGGATCTGCCCCTGTCCGGCACACGGTGACACTCGCGGACGACCTGCGCCCGGCGATCGACCCCGGCCACTACACGATCGAGGTCAGCCAGGATGTCACCCCACACGGGCCGTCACAGGTATCACTGACCGGCGCCTGCCAGGAATTCGTCGTCGAATCACCGCAGTTCACGCTCGACTCGGCGTCCATCTACGCCCAGTACCCACCTCCCGGCGCCACCGGAGACTTCTCGACCGTCCTGCCCCACATCACACTGAACCAGGCGACCCGCCCCTGGGAACGCTCCATCACCAGCCAACGGGACGAAAGCCATATCCCCTGGCTGGCGCTGCTGGTGGTCACCGACGGCAGCCTGGTGGCCGACCCCGACACCAGGCAGTGGATCACCACCCGGCCGGTTCAGAGCCTGAAGGGCACGGCACCAGATGGCGTCGTCCTTCCGAACCTGACCGTCGACGACATCGCCGGTGTGGACGACTCCTGCCAGACCGTGGACATCAAACTGGCGGCTGTCCAAGACCTGATGCCGCTGCGCAAGGAGTTGCGCTGGCTGACGCACCTGCGCCAGGTCACCAAGCAAGGTAAGAAAATCGCCGCCCTGGGGGAGGGGTGGCAGCCCGGCCAGTACGGCGTGGTGGTCGCCAACCGGCTGCCCCGGACCGACGGGCACTACACGGCGCTGCTGGTGTCCCTGCGCGGGCACGGCGGCTACCCGTATCTCCAAGGCGACCAGCCTCTGCCACCCCGCGCGGACAGGGTCCGCTTCGTCGTTCTGGCCTCCTGGTCCTTCGACTCGAAGGCCCGGGCAGAAGGCACCTTCGGCGACGTCGTCAAGCACCTCGCCCACGAGGCAAAGCTCGACCCCATGCTCCGGCTGCGTACCCGCCCCGTGGACCACCCAGAGGCCCGCGATCGGCTCGCGGATGGGTACGTACCGCTCGTCCACCGGCTGCACGGCGGCGAGGACAGCTACGGCTGGACGCGCGGCCCCCTGACACCCGTCGTCCCCCAAAATCCCCTTCCCCCCGGAGAACGGGACGCCGCCACGACGTGGACCTGCGCCGACGCGGCCCTGATCTACTCTGAGCACTACGGCCTCTTCGACGTCAGCTACGCCGCCGCCTACACCCTCGGGCAGACGCTCGCCCTGGCCAACACCAGCCTGGCAGAAGCAGTTTCCCGCTACCGACGCGAGGGGCTGCGCGCAGTGCAGCAGGCCGCGGCAGCGCGGGAACATGGCCTTGACGGCGGCAGCGAAGGCACCCGCTCGCTATTCGACTCATGGCTCGCAGGGGATGCCCGGATGCCGTCCGAGCTCAGCCGCAATATCCAGCAGCTTGCCAAGAAGGCGTACGCCGTGCCGCCCAGCTCCGCGGCGCGTGCGCGTGTCGAGCCCGTCACGCCGGCGCCTGCTCGCGCTCTGCGCGAGATGGCGGCCCGCACCGCCGAATCGCCCCTGGCAGCCGCATGCGAGGCGGCACTGGAGGAAGTGGCCGCACGGCACCGACCGCACGTGGCCCACGCGGGACTGACCTGGAAGGACCTGCTCCCGGCAGTTCCGTTCTCCTTCCTGGTACCGGACATGGAGATGCTCCCCGCCGAGAGCCTGCGGTTCTTCCACGTGGACCCGTACTGGTTCGACGCCTTGATCGCAGGGGCCGCCGGTCAAGGAGCCTCGTCCGCAACCGACGTCGTGCTCACCTCCCGGCTCCTCGCCGGGGCGTTCACCGACGAGGCCCTGCCGGAAGGCGGCGTGCTGATCCGATCCCGGCTCATCCAGCACTGGCCAGACCTGGTGCTGGAACTCCCGTCCGACATGCCGGCTCCGCACACATTCGCAATGGCCCCGGACATCCGGCTCCTCCTCTTCCCGAAGTGGCCGCAGACGTTAGTACTGCGCGAGCCGCCCCATGCACTGAACTTCGGCATCGACACATCCCTGGACGGCAAGGATCACGGGGCCATCAACCTGCGCTGGGTGAGCGGCGAGAAAACCGGCGAGGCGAAAAATGAGGCGTTCAAGCCGGTTGACCAATGCCTGCGCGGTATCTCGCCGGGGTCCGGGCTCGATCGCCCGCAGGTCTTCAACCTCTGCGGCACGGGAACCCCCCTCGTCCCGGCGCTCACCAGCCAGCTCAAGCAACCCATCGCACCGGCCGGCCTCGCCCTGCAGCTCATGAACCTTGCCTATTGTGCGACCTTCAAGAGGAGCACCACGTGACCGAACCGGCCGACATCATCCTCGTACCGGTCACCACCCGGGCCCTCGTCGTCTCGAACGCCGTACGTTACAACCAGGACTTCGCCCGGTGGAACCTGCGCTTCGCCCCGGGCACGCGGACAGACCCGCAGGAATCCGCCGACCACAGACCTGACATCGGTGTCTTCCTCCACTGGCAACTGCCCGACGCACTCTGCCGCGGACGGGTCGACCTTACGAAACAGGGTCAGGGCCAGGGTCAGCCGTTCTTCCCCACCGCTCCCAACCGATGGGTGGTGGTCCGCTACCACCGCCCCCATCCGGTTCACGGTGCGCCCCTGCCCGGTCCGGCAGCCACGGGATGGCTGATCCACAGCGACTACGCGAGCAACCATCGCTACAGCCAATCGCACCGCGACGGTGGCACGTCGCCATATCTGCGGCGCACGGTCGGACAGGGTAACGACTGGCAGGTCTGTTACATCGGCGCCAAGCACGATCTGTCCATCGAAGAATGGAACGACCCCGGCCAGGCCCCAGGGTTCCTCCTGACCGCAGTGGGCCCGGGCATCCCCACCTTCGCCTCGTACCAGCCGTACAACGAGAACGTCTTCTCCCTCCACGATCCCCTGAACCAGCCCGGCAACGACACGAAGATCGACGAGGCACTGGTCAGCTACCTGGTAGTCGGCTGGCACTCCCGCCCCGAGGACAGCCCGCTGCACCCGCACGCAGTGACCGAACTCCTGCGTTTCCACGGCACAGGAGGCGGTGCCCTGGGCGGCGCTGGGCGGCCCGTCGACGACGCCCTGGCAGCACTCGGCTGGGCCGTGAAAGGGGCGTCCGACACAGCCCGCCCGCTGTATGTGGGCACCGTGCTCGGGCTGGACTGGAAACTAAAAGGCGAGGTGCCACCGTCCAGGCGCCCTCTCACCCCCTGGAAGCAATCCCTGGTCTCCACAGGCCACTCCTCGGCCGACGCACTTGACGCCGTCGTCGACGAGTGCCTCCCCGGCGACCTGGAGCGCCGGCGCCAACGGGCCCAACTGCTGCACGCCTTCCACACCGGCCTGCTCGACGTGCTCGACAACAGCACCGTCGCCTCGCCAGAGGCCCTCGACGCCGCGCTGCGCACATCATGGTTCCACAGCTCACCCGGTGGCTTCACCTGGCGGCTCACGCCTCCCCGGACACAAGACGGCGTGCCGCCGGCCCGGCAGACCGACTTCCCTGAACTGCGTGCAGCACTGCGGAAACTCAACACACTCCAGCACGACTGCGACCGGGCAGAGGTGCACGCTCGAGCCGCGCTGCGCCGCTGGTACGAGCTGTGGTGGATGTCCGGCCTGGACGGCAAACCAGCTGATTTCATGGCCAGGGCCGTCGCCCCCGCCCAGCAGGCCGCGGCTGCCGCGCGGTCGGACGCGCTGGCGAAGCGAGACCAACTACCGCAGTTCGTCTGCGCCGTCCAGCAGTTGCTGCCGAGCGGGTGGGCTGTGGACAAGCTGCCCGGCGCCCCGTTCTACCGGCCGGCGGAGCCCGTTGCCCTTGCCTATCCGATGGGTCTGCCTCCCGAACTGCGGCTGGACAACAGCACCCCGCCGCTGCCCTGCCGCACCCCCGCCCAGATTCTCACCCGCGCCCAGGCGCCGTCCCCGCCATTGATCCCTCCCGAGCCGTGCCCGGCTCCCGCCCACTTCGCCAGTCTCCAAAAGGCGCTGCTCCAGCAGGCCGGTGCCCGGGCCTGGGAGACGGTCGGCCGACTCCTGGGCGAATTCTGGGTGCTCGACGCCTACACCGCTGAACTCCTGCGCAAGGGCACTCCCCGCCCCTCCGACTACACCGACGCTATGGTCGGGCCCGGCCCCGGGCAGACGCTCCCAGCCGGTGCCGCACCCTGGAACCAGCCGTGGGACCCGATGTACCTGCGCTGGAGCGCCTACTGCTACCCCGTACCCGTCGTCGACAGCGCCGGCAACAGCACCGGTTACTGGTCCTTCACCGGCACAAGTCACCGGCTTACGGCACCCCGCAAAGACCTCGACCCCATCGGGAAAAACCCGGACCCGTACACGGTCCAGGGCTGCTCCCACCTCAGCCCCGTGCCGATCTTCACCCTCCAAAAGCGCGTGGCCCAATACCTGGACACCTACCCCGACACCAAGGCCAACGAGGTCCTGCACGAATTCCGCAAGCACATCGGGAACTGGGACATGATCTCCCAGGAACTGACCGGAGTGAACGACTGGTTCGTCCAACGCACACCCTTCTATGGCGACGCCTCCGCAGACGCACCACCCGGGGCGACACTGACGCCGGTACCCGTCCCCCCCGACCCCCATAAGCCGGTGCCCTTCACGCCGGTACTGGCAGGACAGCTGTCCTTCGCCGGCCTCGCCATCGTCGACCGGTTCGGCCAGCTCGCCACCGTGGTCGATTCGACGAATCAGCAGTCATTCCGGCCCCGCACCGGCCGCGACCTGCACGTCGAATGCCAAGGGCAGACCGACCCCGATGTCGACCCACCCGTCAGCACCACAGACGCCCAGCGGTTCGTTTCCCTGCGCCCCCGCCTGCCCCAGCCGGCCAGACTGTGCTTCGAACCCCTGAGCGTTGGTTCTGATGGCATCCGGCCCATCGACCCCGACGCCGACCCCACAGGCGTCGATGAAACTCCTGCCTGCGGCTGGATCCTGCCCCGCGCCCATGGCAGCGGCGTGGCACAGAGGGCACTTGCGGTCTACGGTCCGCGCGGCCAGGCCCTCGGCGAAGTCCGCCTGGTCGGACCCGCGGGGAAAGAGGCCGTCGGATGGGTGCCCCTGCCCGGATCCCCCTTCCTGCGGCCCTCCGACATCACCGGCGCCCCCTTCAAGCAGGCCTACCCCGACCTGTACGGTCTGCTGAGCGCGCTCGTCGACCCCGACGCCGACCACGCCAGCGGCCGCACCGAACGCGCCGACCGCTTCCAGGCCCTCACCGCAGCCATCGACATCGGCGTGCCCACCGTGGCACCACCGACCGACCCCGAGACAGCAGTGGTCTCCCTCCTCGTAGGCCGCCCCCTCGTCCTCGTACGCACCCGCCTGCGCCTTGAGCTTGACGGGCCGCCCCTGCCGGACTCTTCCTGGGCCACGGCCATGACCGCCCCAGGGCCTGCCACCCACCCGTTGTGGAAGGCCCGCTGGAACATCCAGCTCGGCTCGCCGCACGACCTCACCGACGGGCTCTTCGGCTACTACACGGCAGCCTCCGCAGCCCCCGGCGACAAGGCCATCGACTACCAGCACCTGTGCGTGGGCTATGAGATCGTTCCCGAGCCCGTCTACCTCCGAACGGTCCTGCACGGCGAGGCCCTCAGTGTCGCGGCCCGGTCGGCCGGCCAGCCGGCCGACGACACCGCCGCCGCCTTCGCCACCCTGCTGATGGATCCCTGGAGCTCCGTCGAGGCGAAGACGGGCATCCTGCCCGCCGCCAAACTCCGCCTCCCCGACGGCCTCGTCAACGCCGCACTGCGCGGACTGAGCCTGTCCCTGCCCCAGGCCCCACTGCTCGCCCCCCTCCGGCCGCCAGGAGCCGACCACGCCCACGCACAGACCACGCACAAGCTCGTCCTGCCCTACCCCCTGGCACTGGACAAGACCGGCCGCACCGCCGTCTGGACCGAACGCACCACGGACGGGAAGTGGCACACCCTCCCCCTCGTCCCCGCCGACGGCACCGCCCATCCACTGGACCCCCGTCCCACAGCACGCTCCGGCTACCTCAGTCTCATCCCCGACAGCCACCACCAGACACCGGCCCCTGGACACCACGAGGAGAAGCAGTGAGCACGGCCCCACGCCACCTGCCCACCGGACCGGAAACCTCCGGCCGGCTGATCGACGGCTTTCAAGCCCGCCCTCTCCAGGTCAAGCGAGATGATCCAATCAACCTCATCTGGCAAGGCCCGGACCCCAAAGAAGCACCTCACTACATCCTCGAATACACCACCCAGACCGGCAGCGCCACGAAGCCGATCAACGGTGATCCTCATCTGGCCTACGTCGGCGGACACTGGCAGTTCACCGTGGACCACCTCACCAGCACCACCGCCTTCCGGCTCACGGCCACAAAGGGGGAGCAACACGAGACCAGCCTGCTCACCCTGGTGACGGTCGAGGGCGGAGACGTAGTGGCCGGCGACCTCACCGCCAACGGACACGTCAAGCTCCTCAAGGCACGCCACCCCTACCGATACGACGAGCCAGGTCAGGTCGAAGACCGCAACAAGCAGTTCGACCGTGCCGTGGCCGAAACGGACGGCTACGTCGTGGCCGTCATCAAGAGCAGCCAAGCTCACCAAAGGGCAACACTCAGAATCACCTACCACGGCGGCACCAACGCGGACTTCTCCGTCAGCGCGTCTTCCACGGACCCGAACCAGCAGGAGACGCTGTTCGTCCCCGTCGGGCAGGGAACCACCGTCACGATTCACGCCGATGCCACCGTGCAAGGAAGCGTCGCGTGGTTCCCCCTGGGCGACGGCCTGCTGCACAACAACACCAAGGCGGAGCGCCGAGCATGAGCGAACATGGCAGCCCAGGACATGAATGCCCCCTGATCCTCAACTACACCCTCGACTTTTCCAACTCACCCGTACAAGCAGGCCCCTTAGGAACTGCAAGCCCGGCTGTCACCGTAGGCACCAGCACCAGCCTGACAATCACCGCCACAAACACAGGTACCGGCAACGTGGAATGTGGACAAATCACCCTCGGCCTGCCATTCGAAAACAAGACAGCCCTATGCGACCCCTCAAGCAGGGTACGCCGAGTCACGATCGATGTGGAGCTCCACCACGGCCCATGGGACCTGCAATGCACCAAGAACCGATTCGAATACGCTCTCGCACCCGAAGACGGCTTTGATCCCGTGATCGAGAGACAGGAGCACTTGTCCGTAAAGTTGTGCGACATCAAGGTCAGCAACATCGAGGGCCAGTCCTATGTGGCTATCACGGAAACCCGCAGCAAAAAGCCACACACCTGCCACATTCCAGTCGAGAAGCTACCGAGCGGCTGCACCGTCGGCGGCTTCGCGCCCAACCGCATGTCCATCAACGCGGGATCACCCGCAGAACTCACCTGGACCTCGAATTCCGCCAAAGGCCAGGACATCACCTTCACGGTCTCCTACGTGGCAGCCCCGGGCGAGATCACCGAACCCGTAGGAAATCAGCACAACTTCAAGACACAGGACCTCTTCCACGACTCCCCCCTCTCCCTGCAAGCGACCATCAGCCCAACCGACCTCACAACAGCGCCCCACAAGGTCACTCTCAACAGCTTCGTCATCATCGCCCACCCCGACCTCACCGTCGGCAACCTGACCGCCACAGGAGCCGTTCACCTGCACAGCACGCCACAGATCACCACACTCCCGCTGCCCGCACACGACACCCCCGCCGTACTCCGAGCCGGCACCGACGGCGTCCTCTCCCTCTTCGTAGACGCGCCCGCCACTCAACTGCCGCACATCAAGCTGGACCTGAAGCTCCCACAAGATAAAACGACGGTTTACGACGTCACCCTGATCCCGCAGAGCCGACATGTCAGCGACGGCAGAATGCACAAACCATGCTTCACCGTACCCATCCCGAAAGATCATGAGATCCACCTCGCTACCGTCACCCCCAGCCTCCTCCTCGCAGAGGCCGGGCTGCGGCTCCACTGGAACCCCCTCGGCATCGAACGCCTCACCAACGACCGACCAACCACCTGACCCACCCCTCACACGCAGCCACATACTGCGACAGAGTTCAGCGCCAGCGGCCACGCAGCGGGCCAAACCAAGGACTGAACCAGGCCACAACACTCAGCTCCCACCTCCCGTTCATCCAATGAGCCCGGCAGGCCAGATCAGGAGTCACTGGAAGACTGGCAGCTGAGGCAAACCAACGGAGCCTTCACCGAAGCCCACATCGGCTACCCCCAACTCACCCAAGAGTCCGCCAGATCTGTTTGCCGCGAACAGCGAAATCAGGGGAACCCCTCATGCCGATCCCACCGAACCAGCACCCTCAGAAGTGCATCTCTCTCGACACCCCGGTGGCCGGCTATCCAGTGGCACTGGGCGTGCACTGGGGCTGGCCGGACCCGGCGGATCGGAGGGCCTGCCATGTTCGCTCCACGGAACGACACCACGGACAAGACCCAGCTGGTCTACATGGTCGACGAGGATCCGCCCGTGCCGCCCCTCGGACCCGGCTACCAGAACCAGGAACTGAAGATCACCGCCGCCAACCGGATTCGGCGGATGCAAAACGAGAACCTTTCACCCTGATTTGCGAGAATCATTGGAGTTGACGGTGGTCCGACCTGAAATTAAATGGCACGTCAACCTCGCCTTCGATAAGCGCAGCAGCTATCCTTACAATACAACAACGGCAAAAGATCAAATGGCGTCGAGACGGGTGGATGATCTGGGACTTCGCAGTAAGTCAAGTCCGCGTGTAGACATGACGCGGCATCACCTGATCCCTTGGAATGTCTTGAGGGATTCCTGGAACAACATGGCGAAGAGGTATTACGGCACCCAGGGAAAGGGCGGGGTACCGAAAGGTGTCATGAACTACCTGAAGGTGCTTCGAGGCTCTGTGGCCGAGCTGCCGTTTAATCCTGAGCTCACGCCCGAGGAGAAGCGGGAACTGAGGGATCTCCTGCAAGGTCTTATCGCTGGGGAAGTCGAGCACCAGGAGGGGGGAACGGATCTCAAGATGGGCGTCGAGAAGCTGACGGAAATGATCTGCTGGACGTCCGGGAATCTCATCATTGGCCCCTCAGGGCCGTCCGGTCTGGAAGGCGTGGCATACCGGGTGGACGACCCGGGTGAAAACATTGAGCCGGATCTCGGCCGCAGGCTCCAGAACCCTGACTGCTTGACTGCCGCGGAAGAGCTCAAGAAGATTGCGTCCGTGACGACGGGCGGCACGGGAGGGGATGCCGAATTTGGCACCTTCTTCTCTCACTTGAGAACGCTCTCCCTGAGAGTTGCAGGCGACTATCCGCAGGGGGTACGCGAGCAGGACTGGAGGCATATCGCGCGGGGAGGGCATTTCCTCCCTTCCAATGGCTCTGGCTTGATCACTAAAAACTCCAAGGAGGCCGTGAAAAAGCATCAAGGAACACTGGTCAACAATACCGGGATGATTCTCCGTCAAGTGGAAGGGAGGGGGGTGCCGGTGACCATAGGACTGGAGGTCGAGCCTGTCGCCGTCTCCGCGATCAGGGTCGCGGATATCGACCCCGTCGTCAAAATCGGCGAGAAGACATTCTTGCTGGAGGTCGTCGCCGAAGACCTCTTCCACAAGCAGTGGTCCGTGAGCGCCACGGGAATTAAGATGTCCGATGTTCTTGACTGGGCATCCGGTAAGTGGAAGTCCAGCCCCTTCGAGGTGCCGGACTTTGTCAGGAAACTGGAACTTCGGCAGCTGACCGTCAAAGCCGAAACGGCACACGATTTCGAAGCGTGGCAGGTCTGCGTTGGCACGCAAAGCGTGATTGCCGGGGTGGACATGAGCATGGTCTTCTACCTGGAATACGTGAAGAAAGGAGGGTTCGGGCTGGGTGCGCTGGTGTCCTGCGTGGATGGGAGCAGCGGCAATGCCACCCCCTTGTGCTTCAGCGGAGACTTCTCGAAGGACGTCCATGGCTGGCAGTTCGAGGCCACCGGAGGGCCTTTCAGTGTTGCCGCTCTGGTCAGGGCGCTGGGTGTCAAGAGCGAGGATCTTCCGCCCGAGCTGACGCAACTCCTGCCCGATAAAGCTGAAGCCGAGCTGCGGTGCCGATTCACTGAGACCGGAGCCGAATTGGCCGCAAGCGTTAAAGCCGGGAACCTCCAGACTACTGTCGCCTGCCTGAAAGGCTGATATAGCCCGCCGTTGCCGCCCATCGGGTGATAGTGACGGGCTCGCGTAGGTGAGCGTGAGGCCTGCAACAAACCGGGCATGGGTGGGCCTTGCAGTGCAGCACTGTTGGGTTTTCTAAATGTGCGGCAGGGCCGCCTCGTAGATCTCCTTTCCAAGGTCCGTGAGCTTCATCGGGTGGGCGCGCTGGGCTCAGACCAGCTAGGGGCCGCCGAGTGCCTTTTCCAGTCGCTGGATCTGGCCGGTGACCGCTGGCTGATTCAGACCAAGGGTCCGGCACACCATGTCCGTCGTGGGGAAGGGGACGATGCGGAGGAAGATCTGCGGCCGGCGGCGGCCGTCGGCGCTGCCCGCCACGGGGCTGAGGATCGGCGGGGCCCAGTCGGGGGAGTGGGGTTCGCGGATGTGTGGTTGCCGCACGGGTCGGTGGAGCGGGACTTGGTGGGCTTTGCGCCACCGCCGCATCGTGTCCAGGCTCACGCCCCTCTCCCGAGCCAGGTCGGCCAGGGGCCGGCCTGGCACGAAGTGCTGCTCGTAGAACCAGTCCCGGTCGACGCCGGGGGGGCTGTTGGGGAGCGTGCCGGGGGATGCCGTACTCGTCCGCGAGCTTGGCCAGGAGTTTCCTGCCGACGCCGGTGACGCGCGCGATCTCTAACAAGCTCTGGTTCTGCTGGATGTAGAGGTCCATAAAGCGTTCCTCGGGGACGAGCTTCCGGGCAATGGGGAGCATCATCCGGGCGCCTCCAGGGCCGATGGCCTGCAAGAGTTCGGGGGCCGTCCACCGTGGCGGACAGTAGGAATGGCTGGGCGAAGACCGCCATCACGTCCCGGTCGAAGTCGGCATAGAGCAGACGTCAGCTCCAGCGGCGACTCGTAGACGACATGAGCACGCATGGTGGTAGACCAATACGAGCCCGAGTAGTGCTTCTGTCCGTCCCGCCAGCGGAACGTACGCCACGGCGCTGAGGGTTCGAAGAGGTCGACGCCCGGCAACGCGGACTTCCGCGACACCCGTAACTCCCTGGCCACCACCGGCGGAGCCACACCCTGCTCGAACCTCTCGGCGACCTCGAACCGCACCCGCTCCCGCCGGGCCCGCTCCGACGCGGTCAGACCACCCCCATCGGGATACCTCATCTACCAGACATACAACCAAAGTGACCACACGTCACCCCAATCCGCAATCCTCAGAAGCGACGGTCTCTGGGGGCGCGAACGGACCGGGGACGTGGGTGCGTACTGAGCGGCGTCGGCTCGACAAGATCAGAAGCCGAGGCTGGAACGGGACCGAATGCGCTGCCCTCCTGGAGGGTGTGGCCAAGCCGCAGTGGCATCGAGGCGTTGCGTGGAGGCAGCCTGGGGACGCCGTGATGTGGCGGGCCGTTGAGACGGACCTTCTGCCCGGTGCGCCCGTCGGCAGCAGTGTCCTGGCCACTGAGCCCGCGCTGCCGAACGACTGGTGGCGGGCGTTCAATATGTCGCTGGATGCCCTGGCCAAGCAGCACACGAGGCGCGTCGCTAGTCCGGACACCGTGATGATCACGCAGAACGATGTCGCCGAGGCGATCCACCGCTTTCTCCCCGGTGGCGTCGACACGTCGGTGGAACAGTGGCTGCCGGCACACGCCGATCTCAACTGGGCGAACATGACAGGGCCGGAGTTCTGCCTGTTCGACTGGGAGGACTGGGGTATGGCCCCTCAAGGGCTGGATGCCGCGTCATTGTGGGGCAACTCCCTCGCCGTCCCGACTCTCGCCGAGCGCGTTCGCCACGAGCGGCGCCACGATCTGGAGAGCCGGGACGGCAAGCTGATGACCTTGTTCGTCTGCGCGAAGATCCTGGCCCCGGACGCCCATCCCGAGGATCCTCGCCTTGAACCCGCACGCCTCATGGCTACACAGATTGCGGGGGACCTTCAGAGGGGCTGACGATCTCGCTGCTCGCGAAGGAGCCGCCGATAGGCACTGAGATTGTCCGCCTCGGCCTCGTACCGCAGGGCATCGACGAGTTCCCCGAGGCGGGAAGGGCTGTCCGTGCCGACGGCGATCCTTCCCACACGCGGCAGCCCGTAGGCCACGAGGAATGTGGCCTGCACGGCCGACAGGTCATCGTGCGGCTCCAGCCCTCTCGCTCCGGACGGGATGTGGGTCGACGAGCTTCGGCCGACAAGCAGCAGGCCCCACCCAGCCCAATGAGGGCGGGACGGGGCCTACTGTCGGGCAGTTCAGTGCAGTTGACGCCCCATCTTCGCCGAACGCCTGCTCTGGCCCTTGGTCTCCCACCACTCCTCCAACAAGGTGCGGACCAAGTGCACGAGTTGTCGGAGCCGATCAGGGTCGGGGTGAGGTGAGGTGAGCACATCCACGAAGGACTTGTCATCCCACGGCAGCGTGAACTCCCAGCGTTCATCTTGGTGCCCTTGACGCACTACAGCGATCTCGTACGTAAAGGTCACGCTGCGGTCGGCATGATGATGGACCGACAGGCTCACAATGTTAAATCTGACCTGCCCGTCGCCAGTGGTGTAGGAGCAAGCCAGGGCACGCTCCGCTGGCGTCTGCTTCACCATGCGTCTCATCCACCCTTCGCCTCATCTGGTGACGGACGACTTCCCCTGCACACAGGGGAACTAACACTTCCTGGCGCTGGCCAGGTTCGTGACATTGTACGCAGTGAGAACGTCATTCAGTCCGGCAGGGGTGCCGATGATGGTGCGGAATCTTTCCACCGGCGGGCATTGATTGGTGTAGATGGAGAATCCACCTCGCCCATTGGGCGCCCCATTGGCGATGGCATTGTTTATCTTGCCGTCCATCCCGGCATTCCAGCCGTGACGCAACTTGATGTGTTTCCACCCCCACGTCGTCGTTCCGCAGCGCAGCGTGTACCTCTGGACTCCTCGGAAGTACTGCCGCACGATGTAGTTGCGGCCGTTGTGCTTGCACGTGGAGTCGACGCTGTTGATCGCGACGCCAATGGGACTACGGCTCTGGGCACTTGCGGGACTAGCCGCAGGGATCACCAACACTGACGTGGTGACGGCGGCGGCAATGGCCGCGGCGGCACTACGAGTGCTGTTGCGACGTGTGAAATTTCTGTTGGATAACTTGCCCTTCACTTTTCCCCCTTTTCCTTTGATGCTGCGTGACCTTTTGTAGCAGCTACACCTCAACTCGGTCGAGCGGTTTTCTGCCCTCCGACCCAAACCGCCTCTCTCTGGCCGACACGCCATGAAACGGCGCTCGCTTGACGAGTGGAGATTCACGCGCAACGGAATATGCAATTCCATTACCCGGTGTGGACGATCAGGCAATTCCCCAGATCCCTGACGCGGAGCGTCCGTAGCATGGGCCCGATGGCGGCTCGTAAGAAGCCATTGACAGAGGAGGAGGCGATCGTGATCGCAACTTCAGAACGCGTTCGTGAGCGTGGCCTCGATCCCGATCGGCTGGTCTGACATGTGCCGGTCGGTGCCGTGGTCGAGGATTTTCAGGCGATCGCGTGCAGTGACGAGGAGGGTCTGGCGGCGTCCTCGGGAGAGCGTGAGGTCCCACTGCACCTCGACGTGCCCGATGAGTCGTGGTGCCCCGAGCGCCTCGCGTCGGCCCCAGCGGCCGGGCAGGAGACAGGATCCGGACCGTGGTGCCTGGCTGGGGACGTCGGGCTTCCCTCGACCGGGGCTGGCGCGGCAGCCGGCGCCGAAACGGCGAAGCCAAGACCCCCAGGGCATCGGCTTGATACGGCCTGGGGTCTTGTGCACCTCTTGGAATGTGCCTTCGAAAGCTATCAGCCCGTGAACAATCCCCCTGGCCCCCCGCGACGATCGGGAAGCTATTCTGCTATGCCCAGTCCGGGAAGCAGGAGGAAGGAGGCCGTCGTGGCGAAGCCGCTGATCGTGGGCCGCAAGGAGTTCGCGAAGATCTACAACGTTGCGCCGACAGCTGTCAGCGACAGGTGGGTTCCCGACGGGATCCTGTCTTACGAGGACGCCGCGATCGTGTCGGGCAAACCGTTCTGGCCCGGGGGCCTGGCTGTCGCTTTCGCCCTGCCGCCGGGCAGTCGCGGCCGACAGCTCGACGAGAGGCTGCTGGCCGAGTTGGAGGAGGAGCAGCAGGCGAGGGTCCGGCCGATGAAGAAGGGCGAGCTGCCTCCGCTGGTGGGGTTGCAGGAGTACGCGGCACTGTTTGGCGTGAGTCAGCACGTGGCGGCGAACGCTCGGAATCGGGGTGGCGGGATGCTGCCGGCTGAGGATTACCTGCTGTCGGGGTCTCCGTTGTGGCTGCTGGATACGGTGCTCGGGAGCGCCGAGATGACGTTGGGCAAGAGCCGTGGCGGGTCGTGGCAGTTGCAACTGGATGTAGCAACGGCCCTGCAGGAGGGTCGGTATGACGGTCCGGGGTCGGTGATCTCGATGCGGGGGAAGAAGGCCGCAGCCGCGTCCTGAGACCGCGGCCGACCCTCCACCTTGGTACGGGGCACTCGTTGCAGAGTTGCCATCCCCACCATCCATAGTAGAATAGCCACATAGGGAAGGGGTAACCGCTAGGCCATTTGGACGGTCGTGCAAAATAGGCCGCGATACATCTACCGAGGAGGGGCATGATGACTGTGCAGCTGGAGCTACCTATCGCAGCCATCCGCCAGCCCGAGAATCCCGGCCGGCTGACAATCCAGGAACGGTTTGAGGCGTTTCACCAGCTCAATCCGTGGATCCTGGAACACCTGGAGGCCCTGACCGCCGACTGCGTCGAGCGCGGCCTCAGGCGCATCGGCATCGGCATGCTGTTCGAGGTGATGCGCTGGCAGTACGGCCGCGCCACCCGCGGGGAGCCCTGGAAGCTCAACAACGACTTCCGGTCGCGCTACGCGAGACGCCTCATCGAACTGCACCCCGAGTGGTCCCCCCTATTCGAGACAAGGAAGATCCTCACCGCCTAAAAATAGGCGAGTGCATATAGCCATGAACCTCTTGGAGATGTTCTGTGTCTACCGCGACCGCGCCACGCCTGCGCACCCGCAAGCCGACCGGCATCGTGCCCTGGCCGAAGATCCTCATCGAGGGACCCGAGAAGAGCGGCAAGTCCTGGACTGCTGCCGCCTTCACCGGGTCTAACAAGACGGGGCAGGCGTACTGGCTGGAGCTCGGCGAGGACACCGCCGACGAATACGTCGGAGTGCCGGGCGCTGAGTACCTGTTGATCGACCACGACGGCTCCTACCGGGACATCCTCGGCCAGGTCGAGGCCGTCCACGCCGAGGCCAAGCGGGCAGCGGCCACCAAGGAACCGCCTGTGGTACTGGTCGTCGACTCGGTGTCGCTGCTGTGGCGGACGCTCGTCAACTGGACTCACGAGCGTGCCCGCCGGACGCCGAAGAACCAGTCCAAGCTGCGCCGGGACCCCGATGCCGAGATCAAGCCAGCGATGAACCTGTGGAACGACGCCTACGAGCGGTGGGCGCGCGTGATGTATCTGGTGCGCACCATGCCCGGCATCGTGATCCTGCTGGCCCGCGGCAAGGAGGTCGCCGCGATCGACGGCAACGGCGATCCCATACCGGGCACCAAGGACTGGCGGGTCGAGGGGCACAAGTCGCTCGCCTTCGACGCCACGGTGTGGGTGCGGCTGCGCAAGGACGGCGTTCCGCAGATCATCGGTGCCCGCTCGCTGAAGTTCGAGGTACCTCGGGACAAGCCGTTGGAGGTTCCGGACTTCAGCGTCGAGAAGCTGGTGTTCGGGCTGATGGGCTGCTCGGCGCACTCCCAGCCCGGCGTCGTGGCGCCCGAGCTGACGGGCGATCTGGCGCAGCGGTGGGTGCCCCGCGTCCAGCGGGCAGCCAAGGATGGTCTTGAGGCGTTGAAGAAGCTGTGGACCGAAGCGGCGGCGGACGAGCGGTTGTCTCGTGAGGAGCTGCGCGTGGTGCGCGCCATGATCGAGCGGCAGGCCGCCGAGCTGAAGAACCCCGAGCAGCTCTCGGATCCGACCAGCGATGCCGCCAAGTTGCGCGCGGCCGCTGCTGCCGAGCAGGACTCCACGAGCGAGTCACCTGGCGACGACCAGGGCGCTGACGCGTTCACCACCGCCTGATCGAGTCCCCTTCTTCTCTTTCCACGTGCCGGGGTTCGTTCCTGTGCGGCCGAACCCGGCACGTCCTTTTGGAGTTCCTGTGACCACTCACACCGTCAGCACGCGGAGTCCATCCGCTTCGATCTGGGATGCGGCGCATGCCGCTGACGCTCGCCGGCCCCGTTCCCGGCAGCGGCAGTTGGGTGCCTCGGACACCATCTGCTCCCGCCGGGCGGGGTACATCCTTCACGGCGCCAAGCGCAGCCACAGCCCGGACATGCGGGCGGCGATTCTGGGCACCTACATCCACCAGGGATTGCTGGAGGACGCGCGCCGAGAGTTCGGGTGGCTCATCGAGCGCACCGTCACCGATGACGTGTTGTGCGGCCACATCGATGTCGTCCAGCTCGACGCCGCCACGGCCAACCGGCTTCCCAAGCGTCATCGGCCAGTTGGGCCGGCCGATGTGGTGACGGTTGAGGATGTGAAGACGAAGTCGGGGCGGATCTGGGATCGCGTCGTCCGGTACGGCCCGACGGCTGCGGAGATGCGGCAGGTACTGCTGTACGCCGACCTGCTGCGCTCTGTCGGCTTCGCTGACATCCCCGGGCAGCGGTACTTGCACCGGCTCGGCCCGATCGACGTTGGGCGCATTCGGTTTCGGTTCGTGTGCCGCGACACCGGCGAGGAGCACATCCAGGAGTTCGACTTCGACCCGTGGTTGGCCACGGAAGCCCGATGGTGGGTGGAGCGCGTGCTGGAGGCCCCTGGCCCGAAGGACCTGCCGCGCGATCACGACGGCCCCGGCCTGTCCGCCATTTGCGACAACTGCCCGTTCCGTGACGCCTGCTGGCCGGGAGTCGCGCCGGGGATGCCGGCGCAGACGATCCTGATCCACGACGACGCCGACCGTGCGCAGGCTCTGGCTGACTACGTGCGGGGGCACGAGCTGTACCGGGAGGGCAAGCGCCTAAAGGAGAAGGCGCGCGCCATGCTCTCCGACTCCCCTGCGGGCCGTTACGGAGACAACACCCTCGGCTGGAGTGGCGGGAACCCTCGGCAGGAGATGGACATCCAGGCGATGGTCGAACGGTTCGAGGACGCCGACCTGGTCGTGCCGATGCTGCCCAACGCCAAGGCGATGGTGGAGACCCTACGCCGCGCCGGGATACCGGTGCCGACGCGCCCAGCGGCCGGGCAGAAGACGCCACGGACCATCAACATCAGCCCGGCTCGCGAAACCGTCTGACAGCCCCTGTGGCCGCCCCGCACGCACGCGCGGGGCTCGCTGTCCGGCCTTGATCATTCGTTCGTTCTGTACCGCCCTGGAGGCCCTTCCCGTGACGATCCTGCGCCGCAACCTGAGCAGCGGTTTTACCGTGCTGCCGACAGCCACCGTCGAGGACGAGAGGCTGTCGTTCAGGGCTCGCGGGGTCCTGGTCTTCCTTTTGGCGAAGCCGGACAACTGGCAAGTCCGCTCGGATTCGATCGCGGCCGCCGGGCAGGAAGGGCGGGACGCGGTGCGCAAGGCCCTGCGGGAGCTGCGGAACTACGGCTACTACCGGGTGGTGCCCGAGCGGCAGGCGGACGGGACGTTCCTCCAGATCACCGAGGTGCATGACACGGCGCAGGAGTGGGCGTCGGAGGAGTACAGCCGGCAGGTGACGCACAGGCTCGCGCGGAAGCTGAAGCGGGATCACGAAGAGACCGCGTCAGCCGACGGTGGAGATGTCGGGGGAACCGGCGACGGATTTTCAGGCGCCGGTGAACCAGCCGCAGGAGCATCAGGCGCACTAGGTAGTAACCAGAACCAACACCCACAGAAGAATCCCCCTACCCCCAACTCGGATGTCGATGAAGAGCTTGGCGCCGCCCTGCCTGGCAGCGAAGCAGGCTCGTCCTGCGCGAAGCATCCAGACGGGCCGGGGCGGTCGTGCCGGAGGTGTGGAACGAGTCCGCGTCAGGTGCAAGAGCGTCAGCAACAGGCACAGGAGCAGCAGTGCAAGACCCAGGAGCGTGAGGCGAACGCGCGCGTTTTGGCGGAGGTCCGGTTCAGGCCAGGCGGGGAGACCTTGTCGGAGGTGGCCAGGCAGCAGCTCGCCAGGATGCGGGAGGCGGGGCGGGATGCCAGCACGCGCAGGCAGGAGGTAGAGTCAAGCCTCGAAATAGGTGAGTGCACATAATCGCCAAGACGGCAGAGATATGTTCGTGATTCTCGCAGCAGAGGGTCAGCCGCCGACGGTGGGCACCAAGAAAGGGACGGCGGGCGCCAGCCTCTCCATGGAGCGCCACGCCCCCCAGGCGCCACCGGCCACCCTTCGCGGCGATAAATAGGTCAAGACCTAAAAGGATTTCGGAGTGCCTGTGACTGACATCGCCGCCAAGGCCGCTCGCATCCGCGCCTCCTACGGGCCGGAGGAACAGCGCGCCCTCGCCGCCTACGCTGACGTCCACTCCGCGCTCGAAGAGGCCGGACTGCACCCTTACGTGGAAACCCGCGGCGGCCTTGCGCTCTGCGCCTACGCACCCGACGGAACTCTGTTCGTAGTCGCCAGCGAGGACTCCCTCCCCAACAATCGCGGAGGGCTCACGGGCTGGCACCTGGCCCACGTGCCCGAGGACGAGCCGAGCCCTGCGTGGCGATGCCTGGTCTACGACTCCGCGCCCGCGACCCCCGGCTGCGGCGAGCGCGGATGCCTGAAAGTCGATCGGCTCGCGAAAGCCGCCACCAGGCACCTGTTCTCGTGCCCCCACACCGTGAGGACCGCGTGAAGTTGAGCGAGGACGACCTCCAACTGGCCGTGCGCGACTTCTTCTCCGCAGATCCCGCACTGCTGTTGGACTTCGTCGACCTTCCAGCCCTGCCGGCCTGCTACCGGTGGGGGCGGGAGCGGTTCGGAGGCGGAGAGCACGCGCGCGACGGTCGACGTCTGCCCGGGGAGCCTGACGCCGGCTGCGCCACGCGCTGGTCCGCGGCCGCTGATGGCCTCCGCTACGCAGTCGATGCCACCGGCGGTGTCCGCTCCGGGTTCTTGTACTGGCCCGACGTGCGTCGGGTGGTGAACTCGCGTCTCACCCCTGTTCGTTACGGCGCCTTGAGGGCGGCCGTCGAGGCAGCAAGGGCTCACCGTGCCGCCTACCTACCGGGCCCCGCGCCGTTCCGCACGCCGGACGCCTGGGAGTTGCACTTTCGCCGCCCGTGGGCCCAGCGCGCCTACGAGATCAACCGTGCGGCCGCGGCCGCACTCGACGCCCTGTGCCCACCGGTCCAGGCGCAGCCCTTCTTGTTCTAACCCAAGCAACCGGAGACAGCCCCAGTGATCACCTCCACTTCTTCCGCGGCCTGGACCAGTTCGGCCCCGTGTGCCGGCGTCAACGACTACGTGCCGTCCGAGGACCTGGTGCGCGGCGACCCGCGCGCCCTGCTGGAGTTGTGCGCACCGTTGATGGAGGTCTGCGCGACGTGCCCGTTCGCGTTGCGGTGCTATGAGCGCGTGCGCCCGAAGGAGGCCCGGTTCGATGGGGTGTGTGCGGCTCGCGTCTGGGTCGGCGGGAAGGCCGTGGCCTCCGCCGCGGGTGCCCCCGTGTTGCCGAAGTTGCGGTCACAGGCTGGCATTTGCGGCACGAGCAGTGGCGTGACGGCGCACCGGCGACTCACGGAGCCGTTGTGTGGGGAGTGCCGCGTCTCCGCGCAGCGCGCGGAGGTGCGCAGAGCGGGCGCCGCCAGCATCCGCAGGCGAGCTGCGCGAGCATCGAGGGGGACGTCGAGCAGTCGCAGCGCGTCTTGAGTGATCGATACCGCCGCAGGACCGGCCCCACGTCCGGTGTAGCACCAGCGACTCCGGCGGGCCGATTCCCCAGGCACCGTTAGACGTGAGACGGGCGGTGTCACGTGCGCCGGATGGCGCCATAAGCAACGCCTCTGACCTGCATAGGCGCAATTGACACCCCTTCACACCATAGTAGAATTAATGCCAGTTGAGAGAGGGAAACAGCCCTCCCAACCACCTCTTGAAAGACAAGGAATCGCCCCATGCACACGCCGAACCCGCTTGCCGTTCTGCAGGTCGCCGCCGACCACAACATCTCCGAGGAACAGGCCGCAACCGCCATCGAATGGGCCGCCCACATGACCGTTCACGCCTGGGAGAGCTACGCGGACACGCTCGGCCTCGCGAAGAGTGACGGCGATGCGATGGAGGCATGGTTCCGCTCACTTGCCCCGGGCGCGCAGAACGCGGTCCTCGACGATGCGGTCATCGCCGTGGTCGGCGCCGACCACGTGCTCTCCGAGATCTACGGCGCGCAGGACCGCGAGCGGGTGGGACGCAGGCGCGTCATGCGCGCCAATCGCCCGCGCGTACGCATCCGTTGACACCGCGCGCCGCCGACGGCCCGTCTCGACGCCAGGCGGGCCGCCGATCCGCCCTTGCACCTCTTGAGTCCCGAAAGGCGATCCCCACTGTGCTCGACAAACACATCCCCCTGGATCACGCCGAGATCATCGACTGCCTCGGCCTGACCGAAGCCCGGACCGAACGCGCCAACAAGGCCGTGCAGGACATCGTCCGCACTGCCTGGAGTCGGCTACCGGCATCACAGCGACCGCACTCGCTCGAAGAGTACGCCGACCACATATCCGCATTCGACTGGGCGTTGCTGTTCGAAGCGTGTGCCCTCAGCCAGGCGGGCCGCGGCGCCGAGGCGTGCGTACTGATCGCAGCTGCCAGGCATTTTCGTGCCGTCCACCCCAACTGCAACTGACTCCGCGGCAGTCCCGACTTCAGCCGCCCACACCCCTGTACCGCCCGGCTCGCTCTCGGCGAGCCCAACAGATCAGGAAAGACCATGCCCCACGAGAACGACTACCTCAACGCCCAAGTGCACTCCCTCATCGTGCTGTTCACCGAAAAGATCGCGGCCCACGGCAACGACGTGAGCCGGGCGCGGCACGACTTGGGACTTTCGGAGCTGTGGCGCTTCACCGACCCCGAGATTCGGCGGCACCTTTTCCTGACCACCGCATGGGAAGGCCGGGATCTGCCCGTCGATGACCTGGGAGCCTCCTCCCCCGCGCCTCAGTACGCCTCAGCATTCGCCCTTTACGCCAAGGCATGGGCCACGGAGTACCCCGACACCGACATCGACGCGTTCTGCACCCAGCACCACTCCGCCCGCTTGGCCGCCTCGTCGCTCGCCTTCGACCGTGACGACCTCTCGGTCTCGCTGGAGACGGCCCTGCTTCTCACCATCCGCACGCCCATGCCGGAGCAGTGGTGAAGCCGGACGCTCGGAGATGCCTGCCTTCCCCCTTTCCTCCCCAACCCGCAACACAGAAGGGCCTTTCTCGGTGATCGAAATCAGTCACACGCCCGCCGGCGGCACGCAGGTACACGGCACCGAGCGGGGCGACGAGGCCAGCAAGATCCTCTCCCGGAAGGAGTACGGCCGCCGCGGCGGCATGAGCTTCAAGTGGTCCAGTGACCTTGAGTGCTGGATCCTCTACCACTCCCGTGACGCCGATGCGGACATGTGGACGATCAACAAGCTCCAGCGGTACCTGGAAGAGGCCGGGTACACCGTCGCCGTCACGATCGACAACGACATCGAGCGGTCGGTGGCAGAGGCGGAGGCGGAGCGTATCGGCCGGGCGGTGGACCGCACTGCGCGGTTCGAGGAGTACGCGGGAAACGCGGCCGCGCGGTCAGAGGGCGCGCACCGGTCGGCACACGCCATCGCCGACGGGATCCCGCCTGGGCAACCCGTCCTTGTCGGGCACCACTCGGAGCGCCGGCACCGTCGACACCTGGACCGTATGGACGGCCACATGCGGCGCAGCATCGACGAGGACCGCAAGGCAAAGCACTGGGCGGAACGGGCGGCATCGTCGGCGAACTTCCAGGCGTACCGGGAGGATCCCCACCGGACGCTCCGTCGTCTGGAAGGGCTGAACAAGGAACTCCGGGACATCGCGAAGTGGCAGCGCGGGGAGTCGGCGTGCGGGTACACGCGGTCGACGACGCCTGAGGGGCTGGCCACGCTGGCGCGGGAGGAGCGCCGGGCGCGGGCGCGGGTGGAGCACTGGGAAGCGATCGTTGCCCAGGCCGAAGCCGACGGCCTCAAGATCTGGAGGCCGGAGGACTTCCGCAAGGGGGACTACGTCAACACGGGCGGCACGTGGCGCGAGGTGCTCCGCGTGAGCAAGAAGTCGTTGACGGTGCCACGTGCGTCGTGGACCGGCCGCGCGTACCTCGCCAAGGCCGACTTGGACGGGACGGAGTGGGAGGGCAGCACCGCCACGTTCCCCTACGACGGGGTGACGGGGCGAGCCACGGCGGCGGAGGTCGCGCAGTGGCGGGCGGCCGAGCCGGGGGAACTCACCAAGTGCGCGCACTGCGCGCGGGTTGCCGGAAAGGAGCTGCGCTACAGCGAGGCGCGGCACTCGTGCACCGTGTGCGGCCACGCCGCGCGCCGGAAGTTCGTCGCGCGGCCGCCGGAGGAGGAGGCGAAGCCCAGGGCGGCGAAGCCGCGGCGCAAGAGCGACCCGAAGACGCCCAAGCGGCTGCACGTGGCCTGTGGGTGGAACGCGAGCGCGGCCACGCTTATATGGCTGGACGGTCGGGGGCGCCCGCACCCTGCCCACCCCGCTACCACCCTCACGCCGCCCGACGGCGGCACGTACGCGGACAGCGTGCACACCACCGTTCTTCGTGAGCAGGTGCGGACGGTCCTGGCGGAGCGTGGGCTGAAGCTCCGCACCCGTGGCACGGGCGGGCCCGGTAAGGGCGTGACATGGGCCCTGGAGGCCATCACGGCGCCTCCGGAGATGAAGGCGGCGACCGCTCCAGCTGAGGGCGCCTAGCCCCTCCTGAGCCGCTGCTTCGTAGTTGACCCCACCCCTTTCCATAGTAGAATTAATTTATGAAGGTGAGGGGGCGCCGGACCCCCTCACCTGCCGAACACATAGGCAAGGACATCCGTGAACCGCGAAGAGTTGACCAACAGGCGCCGTTGGAAGGTGAGTTACACCTACACCTGTACCTGCAAGCCCCGCTGCTACTGGACCAGGATTCCCGGTCGCCACAGCCTTGACCTGGGCGTCTTCCTGCACAGGAACGAGGAGACCCTGGACGCGGAGGCCGCCGCGGCGCGCACAGCCCAGCAGTTCGGCCACCAAGACATCGCCGACATCCGAATGTGGCAGGAAACCGCCGAGGAGCGCGACGCGCGCCTGGCGCGACTCCGCCGCGAGGAAGCCCTTGAGAGGCGCGGCGTCCACTGGGCCATGGGCGGAGCCAACTAGGCCAAGTGTGGCCGCCGCCGTCACCGCCGGCGGCGGCCACACCCCTAAGCGATCCCCCAGATCAGCCGCACCCCTGATCCGAGCTCCCCGTTTCCGCGACCCG
>NZ_JBNHIN010000023.1:126912-133543 GCF_050054615.1 Streptomyces sp. YGL11-2
CCCACACCCCTAAGCGATCCCCCAGATCAGCCGCACCCCTGATCCGAGCTCCCCGTTTCCGCGACCCGCGCCGCCCCGACAGGCGGCGCGGGTCCCTCTATGCCCAACTCCCCCTACGAAAGGTGAACCCGCCGTGAGTCAGCTCGACCTATTCGCGTCCCTCGACCCCGAGCCCACCCCGGCCACTTTCACCGGAGTACCTGAAGCCCAGTCGCCCCCGCCGGCCGCACCTCGGCCACAGCCAGCTCAGCGGACAGTGCCTGCGCATCCGCGAGCTTGGCATTCCAGGTCTCCTCGCCCCGCGAGTGATCCACACCAGCGCGCCCTAGAGATCGGCGAAGCGGTGGCCGAGCGGTGGCACAACCGGCATGGCGGCACGGCTATCGAGGTGCCGATCGGCGTGGTCGCCGCGCTCGCCCTGATCAGGGAAAAGGACCCGAACGGTCCGGACCTGAAGGGGCAAATCCTCGCCCAGGACGGTCCGCAGATGATCGCAATGCTCCGCGAGATCTGGTCGATGCATTGGATGCACCGTCCCGACCTGATCGAGCGCGCTCGGATCCTTCACGAGTGGCTGAACGAGGACGTCGACGAGTACCGCATGTCCGCAGTGCGCGCCGTCGCCGAAACCGCCCTCAAGCGCGGCCTGTTCGATCTGACCGGGCACGAGGACCCGTTCTTGCGCTCGGCGACGGACGTCCTGTCGCCGGTGATGATGTGCATGCGCTCTCACGGGGCTCGGCAGGGTCTCGGTGAGTTCCACACGCCAGCACCGGTGGCTGAGAGCCTGGCGGCCGGGTTGCTTCAGGTGACCGCTGCTGCGGGGTTCGCGGCGAAGCCGCCCAGCCCAGGCGAGCACATCCATGATCCGGCCGCCGGCAGCGGCGGGCTGCTGCGGGCAGCCGCGCAGCTGCTGCGAGAGCGCGGGCATGATCCGGCCACCTATCGGTGGTCGATGGTCGACGTCGACCAGATAGCCGCCGCCTGTGCCTCGGTGAATGCGATCATCTGGGCACTCGGCCCGACGGTGACCGTCGCGTGCGCCGACTCACTGGCGAACCCGAACGCCATCGAGGACGCCATGGAGGAGGCCCGCGCCGTGTTCGCCCACCGCGACGAAGTGATCAGCAAGGCGCAGATCATCGCCGCCATCCGCCGGGCCGAGCAGTTGGTGGAGCAAGCACACCTGTCTGCTGCAGCCTAAGCCGCCACTCATTCTGACCTGCATAAACGCAGTTGACCCACCCCCTATACATAGTAGAATTAATCTAGAAGTTGTGAGGGAGACACCAGAGTCACCGGCCTTCAGGCCCGCACCCGCGACTCCCCAACAGCCCTACATCCCACACCTCTTGGAACAGGAGCACCCCATGACCAGCACCACCATCACCGCCCCATACGCCGCCGACACCACTGCCGCCGACGACAACCCGGCCGAGGCAGCCGAAGCCGCCATCCTCAGCGAATTCGACCTGTATCTGCTCGCCAAGCCGCTCGCCGACGCCCTCGGGGACGACTGGCGGGAAGACACCGACGAAAATCCCGGCGGGGCAGACAAGTTGATCCGCCTGGTTCACCCCGACGGGCGCGCCATCGGCATCCGCCACCTGTGGCAAGGCGAGGCCGTGCAGACCTTCGCCGTCGGCGGCCCCGCTCCCAAGCCGTCGGCCGGCACCGACAGCGCGCCTGCCGCGAACCCCAACCGGCTCGCCAAGGGCGTGCGGTACAGCACCGGTGTCTTCTTCACCACCGCCGAGCCGCTGGAGGAGATCCTGGCCGCCATCCGCACCGTGCTGCTGCCTGCTTTCGACGGCCACCGCCCCCGCCTGCGCGCCAACGGCACCCGCATCACGCCTGCCGAGCCCACAGTCGACAAGCCCGCGGAGGCTACGCCGCAACAGGAGCAGTCCGACACCGACCAACCCACCACCACGGCGGGCAAGAAGGCCAAGACGACAGCCGCAAAGCGCCGCAGCACCACACCGTCCAAGCGCAAGACCAAGACCTCGGCCAAGCAGCGCCGCACCTCCCCCACCGCCGCCTGACCTGGACGCCTTGCCACCCCCGGGCGGGCGCCCGGCATTGAAGCCTGGCGTCCGCCCACCCTTCACGAGAGAACACCGACATGAGCGCCACCGCCGACCACACCACCCCCGTCGAGGGCTTCACCGGCCGCTTCGCCTGGGTCGACCCGCACGACCTGGTCATCGACCCCTACAACCACCGCAAGCACCGCACCACCGAAGACGGCAAGGACGGCACGCAGCCCGATACCGACCTCCAGGCCAGCGTCGACGAGTTCGGCGTCCTCACCCCGCTCGTACTGCGCCCCCAGAGCGGAGAGAACGAAGGCAAGCTCGGCATCATCTTCGGCCAGCGCCGCAACAACGCCGCCCTAGCCGCCGCCAAGAAAGCCAAGGCGAAGAAGAAACCCTACCGGCTGGTTCCGGCGATCATCCGCGACGACCTCAAGAACGTCGACGACACGTCCTTGACGGTGTCCTTCATCGAGAACAAACACCGCACCCAGGCCACGATCCGCGACGACATCGACGCCGTCAAGCAGCTCTCCCTCATGAGCATCCCCAAGACCCGCAAGACCCGACACGCACGCGCCATGGGCCTCAAGCCCGCCGACCTCGGCGCCGCCACCCAGGCCGCCAAGCTGTCCGACCAAGCACTCGCCGACGGCATCGAAGCGGACTTCAACCTCATCGAGCTGGCCGAGTTCCAGGAAGTGGAAAGCGTCAAGGGCGCGTTGTGGAACCTGGAGCGCGCCAAGGCCCGCGACACACGCCAGGGCAACACCAAGCGCGGCAACTGGAAGCACGCCCTGGCCGAACTACGCGCCGAGAAGGAACACGCAGACAAGTGCAACAGCCTCCTCAAGGAGCTGGCCGCCGCGGAGATCCCCAGCGTCGACTGGAAGCGGAACTGGACCAACACCAGCACCCGGCCACTCGCAGACCTCCTCACCAGCGACGGCGCACCCCAGACACCCGAGACGCACCAGGTCTGCCCCGGGCACGCGGCGTGCATCGACACGAGCGAGGCAGAGGTGATCTGGCTCTGTACAGCCTGGCACCGGCACGGCCACGCCCTCACCCCCGAGGCCGCAAAGGCAGACAAGGCACAGGCCGGCCCTAACCGCGAGGCTGCCAAAGCCGAACGACGCCTGGTCATCGCCAACAACAAGGCGTGGCGGCAGGCCCGCGAGGTCCGCTACGACTTCCTCACAGACCTGTGCGCCCAGCCCGAAGCCAGCGCCCGAGTATGGCCACTGATCCTGTCGGCGATCACCGGCACCAGCTTTGCCTACGCCAACTTCGTCGGACGCAAGCGCACCGACCTGACCGCTCGGTTCCTCGGCGTCAAGGACCCCAACGAAGGCCGCCGCCAGTGGGATCGCGTCGGCGACCCCTTCGGCACGCTGATCGCGCGCACTAGCCCGGCACACGCTTGGAGCCTCCTGCTCGCCCATGTCGCCGCTGCCTACGAGCTGGAGCACATGTACGACGCGGCCTGGCGCGACCACGTTGACCCGCAGGTCATCGCCTGGCTCACCTTCCTCGAAGCCGAGGGCTACGCACTGAGCGCCATCGAATCAGAGACGGTCGCCAGGGGCCGCGCCCAGCAGGAAGAACGGGCCAAGCGGGACCAGAAGGCCGAACAGTCCGGCTCGGAACACAGCGACAGCACCGAGGACGCCCCAGTGACCGAACAGCACCAGGAGCCGGTGCCGGCCGCGGCCTGATCGCGGCTATGGGAGGCCCGCCTGGCAACGGGCCTCCCACACTGGCCGATCCTCGCCCCGCTCTTGCACCAAAGGGACACAGTTATGAGCGCAACAAACACCGTGGCGGAGCTGCTGCGAACAGAGGTCGCCATGAGACACGAACTCTGGGAATCCTGCTGCCTGGACGATCCGGGAACCTTTCAAAGCGATGCGATACGGCTCCTTGGGGATCTGACCGAGGTATCCAGTCGGGATCTGCGAAACGCGAACTGGGCAGATCTGTGGCGAGACTTCGTCGCGCTGGATGGCGGGGAGGTCCCCGCCCCTGAGGCAAAGCTTCAAGTAGGCGCCCAGGTCCGCAGCCTGGTCTACGGATACACCGGAACGGTCGCCCAGAATCTGGGCCCGGACCGATGGCTGGTGCATGCGAAGCAGCGAACCGGTGTCACGACCCCGGTAGAGGCCCGCACCGAACAGCTTCGCCCGTCCTCGTAATCAGCCGCCGCCCGTATACCGTCCCGCCCACCAACGGCAGGACGGTCGACCAAGGACACACCTCTTGGACTCCGTCACTTGGCTCCGCCCTGAATACAAAGGCCGCGAAGCCGAACTGATCAACCTCGCCGCCGCGGCCGATCTCGTCGGCGTCACCCGCTCCGCCGTCAGCAACTGGGCCAAACGCCACCCCGACTTCCCGAAGGTCGCTCTGCTGACAGGCATCGGCGAACGGCCCAACAAGTACGTACCCAAGGACGAGTTCCTCATATGGACCCACGCCCAACTCAGCAAGAGGCCCGGCGGCAGACGACCCGGTCCTCGTCGACCCACCGTCGCCCTCCTCTCAGACCAACTCGCCCACCATCAAAGACAGATCGTCCGACTCTCCGAACTCGAAGCCAGACAGGCCACGGCGCTGAAGAAGACCCGGGGCGCCCTACACAAACACCAGGACGAACTCCAACGGGCGCGTGAACGACTCGCAGCTGAGGTCGCAGCCGTCCACAACATCGAACACACCACCCCCACCGCGAAAGACACACCATGAGCACCACCACGCCCTCCAACGGCTTCATCGTCACCGTGGCCCAGTCCCCGACGATCCAGGCCACCGCCTTGCGCGAAGGCGACAGCTTCGCCCTCCTCGGCAACGACCGCCCTCTGACCATCCTCGCCAGGCAGCGCCACCTCCAGCCGCTGTGGTTGCTCACCCTCGAAGGTCAGGACGTCCCGATCACCCTGCGCGACGACGAGCAGATACGCCCCCTACGGATGCTGCGGGCCTTCGACCTGACCTGTCAGCTCTGCCGGCGCACCGCCCGGCACATCCTGGACCTCCCCGTACACGGCATTCCCCAGACCTGGGTGTGCAACCACCACTGACCCCAGCACGGCACCCCATCACACGTCAGCCGAACCAAGGACACCCGACATGGCCACAACCGACCGCACCATACGAGTCGGCACCACCAACGTCACCATTCGCACCAGCAACAGGACCACGCTCGGTCTCACTGTCACCCAGCACGGCAACGTCATCGTCCACGGCCCGCCCACAACGACCGACGTCGACGCCACGGCCCTCGTAAACCGGCGCTGCTCATGGGTCTACCGGCAACTCGCGCACCTCGCCAAGACCGCACCCGACGACCCGCTCAAGGAACTCGTCCCTGGCACAGGGTTCGATGTTCTCGGCCGACGTCACCGCCTGAGAATCGCTCCCGACAGCGACCAGAACGAGCCACTCATCCAGTTACGGGGCACCCCGACCGGCAGCTGGCTCTACATGCGGCGCAGCACTGCCCTCAAAACGGATGAAGCACGCCGAACCCTCATCAACTTCTACACCTGCACCGGCCACGAATGGCTGGAAGTCAACCTTCCCCAGATCGCCGCAAACACCACAAACAGGAATCTAATCGCCACCTTCTCCACACGCATGCGCACCACCTGGACCCGCCACCACACAAGCCGCGGACTCACCCTCCACTGGGCCACAGCCCAACTCCACCCCCACCTCCTCCGTGAGCTCATCCACCGCACCCTCAACCTCCACACCATCGCCAACACCCACGACCTCAACAACGCACTCCGCACACTCTGGCTGGGCCGCCTCACACCCCCCGAAAACACCCACCCACGCACCCACTTCACGTCGACAACCTCAGGCCACTGCCCCGACTGCTCCGCCTCACCCGGCACCTTTCACGCCGACCGATGCGACATCGCACGCTGCGCCTTCACCGGCCTCCAGCGCGCCCACTGCCACCCCGGCAGCACCTGCAACACCGTCTGGACCGGCCAGATACCCGGCCAAGCCGAGTACACCGAGTACGGCTTCTACTGCCGTCCCAGCCCAGGCGGCTACGAACCATGCAACGCCGACGATCCCGACGCCATACACGACTTCAACCGCCTGTACCACGAATGCCGCTGGAACCCCGCAGCGCAGCGCATGATCCTCCAGCCGGAGACGTAGCCTCCCGCGACCGAGCGAGTAGCCCCGACCGCTCAGGACGCTTCTCCAAGCCTGAGCCGCGAACCCTAAGTGGTGGTCATCCAATTACTTCGCACCTCCTCACCTGCAGCGAAGCAGCGCGGTCGCTCGCTCCGATGAGCCACCCAGCGAAGAGGGCCTCTCTGGGGGACAAGTGGGGGACGGAAGGGCAAAGACAATCACGGAAAGACCGGGCAGGAACCGGCAGGAATTTGGGCGACCTCCAGAGGGTGTTCCACATTCAAATAGGCTTTGACCTGCGTAAACGCTCTCTGACCTGAGAGAACAAGCCTGCCTCGGGGCGAGAGCAAGATGGTTGTCTTCCACACGAACAGAAACGGCATCAGCTTCCCGGTGCGGTACTGGAACGCCTCCCGCAGATAGACGTAACTCCCGCCCGC
>NZ_JBNHIN010000024.1:0-15910 GCF_050054615.1 Streptomyces sp. YGL11-2
CCGCCTCGTCGACCACGGGCAGCCGTTTGACCTGCTGCACCTCCATCAGTCGCGCCGCCTCCACCACCGTCCAGTCCGGGTGGGCGCACACCGCCGGTGCGGACATCAGCTCACCGGCGGTACGGCCCTCCGCCCGCGCCCGCTCCCATGCCTCCAGGTGCGGCAGCGGGGTCCTGCCGGACAGATCGGACCGGTCGGCGGCCTTGCGCAGCAGATCGGCCTCCGAGACGATGCCGGCCGGCCTGCCGAGGCCGTCGAGCACCGGTACGGCGCTCACCGCGTTGTCGGCGAGCGTCTGCGCGATCTCCTTGAACGGAGTGTCGAGCCGCACGCTCACGACCTTCCGGGGCATCAGCTCACCTATCGTGCGGTGCTCCATCTCCGGCTCCTTCCGCCGCGGCGGCCGGTGGTGCGGCCACACCTCAAGCGTGGCCGGGGCGGTGCACGTTCCGGCATGAGCCGGTCGGCCCCATCACCGAGCCGGCCGTCCCCGGCAGGCCGACCGGTCCCCGTCCAGGGCTCGCCGGCGGGGTCCTGACCAGGTCGTGACGGTCGGGGGACGGGCCCGGCCAACCGGCTGCCGGCCCCCGCGGGCGTCGTGCGGAGAGCGAGAAGCAGCGCTCCTCCGCGTAGCTGGACCGGAGCCGCGGGACCGTGCGCAGCCCGTACAACGACGCCCGGAGATCGTCGCGTTGCTCGGGCAGCAGCGCGCCCGCCTGCCGGTGCCCCGGGTGCCGAGCCCGTGGACCCGCATCCGCCTCGCGGATGGTGTCCACGTCACCACGGCGCCCGCCACCGCGCCAGTACCGGACGGTCCCTCGCCGGGGCTGCCCGGGACGCCGGGCTCCGGACGCCGGGCGCTCCGGATGCCGCGTCGCGCCGAAAGGTGACGTGGCGCGACGGACCGGGCTCGGACAACAGGGTGCTGGTGCATGATTTCGGTCTTCGTGGAAGGGCCAGGTGAGGTGGGCATGGGTGTGACGGCCGGCTGTGGGCGGGTGCTGCTGGTGGACGACGACGCCGCGATCCGGCGGTCGCTGGGGCGCGGGCTACGGTTGAACGGCTTCACCGTCGACCTGGCGGACGGGGGGCGCAGCGCCCTGGCCAAGGTGGCGGACACGGAGCCGGACGTCGTGGTGCTGGACGTCTCGATGCCCGATCTCGACGGCATCGCGGTCTGCCGGCACCTCCGGACGGACGGAAACGACATACCGGTCCTGATGCTGTCCGCCCTGGACGAAGTGGCCGACCGGGTGGCCGGCCTCCAGGCCGGGGGAGACGACTACCTCGTCAAGCCCTTCGCCCTGGACGAACTGGTGCTGCGGCTGCACGCGCTGCTGCGCCGGCGCGCGCCGGCCGCCACCGACGCGGTACGGGTCGGCGGGCTGGTGATCGACGCGACGGCGCGCACCGCCCGTCTCGACGGCCGGCCCGTGGAGCTGACCCGGCGGGAATTCGAGCTGCTCGACGTACTGGCCCGCAACGCCGGACTTGTCCTGAGCCGTGACCAGTTGCTGGACCGGGTGTGGGGCTACGACTTCGAGGTCCGCACCGACGCGGTCGACACCTTCGTCAGCTATCTGCGCCGCAAGCTGGAAGCCGGCGGACGGCCCAGGATCGTGCACACGGTGCGCGGCGTCGGCTTCGTCCTGCGCGACGACCACGGCACCGAGGGGGAGCGCCGCGGATGAGACTCTCCACCCGTATCGCGATCGTGGTCGGCGCTGTGGTGCCCCTGCTGGTGGCGGCCTCGGGCTGGGTGCTGGTGGGCCTGGTCGGCAGGGATCTGCTGGCACAGGCCGATCAGCGGCTCGACGCGCGGGCCCGCAGCGTCGCGACGGCGGCGCGCGGCGTGCTGCTCGCCGAGTCCCGCGGCCGGCCGAAGGGCGAGCACGCGCACCGGCGCAAGCTGGCCACCGCGGCGTTGGACATCGGCATCCGCCTGATCGGCCCGGCCGGCACCGCCACGGTCACGGACGGCCCGCAGCCCGGCCCGGCCGTCCACCTGCCGGCCCGTGCCGCACACCCGGTCACGGTCGGGGGGCCCGGAAAGACCTGGCGCGCCCTGAGCGTGGCGGTGACCACCGGGCAGCCCGGGGTGCACGGGACGCTCTGGATGTTCTCCCCGGAGGCCGCGAGCCAGGCGCAGGTCCAGCTCGTACGCAACCGGGTGCTCACCGTCGCGCTGCTCGCCGCGCCCGCCTCGGCGGCCACCGCCTGGCTGCTGGCCGCCGGCGCGGCCCGGCCGCTGCGGCGCCTCCAGCAGCGCACCAGCGGCCTCGACCCGCGCGCCAGCTCCGCCCGCCTGGAGCACACCCCGACCCGGATCACCGAGGTCGACGAACTCGCACACACCCTCCAGACGTTCCTCGCGCGGTACGACGAACAGGCCGCCCGCACCGCCGAGGCGCTGGCCACGGCCCGTTCGTTCTCCGCCGCCGCCTCCCACGAACTGCGCACGCCGCTGACGAGCATGCAGACGAACCTGGACATCCTCGACTCGTTCCAGGACCTCGACCCCGCCGACCGTGCCGAGACCGTCGACGAACTGCGCCGCGGGCACGCCCGGTTGCTGGGGCTGCTGGTGATGCTGCGGGCGCTGGCCCAAGGAGACCTGGTCGAGGTGGACGCGTTCGCGCCCGTCGACCTGGCCGACCTCGCCGACGCCGCCGTCTCCGACCTGCGCCGCACCCATCCCGGAGCCGAGGTGACGCTCGACAGCGCGCCGGGCCTGACCGTGCACGGATGGCAGCCGGGGCTGCGCTCGCTGCTGGACAACCTGCTCGCCAACTCCCTGGCGCACGGCCGCTCCGCGGACGGCCGGACCCGGATCGCCGTGGCGCTGCGGGCGGCCGAGGACGACGGCGCCCCGGCGGCCGTGCTCACCGTGGACGACCGGGGACCCGGGGTGGTCGCGGACCAACGGGAGGCGATCTTCCGGCGCTTCCACCGCCGCTCCGACAGCCCGGGGTCGGGTCTGGGCCTGACGCTGGTCGCCCAGCAGGCCGATCTGCACCGGGCCAGGCTGCGCGTCCTGGACGGCCCCGGGGGACGCGGCGCCCGCTTCGAGGTCACCTTCCCCCTCGCGCGCCCCGACGGGCGGGGCGCCCCGGTGCCGCGGCACCGGTCCTGGCTGTCGGACACCGCCTCCCGGGGACACGAGATCCCCGCCACACGACGCTGACCCACCCGAGCCGGCACCGCCACCGGTGCCGCGCACTCACAAAGAAACCACAAGAACCGTTCCTACCTTCGCGGTTACGCAGTCCGCCGCGGGAAACCGCAGGACGGGCGGCGGGCGGTGCCCGGCCGCGCGGTCCGGACCGTGCCCCACCGGCACGGTGCACCGGGCGCCGCGATTGCGGCCCGGCACCGCAGGCAGTGCAGCAGTTCAGACACTCAGACACGCAGTACAGAGATGGGAGACACCTCATGCAGCTTCGCACGGCGACGACGGCCGCGGCTCTCGCGGGCATCGTCCTCACCACGGCGGCAGTCGCGGCACCCTCCTACGCGGCGGAGAGCAAGAGCCCGACCACGTCCGTCTCCGCCGCCCGGCACGCCAAGGGCCCCCGGAGCGACGGGGCGAAGGGCCTGTGCGTCCGTGTGCCCCGGCTGGAGAAGCGCATCGAGAAGCGCATCAGGCGCATCGAGGGCCCGGTCGGCACGCCCGGCTCCATCAAGTACCTGGAGCAGCGCATCGACCTGGCCCAGAAGGCCAACCACGCGGCCGTCGCCAAGTTCCTCGGCGACCGGCTGACCGCCCGCAAGGGGTTCCTGACGACCCTCAAGAAGGAGCAGACCGACCTGAAGGCCGTCGCCACCTGGTGCGCGGCGAACAAGCTCGGCGAGAAGCACCCGGCGGGCACCACGTCATGAACCGCCGACGACGGGTGTCCGTCCTGCTGACGGCCGCGGTCGCGGTGCCGCTGCTGGCCACCACCGCGTGCTCGCCCTCCGCCCCGCCGGACGCCGCGGCGCCCTCCGCGAGCAGCAGCTCCGCCGCGAGCGGCGATTCCTCCGCCGCACCGGACCAGCTCGCGCAGATGCAGAAGAAGGCCGACGACGCCCAGCGCGCCGTCGACTCGGCGGACGCCAACGGCAACGCCGACAACTCCGGTAACTGACACCGGACTCCGGACGCCTCCGTCGGGCCGCACCGCGCCCGGCGGAGGTGTCCGCGCATGCGGGCCCCCGCCACGAGCGGAGTCATCGCCCTGTCATCGCGATGTCAACGGCCGTGGCCAGCGTCCATGCCGTTCGACGCAGGCATGACACAACCCGAGGGGGACCCCAGCCGATGTCGAGAACGAGCAGGCTGACACGGGCTGTTGGGACGGCCGCGACGACGGCGGCGATGGTGGTCGGTACCGTCGTCGCCGCCCCCACCGTGGCACGGGCCGACTCCATCGACCACTACTACATCGAGATCGGCGGTACGACGGGCGCGGCGGACCAGCCCGAGTGCACCACCAACTACCGCGCTGCCAACCACAAGCTCCAGTCCGGCAGTGGCGGAACCCCGGCGGGGCCCCGGGTAGGGATCCCGGCCTCCTGACAGGAGCGGGGCGGCGGCCCGGTCGACGATGTGGCGGCCGGACCGCCGTGGCCTCCCGCCCGGTCAGCGACCACCGGCGTTCGACTGCCGGTGGAGGTGCAGTTCGCCGAGGGCGCGGGAGATCTGTGCGCGGGGGATCTCGGCGTCGGGGAGGGCCGCGGCCCGCTCGAAGAATTCCCGTGCGCCGGCGAGGTCCTCCGCCGGGACGTCGCTCCACACCAGCCGCTGGCGGATCATCTCGCGTTCGGTGCCGGTCTGCTCGCTCAGCACCGCGAGCACCCGGCGGCGGAGTTCGGCGGCGGCGTCCCCGTGGCCCAGGCACGTCTCGGCGGCGCTCAACCGTCCGAGGACGGCCGCGTACAGGGGAATGTCCCGCAGACGCCGGGCCAGTTCCCCGGCCTTCCCCAGCGTGCCGGCGGCGTCCCGGGGCCGGCCGAGATCCAGTTGCAGACACCCGAGGCCGAGCAGCGTCCTCCCGGACTGCCGGGGGCTGCCGACCTTCTCGGCCAGCACCATCGCCTCCGTGTAGCACTCGTACGCCCGGTCGTGCTCGCCGAGCTGGTGGTGCATCTCGCCGACCGTGCAGGTGACCACGCTCGTGAGCCAGTCGTCGTCCAACTTCAGGGCCGGCTCCGCCACTTCCCGGAAGTGGACCATCGAGTCCGCGATCTGCCCTGCCAGGTTGGCGAACATCCCGAGAGACCCCGCGGCTCTGGCCTGCTCATGCAGGTCACCGGCCCGGCGGCTGATCCGCAGGGCCTCCGCCAACCAGGTCCGGCCCTGTTCGTGACGGCCCTGGAAGCCGTACATCATGCCCATGCACGTCCGCCGTTCGGAGACCATCCGCCGGTCGGTGGCCCGCTCGACCAGCGGCAGCAGCATCTCCAGGGGCGACCGGCACTCGTGGAAGCGGCCCTGCCGGGTCAGGTAGTCGACCAGGCCCTCGGCGATCCAGCAGGCATCGTCCAGGTTGCCCACGCCCACCGCGTGCCCCACCACGTCGACCAGCTCACCGCCCGCCGCATCCAGCCAGTTCGTCGCCTCCTCCCAGTCGGCGAACGGCGCGGCCGCCGGCTCCGGACCGGTCGGAAAGGCGGAGGGGCCCCAGTCGCTCGCACGGCGGGCGGCCGCCACATACAGCCGGAACACGCCGTCCCGGGCCGCCGCGACCTCCACGGGGTACCCGGCCGCAACACGCCGGGCGTAGACCGCCACCAGGTCGTGCAACCGGTAGCGATCGGCGGCCACCTGCTGGACGAGGCTCGCGTCGACCAGGCTCTCCAGGGCGTGCTCGGCATCCGCCGGCTCCCAGTCGAGCATGGCCGCCAGCGTGAGCCGGTCGAGCTCCACCGTGGGCGACAGACCCACGGCGCGGAAAGCGCGCTGCTCGGCGGCCGGCAACTGGTCGTAGGACAGCTGGAACGCGGCCTCCACGCTCCGGTCCGCCACCGACAGCTCGCCGAGCCGGCACTCGTCGTCGGCCAGTCGGACCGCCAGGGACTCCAGCGCCCACGAGGGGCGGTTCTGCAGCCGTGCCCCGGCGATGCGCAGCGCCAGCGGCAGCCGATCGCACAGACCCGCGAGCCGGCGTATCGCGTCCCGCTCGCGGTCCGACCCCGAGTCGCCCACGATGCGGCTCAGCAGCCCCACCGCCTCGTCGACGGCCAGAGGCGTCAGCGAGATCCTGCGGTCCGCGTCCAGCCCGGTCAGCCGCCGCCGACTCGTCACCAGCAGCATGGTGCCCGGACCTGCGGGCACCAGCGGACGTACCTGCTCGGCCCCGGAGGCGTCATCGAGCACCAGCAGCAGTCGCAGCGCAGCGGTCGCCGCCCGCCACGAAGCGGCCAACTCGTCAAGGTCGTCGGAATCCTCCCCCTCATCGGCGCCGACCGCCCGCAGCAGGCGGCGCAACACACGTTGCGGCCCGGTGGCCCCGCGATCCTCGCGATGCCCGTGCAGATCGACGAACAGGCAGCCGTCCGGATACCGCTCCCGCACCGTGCGCGCCGCATGCACCACCAGCGCCGTCTTGCCGACCCCGGCCATGCCGTCCACCGCGCGGACCGTCACACCCCGCGCGTCGGCCGACGCGGCAAGGAGTGCGAGTTCCCGGGCCCGCCCGGTGAAGTCCCCCACGCCGACCGGCAGTTCATCGCGTACCCGGCGCTCCCGGCACTCCGGTCCCGGCGGTGCCTGCGGCGACGGCTCCGCACGCCGGTGCTCCTGTCGTACGGGTCCGCCGAGCAGGACCGCGTCGTCGCCCCGCAGCACCGCCTCGTGCACGCGCCGCAGTTCGGCACCCGGCTCCGCCCCCTGCTCCCGCACCAGGCGGCGGCGCACTTTGGCGAACACGGCCAGCGCATCGGCCCGCCGATTGCTCCCATAGAGGGCACGCATCAGCAGGGCGGTCAGCGCCTCGTGGTACGGATGCGTCTCCGTCAGGGCGAACAGTTCGCCGACCGCCGCCACCGACCGGCCCATCCGGAGTTCGCAGTCCAGCCTCTCCTGCACCAGCGCGAGCCGGCACTCCGCCAGCCGCAGCCGCTCCCCCTCGGCGAACGGCCCAGGAACTCCGGCCAGCGGTTCGCCCCGGAACAGCTCCAGCGCCCGGGACCACGCACCCACCGCGGCGTCCAGCTCGCCGCGGCCCTGCGCCGCCTTCGCCTCGGCGGCCATCGCCTCCATGTGCGCCACGTCCACCCACACATTCCGCGGGACGAAGCGATAACCCCCGCGGTCGGTGACGATCACCGCATCCGACACCGCATCCGACGAGCCGTCCCCCGGAGCGGCCAGACATCTGCGCAAGCGGTGCACATAGACCGGAATCACCTTGGCGCCGGTGCCCGGCTGCTCCACACCCCAGACGCCGTCGAGGAGCTGCTGCCTGCTGACCGTCGCACCCGGCCGTAGCAACAACGCGGTCAGCAGCGCCTGTTGGCGCACCGGACCGAGCTCCAGCAGTGCCTCACCGCGCCATCCCTGAAGCGGCCCCAGTACCGCCAGGCGGAGCCGCCGCACACCCGTCGATACCGCCCCCGTCGAAGACACGCAGGGAGTATAGGGCGCTGCTGACGGCCCTTTGGTGCGTCTCCACGAGGCTGCACAAGGTGTGCGTCAGGTGAAGTTCTCGCTCACGTTCCTCCCTCCAGGGCGAGCGGTGTGGAGCGGCAACCTCCCACCGTCTGCGGCGAGTTGGAGCTCGGTGACCGGTACCTCTTGGTCGGCGGTCGGCGGTCGGCGGTCGGCGGTCGGCGGTCGGCGGTCGGCGGACTGGCGCAGGAGCTGCCAGGCATGGACGCCCGTACGCACCGGTGCCCGCGACGCGTCGAGGGAAGGGCGGCGCTGGCAGCGCACCGGCCCCGTTGCGCCGGATATTCCGCGCACCACCCTGACGTGGCGCCCGCGCCGGCCCTGGTCCGGCGCACGTCGGCCGCCCCTTACGCCGAGCCCGTCCGCGCAGGCACTGATCCCGCGCCTGGAGGACCGCGGGGCCGGGCTGGCGGGCCCCCAGGCGCCGCCGGCCAGGCGGTGTCCGCTCCCTCGTGGCCGGCGCACCACGGTGGCCTGCCCGCCTCCGCGAGACCTGTTGCGCACGGCGTTGCTCACTGCCAGCTGGAGATGTCGACGGACCGTGCGGAGCCGCCCGGCTCCAGTGCGCCGACGCGTACCGAGCAGTTCGATCGTGAGAAGAAGGTCAGGGCGTCGGAGCCGTGGTTGTAGACCGACCGCGCGGGCTGGACCGGCGTGGCCTGGCAGTCGTGTTGCGCACTCTGCGCGGCCCTCATCTCCCCGCCGAAGTCGGGCTCCGGCCAGAAGCAGACGGAACCCTGCGGACAGGCGGTTGCGGCACGGGCCGGGGCGTCCGGCACCGCGCCGGTCCGTGCCTGCGCGGGGACGGTGGTGGCCAGAGCGAGGGCCGCCGCGGCGGCCAGGGAAGCGAGTGCCGTGGTGACATGGTGGATGCGCATGGGATCTCCCCCCTGACAGTCGAACATGACGCCTGGGTCGCCTACCGGGGCATGCGCCAGACATACGGGCCGTCCCGGCCTGATCGCCTGTCCGCGGAGGACATACCTGACCAGACCAGGCCCTGGGGCGAGTCTGCTGCACCAGCCGCGGGCAACGTGCGGCGTTCGTGACACCGTCACGCTTCCGGGCAGCGTTGTGCGAGTGCCCGGCCGCCCGGAGCGAACTGTCGTTCGGGCTGTGCGAGGCGCCGTGGTGGACGGACGGACCCGTACGTCCGTCGGTCGATTGCACTCACACCGGAAGCATCGGTGCGGTCTTGTCGCCTTCCGCGGCTGCCTGGAGTCCCGGGCCGACGGCAACCCCCATGGCCGGCCCACTGTCACGAGGTGGGACCAGGCCGCGGCGCGCGGGAATCCCGGCGCGCTCAGCGCGGGGTGATGGCGATGCCTTCGGGTTCGTGTCCCGTCGGCAGGGTGACGCGGACCCGCTGGGTGAACGGGTCGATGACCGACACGGTGTCGGACTGTTCGTTCGTCACCCACACCCGTCGGCCGTCGGGGGTGACGGCGACACCCTGCGGATCGACGCCAACGGGGACGTGGCCGATGACGCGGCGGGCGGGGATGTCGATGATCAGCAGGCAGTTCCGGGCCGAGTCGGCGACGTAGAGGCGTCGGCCGTCCGGGCTGACGGCGTTGCCCAGCGGTGCCTGGCCGCCGGGCAGGGTGGCCACCACGGACTCGGTGTCGGGGTCGATGACCGACACGGTGCCGGAACCGGTGTTGGAGACGTACACCCGACGGCCGGAGGGCGGCGAACTGATCCCGCTGGGGAAGTCTCCGACCCGGATGTCCCGGGTGGCACGCAGGCCCCTGCCGAGCACGGTCACCGAGCCACCGCCGTTGTCGGTCACGTAGGCACGCCCGTCCGGCACCGTGGTGATGCTGTGCGGCAGCGGACCCACTGGCAGGGTGGCGACCACCTGGCGGGCCCGGACGCTGATGATCGAGACGGCGTCCGAGCCGAAGTCGGCCACCAGCACGTAGCGGCCGTCGCGGGTCGGCATCGCCGCGAAGGGCCGGCGCCGGACCCGCACCACGGCCGTGGTCAGCCGGGGGCCGGTGGCGATGAAGGAAGCCGAGTCGGCACGGCCGTTGGCGACGTAGACCGCTTCGCCGTCCGGAGCCGCTCCCACGCCGGTCGGGCCGCGGCCCACTTGGACGTCGCCGACCCTGCGCTCTAAACGGGTGTCGAAAACCGAGACGGTTGACGAGCCGCTGTTGGCGACGTAAGCGCTGACGCGCACGGGATAGCGTGCCACGTGCCGGGTCGCGGGGGCCGGCGGTGCGCCGGCCGCGACCAGTACGCACGGCAGCAGCAGGGCGGCGGCCGAGCCCCAGTAGAGGCGGCGTCTGTGGCGGGACAGGAGCGGTGCGCTCCGACGTTTCTGGCCCGGTGCGCTACCGAGCGGCGCGCTGGCCAGGGGAAAACGCTGCATGGCACTCCTGGATCAGTAGTGATCATTACGAGTCCACAAGATCAGGCATCTCGGGATCGCGCAGGGGTGCCACCGGCCAGCCAGCCCTCGTCCGTGACCCGGGCGAGTGAACCACTCCCGGCGCCGGATGCGGCCTGTGCTGACGCGGCGGGCGGCCCGCCGCAACGGCGCAGTGCCGTTCCCCCGTCCGGGTGCCGGGGCGGCGTCGCCGCCTGGCCGTCGCGTCGACGACCGTCCCGTCGGACGGACCCTGGGAGGCGCCCGCCGGGGGAGACCGAGGAAGCGCTCGGCGTTGCCGTGGGTGATCATCCGCCGGCCGATGTCGTCCAGGAACCCGTTCCTGCGGACCACCGCGCCGGCCGGCGCTCGCCCCGCGGAGACGGGTAGTCGCTGCCGACCACCACCCGGTCCGCCCCCAGCGTGTCGACCAGCGGCCGCAGCGCCCGCTCGCCGAAGACGACCGAGTCGACGGCGAACCGGCCGAGGGAGCGCGAGGGCGGGTACCGCGCGGTGCCGGCGACGCCACAAACGAGAAGTCCGGGGCGTGGTATCCGTTTCCGTACAGCGCTGCGATGGTTGCTCACGCGAGGCGGAAGCGACCGGAGAACTGTCGATGAGAAGCCAACTAACCTTCCTCGCCCGCGACTTCGCCCACGGCTTCCGTCACCCTGCTGCTCCACTTCACCTCGCCGACTCGCACAGGGGGAAGTCCCGGCGCGATCCTGATCCTCTTGAACGAAGGCGCGGGCCGCTCCGGTGATCTCCGCCGCGCGGTTCCGTGTGAGCGCCCGCAGCGTGGGGCCCTTGCGGGCGAGGTACTCGATCACCTTCCGCGACCGTGTCGACGGCATACGCGATGGAATGTCCGCACTTCTCACTCTATGGGAATCGATTCTCGTCGTTCGATGAAGATCCACTTACGAGTGATACGCGGTGAATTGTCGTGATATGGAGTGCTGTCGCAGTCGCCGGCGGCGTCCTCGCCGCGGGCTCTGTTGACGGTATGCGTGGGGCGCCGCGCCCCGGGCGGTCGGTTCACAGGTTTACAGCTCTACACTCGACCCGGTACGGAGCAGGCGGACCCCGGAGCGGGTGCGCCGAAGCGGGATCGGTCGACGCTGTCGCACCCTGTCGGAGGGGTGGCGTCAGGAACGTGCGCTGCCGCAGGAAATTTGGACATGACCGGCTAACCGGTAATTGGCGAAAGGTTGCGCATGGCTGCGTTGGCGAAGGACAAGGCGCGCAAGGAAGAGTCTCCTGAACAGGCGTCGCGCGGCAGCCAGGGCAAGTGGCGTAACTATGTGGTGATAGCGGGTGGCATCGCCGTGGTGTACGGAGCCGCGGCCCTCCTGGGGCACAGCGTGCGCGCGTCCAGGCCGACCACCGTGGAAGCCCCGACGAGCGCCGTGGCGTCCGGAGCGGGCAAGACGAAGCTGGCGCTTCCGGTGAAGCCCACCATTCCCGTCACGCTCACCATCTTCGAAGACCCGCGCAATCCGCACTCGCGGGACTTCGCCCAGCGCTTCGCTCCCACGCTCGACCAGCTGCTGGCATCCGGGCGGGTCCAGATCAACTACCGTCTGGTCACGCAGAGCGACAAGCAGTACGGCGGCAGCGGGGCGTCCGAAGCCGCGGCCGCCGCGGCCTGCGCCCAGGACCAGGGGCGGCTCACCGCGTACATGGACCAGATCTGGAAGAACCAGCCGGCCCCGACCAAAGACGCGCTCAAGAACCGCAAACTGCTCATCGCGCTGGCCAAGAAGGCCGGAAAGATCAACCACGACGACTTCTCGCTGTGTGTCGATCGAACCGAGCGCATGGGCTGGGTGAAGGAGTCGCAGGCCGACTACGCGGCCGCGGGCTTGGGTGAGCTTCCCGTCGTGCAGATCAACGACCGCACGATTCCGGGTGGCGCCGCCGCCCTGACGCCGAGCAAGCTGACCAGCCTGGTGAACAAAGAGGTGCAGAAGGTCGTGGCCTCCGCGCCTGCCACTCCGCAGGGTTGAGTTGCGCATAGCCGCATAGCCGCATAGCCGCATCGACGAATGGCCGCACGCTGGGCCATTCGTCGAATAGGGGTCGGGCCGCCGGGACGCGGGATGACGTACGCGCTGGCCGCCGCCCGCCGGGAGAGCCGGCGGGCGGGCACCCACCCACCCCCTCCCGGCCCACGGTGCCCGCGCTCGCTACCCCAGCGCGCGGGGGGCGGTCCGTTCGTAGATGGTCCCGCCGGGGATGTACCAGCCCGCCTTCTTGCGGACCGCGGGACTCGGGTCCTGCGCGTGGGACGTCCGCAAGGCGGCGAGGGCATCGGCGGCGGTATGGGCGAACTTGCCGGCCAACTCGACTGCCATCGCCCGGACATGCGCATCGGGGTCGGCGGACAGGTGCCGCAGTGCAGGGGCGAGGACCCGGTCCGCGCCCGGGGCACAGGTGTCGCCCTTGCAGCGGTCACAGGCCAGTGCGTGGAACGCGGCGATCCTGACCCGGGGGTCGGGATCATCGGCCATGGCGATGAGTTGGTCCATGGAATCGGTGTCGACCAGGTGGTCGAGAAGACGGCAGCAGCCCTCGCGGACGGCCGGATCCTCGTCGTGCAGGCCGGCGCGTATGACGTCCATGGCGCCCGCGCCGCGCCGCAGCAGCCCACGGTAGGCCGCCGCAGCGCGGTGCGGGTCGCCCAGGCACGAGACGAGGGCTTCGTTGTCGGTACTGACGAATCCCAGCATGGCCTCAGACTCGCGCCGGGCAGTGGCGTTCGGCAACGGATTTTCGCGGGGCCCGTGCCGGTCCGGGTGCCGTTCGCCGGCGGGTGCCGTTCGTGCCGCGGTGACCCACTGAGCCTGTCGACTCCCTTACGGGGCGGCGGTGTTGGGGCGGGAGTCCCGCTCGGCTTCCCGCCCGTGCCGGCCCCGGACGCCTACGACGTGGTAGTCGGCGTCCCGGACACCATGCTCACCACGGACCTCGCCGGGTAGCGGAACAGACGGGCGAGGGCGGCGTGGACAGGTGAGGCGAGGGACGTTTCGGCTGCTCATGACATCTGTCATGCGGGGCCGGTGGACATCGTCACTGACGCTGGCTCAGTCGGGCTTCGTAGAGTCGGGGACATGAACAACAGCGCGAAGACCGTGCAGGCCACCAACGGCACGACCTCCCTCCAGACCACCGCGGCGCCCTCGCCCCGTCCCCGTACGAAGTGGAGCCTGTCCCTGCTGGGCGGGCTCAAGCAGCAGGGTGCCTTTGCGGCGCGGGAGCGTACCGTGCATGTCGCCGCGGTCGGCGGGGCCAAGCTCGACCACTCCGACGCCGAACTCCCCGCGGCGCGAACCCGTTTGATCAAGGCGTCCCTGGTCGGCGGCGCCGACCTCACCTACCCCGACGGCGCGTCCGCCGAGGTCGACGCCTTCTCGGTCTTCGGCGGTGTCGACCTCAAGGTCCCGGAGGGCACCACGGTCGAGGTCGGCGGTTTCTCGCTCATCGGAGGCCGGCACCCCGGCGTCGCCGGGGAATCCGAGGGTCCGGTGGTGAAGCTGCGCGCGTACTCCCTGATCGGCGGCGTCAAGGTCCGTCAGCACTGACGAGCACACATGGTTCCGTATGGCGGCACGGCTGCTCAGCGCTCCGGATCCGCGCCGGCGCCGGGCCGCAGGAAACGGTGCAGCATCAGGCGCAGCATGGGCAGTTGGGCGACCGGGCTGAAGGACGGATCGGTGGCGGCGCTGGTGTAGAGGGCGGCGATGAGCGCCAGCACCCACGCCGCGGTGTCGTCCGGGTCGAGGGACGGGTCGGTCCGTCCTGCCGCGGCGGTCTTCCGCAGCAGCGTGGCGACGGTCGACCGCTCCTCTTCGTCGTCCCGGCTCAGCAGCGCCGCGAGTTCCGGGTCGCGGCAAGCCTGGACCATGGCCTCCACGACGAGGGCCGGGGTCAGCGGTTCCAGGACGGGGGCCGCGAGCAGGTCCACGGTGTCGAGGAGGGCGGTCCACGGGTCCTCGGCGGCGCGGGCGGCGGCGAGCCGCTCGGCCTTGGTGGCGCCGTCGTGCCCGTCGTCCTCGAAGACGGCGTGGAAGATGGCCCGTTTGTTGGGGAAGTAGTGGAAGAGGTTGCCCGCACTCATGCCGGCGGCCCTGCAGATCTCTGCCGTGGTGGTGCGCTCGAAGCCTTTGGCGGCGAAGAGTTCGGCCGCGACGTTGACGATGTGCCGGCGCCGGGACCGGTGTTTGGCCAGGTTGACCGTCCGCATCGTGGCCTCCTTCTGGTCGGTTGCTGTTTCTCCGCTGCCGGTCGCGAATACTAGACCGAGCGCCCGGTCTAGTATTGCGGGAGACGGCGGGACGAGGGGGCACCCGGACATGGGCATGGGCAAGAGAGACCAGCGGGATCCGGCGGCGGACGGGCCCACGGTGCTCGGTCGGGCGACGTGGAGCACGGTCTGCATCTACCTCGTCTTCGCCGTGGTGGGGGCGGGCGCCGGCTGGCTCGTCGGCGTCCTGGCCGGCTGGCTGGTGACCCTGCCCTGGGCGCCGATGCAGGGGCCGGCCCGGCTGCTGACGTCGATCCCCGAACCCTGGCTGCCCGTCGTGGGTACGGTGGCCGGGCTGGTGCTGGGACGCGTCGCCCAGTACGAGGAGTTGGTGATCCGGCTGACGGCCGACCGCGTCACGCTCACCCGGAAGGGCCGGGAGCGGAAGTTCTCACGCGACGCCGTCGCCACGTCCTTCCGGGACGGCGGGGAACTCGTCCTGCTGGGCCACGACGGCGGCGAACTCGCCCGGCAGGAATGCGATATGGACATCCGCCGCCTCGCCGACGCCTTCACCGAGTACGGCTATGTGTGGGTGGACGCCGATCCGCACCGGGACGACTTCCGCCGCTGGGTCCCGGCGACTCCCGGACTTCCGGAGGGCGCCAACGCCCTGCTCACGGCCCGTCAGGAAGTGCTGAAGAAGAAGGGCCCTTCGGACGACGACGTCCGCGAACTCCGTGACGAACTGGCCCGTCTCGGCGTCGTCGTGAAGGACGTGAAGCGACGCCAGTACTGGCGGACGATCCGGGGTACGGGTCCGGCCGCGGACTGAGCACGCCGGCGGGGGAGTTGACGTCGCACACCACGTCAACCTGATCCGGGGGTTCCGCGGAAACCTGCCCCGTCGGTGTGAACTTCGGGTGCGGCGCGCCCGATGGGGGCCGCGCGTGCCAAGACTGACGCCATGTCCTCACCTTCCCTACCGTCCTTTGCCGTCCGGCTGTCCCGGCGCGCCGCCCTGGGCGCGTCCACCGTGGCGACTCCGCTCGCGACCGCACTGACCATGACGCCCGCGGTGGCCGCTGCCCTGGATGGCACTGCCCCACCCCCACCTGCGGCCGGTGTGTGATCGTCGCCCGTGCCCCAGGCACCGCCCGGCACGAGCCCCTGCACGAGTCCCGGGACAGCGGTCTGCCACATCCGCCGTGATACCCCGCGGCAGCGGGAGGAGTCGCGTGAAGTCCACATGCCTTACCACGATGTGATCGGTGACATGGACCGCACGCGGTGCGCGATGCGCGCCGAGGGCCGGAGCCCGGAGGAGCTCGCCCGGCGCCTGGTGCGGATGCGCTGTGACGCCGAGGAGATCACCCGGGCCGGCAGGAGTCCCGAGGAGGTCAGGCGGCTCGAAGAACGCACCATCGAGAAGTACGGCAACCCCCTCGGCCGGACCGCCGACCAGTTGTACGCCACGTACGGATCGTGGGAAGAGGTCGGCGACGCCGCCACCCGCACCAGCAAGGCCGTCGACGACGGACTCGGGCTGGAGTTCCACCCCTGTCCCCGCGAGATGCCTCACGCGATGTCGCCGCGGGCTGCCTGACCCCGGGGCGACGTGCCACGAGCGGGCGGCCGG
>NZ_JBNHIN010000024.1:16048-19730 GCF_050054615.1 Streptomyces sp. YGL11-2
CCCGTCTCGTCGGCGAAGTCCCGTCCCGGGGCGGGAAGTAGCGAGCCGGGACGCGCCCCGGCTACTCAGCCCGCCAGGCCCGCTTGGCCGGTCGGCGTCTGCGGCCGGGCGCCGTCGGAGCCGTGACCCGCCCGCCGTGCCCTGCCCCTCGTACAGTGATGTCGCTGGCCAATAGTGTGTGACACACACTATGGTGTCACGCGTGGACGATGCTGAACTCCTTGACGCCCACCGGCAGGAGCTGCGCCGCGGCTCGGTGGTACTGGCGAGCCTGCTCGCGCTGCGGACGCCCGGATACGGCTACGGCTTGCTGAACGAGCTGGAAAGCGCGGGCATGCCGGTCGCCGGCAACACGCTCTACCCGCTGCTGCGCCGACTGGAGAGCCAAGGGCTGCTGACCAGCGAGTGGGACACCACCCAGGCACGCCCACGCAAGGTGTACCGGACCAGCCGCGACGGCGCCCGCCTCGCCCAGGCACTGCTACGCGAGTGGCGGGCGATCGACACGGCGCTCACCGGCTTGGACCCCGCCTCCGCCGCCACCTCGGAAGGACAGAGCCTGTGACCGCCACCTTGACCGACCGGTACGTCGCCGCCACCGTGCGGCGGGTGCCCGACAGGCAACGGCGCGAGATCGAACGCGAACTGCGCGCCGTCATCGCCGACGACATCGACGCCCGTGTCGAGCACGGCGAGGGGCCGGGCGGGGCGGAGCGCGCCGCGCTCACCGCGCTCGGCGATCCCCGGCTGCTGGCCGGCCGTTACGCCCACCACGGCGTCGGACTCATAGGCCCCGACACCTACCCCGGCTACCGCCACGCGCTGCGGAGCGTGGCCTGGAGCGTGCTGCCGACCGTCTACGTCGTGCTCGCCCTGGTCCACCGGGCCCACGGGGAGAACGCGTGGGCCGCGCTGCTCCGCCCGTTGGGCGGCACCGTGAACGCGGCGATGTACCTCGCCGTCTGCGTGACCATCCCGTTCGTGATCGCCGACCGCGTGCGCCGCGCCCGTCCCGAGGCGGACCGCTCCGCCGGCCCCTGGACCCCGGACCAGCTGCCCACCGCCGACGAGCCGCGCCCGGCCACCACCCGCGACCTGGTCGGCACGATCGTCAAGGGAGCCGCCCTGATGGCCGCCCTGTTCGCCCAGCGGGTGGTCTCACCGGTCACCACCGCCGGCGGCGCGCATGTGCCGATCGTCAATCCGGCCCTCTGGCACTTCTGGATCCCCTACTTCCTCACCGTGCTCGCCCTCACCGTCGCGATCGACGCGGTCGCCCTGCGGCTGCGCACCGGCCACCCGTTCACCGCCGTCGCCCACGCCGTGCTCACCGTCGCCGGCACTCTCCCGCTCGGCTGGCTGTTCTGGCAGGCACAGGTGCTCAACCCCGCGCTCGCCGGCAGCGCGGGCGCACCGACGCCCCTGGCCGCACCGGGCAGCTGGATCGCCTGGCTCGCCGCCCTCGTCCTCGCCCTGGCCACCGCGGGCACCCTCGCGCAGACCCTGCGCGCCGTCCGCCGGGGCAGGGCCGTCACCGCGTAGCAGCGGCGCGGCCCGGAGCGCGCCGCGGGTGCCGGTGCCCCGATCGCGCACGACGCCTCCAGCTTGCCGGGATGCCAACGGCCGCCGCGTGCACGGGTGTTGTCAGAGGCGGGTGCCGGGATGCGGTACGTGGAGTGCGCCCGTTGTGGATCTGTGCCGGCTGTGTGCGGACCGTGGGGACGAGACGGGCGGGCGTCGGCCGCCAAGGCGTTCCGGTCGACCCGGCACGACGGTCGGGGCGCCCCGGCGACGGCGGCCCGCCCGCCGCGGCATCTCGTAGTACGGGCGGTGCGGTAGCCCGCACACCGGCACCCGTACCATGCCTGCACTCCGTTCCGTCCCCACCTCATCTGGAAGGCCATCGCGGAATGCCAGTCTTCAGACGCCGCAGAGGCAGCCGTCCCCAACTACTCCCCGAGCTCGACGACGCCGCCCTGGGAAAGGTCCGGCGGCGCGTCGAGACCTGCTGGGACCGTGGATCGCTCGACACGGCTGTCATGGCGCTGATGAAAGACGTGATCGACGACGCCGGTGAGGACTGGGACCGTAAGGCCCACCGCCTCCGGGTGCTCGCCGGGTCCGCCGGCCGGTCCCTGCCCGGCATCTGGCACCAGCACAGCCCCCGCGACCAGGGCGCTCTGCTGCTCCACGCCTGGTCGGATCTGCTGCTGGCCGGGGAACAGGGCTCCACCATCGACCTGGACGCCACCCGGGAGAGCTGCCGGCTCGCGGCCGAGCTGCTGCCCGAGGACCCCACACCCTGGATCCTGCACATGGCCACCCTCCGCCTGGAGCGGCGCCCCGCCGGCGAACTGTCGCCGATCTGGCGCGAGATCAAGGCACGCGACCCGTGGAACCGGGAGGCCCACCTCCAGGCGCTGGGCTACCTCTCGCCGGACGAGTGCGGTTCCAGCGGCCAGGTGCTGGATCTGCTCGACAGCGTCCGCTCCGCCATGCCCCCGACTGCCCCCGCGGCGGGCCTGGAACTCGCCGCGCTCGTCCGCAGCCACCACCGCGCCATGGCCCCCGGCGGGGTGACGGCCCTCGGCGCGGGCGAATTCTGGCGCCGCCACGATGCCGTCCGGGTGCTCGACCACGCGGCGCACTACTGGCCGGGCCCGGGATACCTCCGCCACGCCCAGGCACTCGCCGACCTGAACCTGCTCGCCTATGCGCTGATCAAGGCCGCCCGGCCCGCCGACGCCGCGAACACGCTGCGTGCCACCGGAGGCGTGGGGACGCCCTGGCCGTGGAGCATCGAAGGCGAGCCGTTGGAGCGGTTCTCGCACCATTACCGCCGCGCCACCGCGGACGACTGAGAACGACGGTTCCGCCGGCGGTTCCGACTCACGGCATACACACGGCTCATAGCCGGATCGAGTGGAATCGCCACAACTTTCCCATATCTCCCGAATGCCCCGATCTCTTCCAGGGGATCCCTTCCTGGAAGAGCGTTGGGAGACCCGCATGAGCGACACCGCCAGCACCGGCCGTTCCACGGCCACCGGCGGGCGTCGCATGCTGCTGCTCCTGGCACTGACGGCGATGGTGTGCACGGCACTGATCGTCGGCGGCTCCGAGGCGCCACCCGCTGAAGCCAGGGCGTGCGCCGGCCGCATGAGCGCCCCTCTCCTCCCCGCCACCGCGGATCTCGCCCCGGCTGCCGCGGACCGGTCCTGCACCACCGCGTCGCAGCTCCTGACGCCGTCCGAGCGCGGCGCACGGTATCCGGGCCACGGCTTCCGCCGGATGCGCCACGCCTCCGCCTGCCATCTGCGCCACCAGGTCCCGACCGGAGCGGGCGGCAAGGCGGCGCGGGAATCCGCCGCTACGGACTCCCTGACGTCTCCCGGCCACACCGCCTCTCGGTCTGTCCTGCCGGCCACCGCCGGACAGACGTCCTGGGTGACCGTTCTGCGCTGCTGAGCGAGCCCGGTCGCGGACCCGTACCCGGACCCCGCCCCGCAACGGGGGCGACGGGTCGGCCGCGGCCTGCCGCCCGCACCCTTCAGGACGTTCGCACCGCAGGAGTTCCGGCATGCCCATCGACATCTTCGCCGCCCTCGGGTCACCCGGTTCCTGACGGGACCGACGCCGCGGCGGGGGGGGGGGGGGGGGGGGGGGGGGGGGGGGGGGGGGG
>NZ_JBNHIN010000024.1:19846-123690 GCF_050054615.1 Streptomyces sp. YGL11-2
CGCGCCCACCGGGTCAACCCGTGGGACGTCAACCCGACGGTGGAGACGAGGTGGAGAACGGCCCCTCAGGACCGGCCCTGGAGCCGATGCCTCTCCACCCGCTCGACTCCTAACGTCGATGCAGGTCGACGAAGCGCCGGAATGCCCGGCCACCTACCCCCGGGGGTCCTCATGGAAGCCGCCATGGCGCGTGGTTCGACGAACAGGTGGCGCGCGCTGTTCGTCCCACTCGGTATCAACATCCTGCTGCCACTCGCGATGTACTACGCGCTGCGGGCCCAGGACATCGCCCAGTGGCAGGCACTGCTGCTGAGCAGCGCGATCCCGGCCGCGCACGCACTGGGCACCGCCGTGGTCCGCCGCCGCGTCGAGGTGTTCGACCTCGTGATGGTCGTGCTGCTCGCGGTATCGGCGGCGACCACTGTGATCAGCGGCAGTCCGCGCGTACTGCTGGTGAAGGACGCGGGCGTCCCCGCCGCCCTGGGCCTCTGGATCCTGGGTTCGCTGTTCGCGTCGCGGCCCTTCCCCTTCCACTTCGCGCGCCGACTGCGCGATCCGGCCGGCCAGGAGGAGGCGGAGCGCGCCTGGGACGACCGGCCGGACTTCCAGGCCGCGCTGCGCGGGCTGACACTGCTCTGGGGCGGCTCCCAACTGCTCGACGCCGCGCTGAGCATCCTGGAGGCACTCACCCTGCCCGTCGATCTGGTGCCGGTGATCGGCAGGTTCCAGTCCTTCGCGATCCTCGGCGTGGTGGCGGCCCTCACCGTCCGCCGCAGCCGCGCCTTCCAGTCCGGCCGCGGCATCCCCCTCTTCGGTATACGGACCCCGGCGGCGCCGCGGGCCTGAGCCACCTCGGAGGTCCGTTGCCGGGTCCGACGCTTCCTGCGTCCCTGGAGCACCGCGTCCAGGGAGCCGGACTGACAACGGCACTGAACCAGCCTGCATGTCGGAACGCGACGGGCGCGGAAGCGGGTTGGGGGCCGGTGGATCCCGTCCGCCGATTCCGCCGCAGGGCGGGGCACCTCAGCGGACGGCAGGTATAACGGTCCCCATGCCGCATGACGAAACCGCACCGCGGGACTCCGCTCACCCGGCCGCCGAGCTGACCGATCTCGATCAGGAGGCCGAGGAGGTGACCGTTGCCGTCATGGCGGCATCGCGTCTTCTGGTCGCCGTCTCGGCGCGCTCCCTCGCGTCGATCGACGACTCGATGACGCTGCCGCAACTACGCGCCCTGGTGGTGCTGGAGAGCTGTGAACCGCTCAAACTCGCCGCCATGGCGGCCACGTTGGGCGTCAATCCGTCCACCGCGATGCGGATGGTGGTGCGGTTGGAGGCCGCCGGGCTGGTGGACCGGCGGCCGAATCCCGACAACCGCCGCGAGGTGGTGCTGCGGCTCACGGAGGAGGGGCGGGCCCTGGTGGAGCGGGTCCTCGCACACCGCCGGGGCCGGATCCGCGCGCTGGTCTGCCGGCTGCCCGCCGCGCAACGGGCCGTTCTCGTCCCGGCGTTGCGGGCCCTGACGCACGCGGCGGGGGAGCTGGCCGTGGACCCGTTCGACGAGGTGCGGCGGATAGGCGCTCTGGTCGAGGACCCGCTCGCGTAGGGCGGGCGGGGCGCACTGTTCAGGGGGCGGGGTGGGACGGTCAAGCGGGCCGCCGGGTCAGCGTGGCAGGCCGGCGCGCCGGTGCCGTTCGGCGGGCTTCCTCGGGTACGGGCGGGCGGTGGCCGGTTGCCTGTACGGCGTGGCCCGGGCGTGTGAGCGGTAGACGATGTACGGCCGGACCAGGTAGCCGACGGGCACGGTGAAGGCGTGCACGAGCCGGCTGAAAGGCCAGAGCGCGAAGAGGGCCATGGCGAGCAGGGCGTGGAGCTGGTACACGAGCGGGGCGTGCGCCATCGCCGGGACGTCGGGGTCCAGTTCGAAGAGGCTGCGGAACCACACGGAGACGCCGAGCCGGTAGTCGTAGGGGTTGGCCACCGAGGAGGCGGTGGCGGTGAGCCCGGCCAGGAGGACGACCGTCAGCAGTGGGTAGACCACGCGGTCGCTGCGGCTGGTCGCCTGGCGGACCGCCGCCACCCGCAGCCGGCGCCAGAGGAGGATGCCGAGTCCGCCGACGGCCGCGACGCCGGCCGCACCGCCCACGGTGAGGGCGACGGCGTGGTACGTCGTCTCGCTGACGCGGAGGCGCTGGGTGATCCATTCGGGCACGAGGAGGCCCATGACGTGGCCGCCGGCGACCAAGAGCAGGGAGTAGTGGAAGAGCGGTCCGCCGATGCCCAGCAGCCGGGACTCGTGCAGCTGGCTGGAGCGGGTGGTGAAGCCGAAGCGGTCGTAGCGGTAGCGCCACATGGTGCCGGCGACGAGGACGGTCAGGGTCAGGTAGGGCAGGACGCCCCACAGGGCGATCTGTACGTGCGTGGTCACCGGCGGACTCCTTCGTCGCCCAGGGTGTGGTGCATCGGGAAGGGAACGGGGGCGGGGGCGTCCGGTACGGGCGTGGGCGGCGGGGCGGCGGGCAGCGTGCGCTGGATGCCGCGCAGGACGTGGACGTAGGGGCTGCGGTAGTCGTCGAGCGCCTGGGAGAGGAGGTCCAGGGCGCCGCGGTACTGGTGGAGCAGGGGGGTGCCTGCCCGGGGGCAGCGGGCGGCGAATTCGAGCAGAGCGGGGAGGAAGTCGGGCAGTTCGCCGGCGTCGGGCTCCCAGCCGGCCGCCCGGTAGTGCGCCTTGAGCGCGGCCAGGGAGGCGCCGCGGCGGCGGGTGTCGCCGTCGGTGTAGTGGGTGAGATGGAGGGTGCGGCGTCGGGTGCGGTCGAAGGTGGTGACATAGCGCGCCGCCAGGTCCAGGGGCGGGACCGGTGCCGTCGCGCGGCAGAAGTCGAGCAGCAACTCGCCTTCAGGGCAGTTGAGTCGGGTCAGTGCGGCGGTGACCTCGGCGACGTGTCGCGGCCAGGCCGGGCCGGGGTAGGAGAGGAGCAGGGCCGCGGCCTGGTGCAGGGCCCGATGGCGGATCACCGAGGGCCGTCCGCTGTGCCGTGCGGCGGGAAGAGACCGCTCGGGCGTCCGCGGCCGTTCCAGTTCAGCAGGTTGACCCGGCCGCGCAGCCGGCTCGCGGGCGCCTCGGTGGCCCGTGCCGGCGCGGCGTGGAAGGCGTCCGGGTCGTACATGCCCGGACCGCCGTGCCCGTCGAGGCTGCACCCGCCGCCGGCGTCGTCCCGGCCCGCTTCGGTGGTGTAGCCGGTGGGAATGACGTACCGCTCCTCGTGCTTGGCGAGTGCCAGCAGCCGGTACATGGCTTCGATGGAGTGCTCGTCCATCCCGACACCGCGGGCGATGGCCGGGTCCCGCTCCTCGCCGAGGTTGATCCGGCGCATGTGCGCGCGCATCGCGGCCAGCCGGCACAGCGCGGCCTCGACCGGTCCGCGGTCCCCGGCGGTGAAGAGCCCGGCAAGGTAGTCGAGGGGGATGCGCAGTGTGTCGATGGCGCCGAAGAGGTTGGCCGGGTCCTCGCCGTCGTGGCCGCTGCGGGTCAGTGCGTCGACGACGGGGGAGAGCGGGGGGACGTACCAGACCATGGGCAGGGTGCGGTACTCGGGATGGAGGGGCAGCGCGACCCGGTAGCGGGTGATGAGGTCGCGCACGGGGGAGTGGCGGGCGGCGGTGATCCAGTCGTGCGGGATGCCCGACTCCTCGGCGGCGCGGACGACTTCGGGGTCGTCGGGGTCGAGGAAGCAGCCGAGCTGGGCCTCGTAGAGGTCCTGCTCGTCGGGGACCGCGGCGGCCTCGCCGGCCCTGTCGGCGTCGTAGAGGATGACGCCGAGGTAGCGCAGCCGGCCGACGCAGGTCTCCGAGCAGACGGTGGGCTCGCCCGCCTCGATGCGCGGGTAGCACAGGGTGCACTTCTCGGCCTTGCCGGTGCTGTGATTGAAGTACACCTTCTTGTACGGGCAGCCGCTGACGCACATCCGCCAGCCGCGGCAGCGGTCCTGGTCGACCAGGACGATGCCGTCCTCGATGCGCTTGTAGAGGGCGCCGGACGGGCAGACCGCGACACAGGCCGGGTTCAGGCAGTGCTCGCAGATCCGCGGCAGGTAGAACATGAACGCCTGCTCGTACTCCAGCTTCACCTGGTCGTTCATCCGGCGCAGTACGGGGTCGCCGGCCAGGTGCTCGGGGCCGCCGCCAAGGTCGTCGTCCCAGTTGGGGCCCCAGGTCACCGCGGTGGGCCGGCCGTCGATCAGCGAGCGGGGGCGGGCGGTCGGCAGGTCGTCGCCCAGCGGTGCGGAGATCAGCGTCTCGTAGTCGTAGGTCCAGGGCTCGTAGTAGTCGTCGAGCGAGGGGAGTTCGGGGTTGGCGAAGAGCCGGGCCAGGCGGCGGGCCCGGCCGCCGGTGCGTGGGACGAGGCGGCCCCGGCCGTCGAGGCGCCAGCCGCCCCGCCACTTGTCCTGGTCCTCGTGGCCGCGGGGGTAGCCCTGGCCGGGGCGGGTCTCGACGTTGTTGAACCACGCGTACTCGGTGCCCTGCCGGTTGGTCCAGGTCTGTTTGCAGGTGACCGAGCAGGTGTGGCAGCCGATGCACTTGTCGAGGTTCATGACCATCGCGATCTGCGCCATGCAGCGCCCGATGGTGGTGGTGCGACGGGGCATGTCAGTACTCCACGTGCTGGGTGCGCCGGCGGATCACGGTGACGGCGTCCCGCTGATTGCCGGTGGGTCCGTAGTAGTTGGGGGCGAAGGACAGCTGTCCGTAGCCGCCGATGAGGTGGGTGGGCTTGATCAGCAGGCGGGTCAGGGCGTTGTGCACCCCGCCGCGGCGGCCGGTCGCCTGGGTGCGCGGGACGTTCACCAGGCGTTCCTGGACGTGGTACATGAACACCGTGCCGGGCGGCATACGGTGCGAGACCACGGCTCGTGCGGTCACCACGCCGTTGGGGTTGACCGCCTCGATCCAGTCGTTGTCCGCGGCCCCGATGGCCTCGGCGTCGGCCACGCTCATCCAGATGACCGGCCCGCCGCGGGCCAGGGTCTGCATGAGGAGGTTCTCCTGGTACTCGGAGTGGATCGACCACTTCGAGTGCGGCGTGAGATAGCGGACGGTCACCGAACGGGCGCCGTCGTCGGCCGGGGTGGCACCCTGTACCGCCGTCATGTCCAACGGGGGCCGGTAGACCGGGAGTTGTTCGCCGAGTTCGGCCATCCAGTCGTGGTCGAGATAGAAGTGCTGGCGCCCGGTAAGGGTGTGCCAGGGCTTGCGGTGCTCGGTGTTGACGGTGAAGGGGGCGTAGCGGCGGTCCGGGGCTTCCTTGCCGGACCATTCGAAGCTGGTGCCGACCTGCACGGGCCGGTCCTGGGTGTCGGAGTAGACCACCCTGCGCTCGCGGACCGATTCGGCGAGCGCGGCGAACCCGGCGCCGGGCCCGCAGCGTTCGGCGAGCCGGTCGAACCCCTCGGCCGCCAGGCGCCCGTTGGTGGTGCCGGACAGCGCCAGGATCGCCTCGCACAGCTTCACATCGGTGTCCAGGAGCGGCCGGCCGTGGGCGGGTCCGGCCGCGACGGTGCCGCAGCGCTCGGCGAGCCAGCGGGCCTCCGGCACGGGGTGGACGGTGATGCCCTTGACCGTCATGCCGTGTTCCTCGGCGAGCGGGCCGAACGCCGCCAGCTTCTCGGCGACGGCGGTGTAGTCCCGCTTGACGACGGCGAAGTGGGGAAGGTTGCCGCCCGGCTCCGGGCGCGCGCCGTCCCGCCAGTCCCGAACGGTACCGCCGGGCTGCGCGGTCTCCCCCGGGGTGTCGTGCTGCGGCGGTACGGCCACCAGGTCGTAGGCGGTCTCCAGCCGGTTCGCCGCCAACTCGCTGAATTTCTCCGCGAGTCCGTGGAAGATCTCGAAGTCGGTGCGCGCCTGCCAGGGCGGGCTGATCGCGGGGGAGAAGGCGTGCACATAGGGGTGCATGTCCGTACTGGACAGATCGTGCTTCTCGTACCAGGTGGCGGCGGGCAGCACGAGGTCGGCCATCAGCGTGGTCGAGGTCATCCGGAAGTCCAGGGCCAGCAGCAGGTCCAGCTTGCCGCGCGGCGCCTCGTCGTGCCAGGTGAGATCGTGCGGCCGGCTCCCGTCCGGTGCCTCCTGCGCACGTGCGTTGTCGTTCGCCCCCAGCAGATGGCGCAGGAAGAACTCGTTGCCCTTCGCCGAGGAGCCGATCAGATTGGCCCGCCACACGGTGAGCACCCGCGGCCAGTTGGCCGGGTCGTCGGGGTCCTCGAACGCGAACTCCAGGCGTCCTGCCGCGAGTTCGGCGGCCACCCACTCGCCGGGCTCGTGCCCCGACGCGTGCACCCGCCGACCGAGGTCGAGCGGGTTGGCGGTGAAGGTGGGGGCGGACGGCATCCACCCCAGCCGCATCGACTGGGCGACGAGGTCGGCGGTGTGCCGGCCGGCGAGCGCGCCGCGCGCGGTCGGCGCGGCCAGTGTGCCGGCGTCCTGCCCGTCGTACCGCCACTGGTCGGTGTGCAGATACCAGTAGGGGGTGCCGGCCACCTGCCGCGACGGGCGCACCCAGTCCGCGGCGGACTGCAACTGCTGCCAGCCGGCGTACGGGCGGACCTTCTCCTGGCCGACGTAGTGGGCCCAGCCGCCGCCGTTGACGCCCTGGCAGCCGGTGAGCAGGAGCAGGGTGAGGAAGGAACGGTAGATGGTGTCGGAGTGGAACCAGTGGTTGGTCCCCGCCCCCATGACGATCATGCAGCGCCCGCGGGTCTTCTCCGCGGTGTGCGCGAACTCCCGCGCCGCGCGCACCACCGCGCCCGCGGGAACCGAGGTGATCGTCTCCTGCCAGGAAGGGGTGTACGGATGCACTGCGTCGTCGTAGCCCTCGGGCCAGTCGCCCGGCAGCCCCGGGCGGCGGACGCCGTACTGGGCCAGCAGCAGGTCGAAGACGGTGGTCACCCGACGCCCGCCGATCTCCCGCACCGGGACCCCGCGCCGCAGGGCGCCGGTGTCGTCGAAGCGCGGCAGCAGTACGCGGGCGCAGTCCCCGCCCTCCCGGAGGAAGGTCAGGGCGGGCTCCACCCCGTTCAGGTCCAGGTTCCAGCGGCCCAGTCCGCCCTTGGACCAGCGGTCGCCGAGGGTGCCGTTGGGCACGACGGGCCGTTCGGAGGCGGCGTCGAGCAGCACCGGCTTCCAGGACGCCGCCGCCCCGTCGTCCGCATCCAGTCCCAGATCCGCCGCGGTCAGGAACTTCCCCGGTACCAACTCCCCGTCCTGCTCGGCCAGTTCGACCAGGAACGGCAGATCGGTGAACTGCTTGACGTACTCGGTGAAGTACGGGACCTGGCGCCGCACGAAGCACTCGGTGAGGATCACCTGCCCCATGGCCATCGCCAGCGCACCGTCGGTGCCGGGGTGCGGATGCAGCCACTCGTCGGCGAACTTGGTCGCGTCCGCGTAGTCCGGGGAGACCACCACCACCTTCTGGCCCCGGTAGCGGGCCTCGGCCATCCAGTGCGCGTCCGGGGTGCGGGTCACCGGGACGTTCGACCCCCACAGCATCAGGTAGGCCGCGTCCCACCAGTCGCCGGACTCCGGTACGTCCGTCTGGTCGCCGAAGACCTGCGGCGAGGCGATGGGCAGGTCCGCGTACCAGTCGTAGAAGGAGAGCATCGGCGCGCCGATCAGCGACATGAAGCGCGCTCCGACGGCGTGCGAGGCCATCGACATGGCGGGGATCGGGGAGAAGCCGGCGACCCGGTCCGGGCCGTACGCCGCGATGGTGTGGACATGGGCGGCGGCGGCGATCTCCAGCGCCTCCTGCCAGCCGATCCGCACCAGGCCGCCCTTGCCGCGGGCCGACTGGTAGCGGCGCCGCTTGGCGGGGTCGCCGGTGATCTCGGCCCAGGCGGCCACCGGGTCGCCCAGCCGGTCGCGCGCCTCGCGGTAGAGCTCCAGGAGGACCCCGCGCACATGCGGGTAGCGCACCCGGGTCGGCGAGTAGGTGTACCAGGAGAACGAGGCTCCCCGCGGGCAGCCGCGCGGTTCGTACTCCGGCCGGTCCGGGCCCACCGACGGGTAGTCCGTCTCCTGTGTCTCCCAGGTGATCACGCCGTCCTTGACGTACACCTTCCACGAGCAGGAACCGGTGCAGTTCACCCCGTGCGTGGAGCGCACGACGCGGTCGTGCGCCCAGCGCTCGCGGTAGGGGGCGTCATTGACGCTCTGGTCGGTGCGGTACACGGCCCGCAGGTCGGGGGTCGTCACCGACCGCCGCAGTGTCGTTCCGGCCCGCAGCAGCTGCTCCGCGGCCACCGCCGCAACACGTTCCGCTTCCTTACGGGCACCGCGTCCTACCACCACCGTTGCTCCTTTCACGGTATGCGGGTAGCGGCGCCGACCGCACCGGCCCCCGTGCCGTGGCGGTCGCGTTCCACTGCGACCAGCTTCACCACGCCGCGCCGTCAAGAGCGCACCGTCACGGCAGAGTTGATGAACGTTATACGTAGTTTTTCTTGCTCTTTGCAATACTTGCGGTGCGCATACACTTCGAGCCGGTGAAAGGGTGTCAGATTTCGGCCCCGCCTCCGGTGGGGCGCGTGCCGGCGCGCTCCGGCGCGTGCCGTCCGCCCCCCGGAGCCATCCGGCGATCCGTCCACGTGCTGGACGCCGCCTCGCCCGGACTATTGCGCACTGCAATACTTCCAATATGGAAAACATACGGACATGCCCGTGGCCGGGCGGCCGAGCAGGTCTGACAGATGCCCCGCGAGCCGGCGGACGGCTGCGGTGAACGGGGTGCGCAAGACGAAGAAGACGCACCGAGGCGCCCACCTCGGCGATTTCACGGTCCAGCCGAGGATGCTGCTGATCTGCGGCTGGGCACTGCTCGTCGGCGGGGCCGGGGCGGTCGCGGCACTGGCGCTGCTGCGGCTGATCGGCCTGGTCACCAACATCGTCTTCTATCAGCGATGGTCCACCTCGCTGGTCGCGCCGGGCCTGGAGCACCGGCCGTGGTGGCTGGTGCTGGGCGCGCCGGTGGCCGGCGGGCTGGTGGTCGGCCTCATGGCGCGCTACGGGTCCGAGAAGATCCGCGGCCACGGCATGCCGGAGGCGATCGAGGCGATCCTGACCGGCGGCAGCCGGGTCGCGCCGCGGGTGGCCGTGCTCAAGCCGGTGTCGGCGGCGATCAGCATCGGCACCGGCGGCCCGTTCGGCGCCGAAGGGCCGATCATCATGACCGGTGGCGCGATCGGATCGATCCTGGCGCAGGGCCTGCGGCTGAGCGCCGACGAGCGTAAGACCCTGCTGGTCTCCGGCGCGGCGGCCGGCATGGCGGCGACGTTCAACTCGCCGCTGGCCGCCGTGCTGCTCGCCGTGGAACTGCTGTTGTTCGAGTGGCGCCCGCGCAGCTTCGTCCCGGTCGTCGCGGCGGTCGCCGTCAGCACGGTGGTGCGCGGCTTCCTCCTGGGCACCGCCCCGATCTTCCCGGTCTCCGCCTCCGGTCTGCACGCCGCCCCCACCGTCGACGTGCTCTGCGCGGTCGCCGGCCTCCTCGGCGGCGCCCTGGCGGTGGCCGCGACCTGGCTGGTCTACCGCGCCGAGGACGGATTCGCCCGGCTGCCCTTCCACTGGATGTGGTGGCCCGCCATCGGCGGGGCGGTCATCGGCCTGGGCGGACTGGTCGAGCCGCGCGCCCTCGGTGTCGGCTACGACGTCATCGAACAGCTGCTGACCGGGCACGCCACGGTGTCGCTGATCGTCGGCATCCTGGTCGTCAAGACCCTGATCTGGTCGCTCTCGCTCGGCTCCGGCACCTCCGGCGGCGTGCTCGCCCCGGTGTTCATGATCGGCGGGGCGGTCGGAGCGGCCGAAGGGCTGCTCTTCCCGCACGTCATCCCCGGCTTCTGGGCGATGATGGGGCTGGCAGCCGTGGTGGGCGGCGTGATGCGGTCACCGCTGACCGGAGTGGTCTTCACCCTTGAACTCACCCATGCCTGGGGCGCGGTACTGCCACTGCTGATCTCCTCCACCGCCGCCTACGCCCTGTCGGCCCTGCTGCTGAAGCGCTCGGTGCTCACCGAGAAGATCGCCCGCCGCGGACTGCACCTGACCAGGGAGTACTCCACCGACCCCCTGGAGACGTTCTTCGTCGAAGAGGTCATGGAACGCCGGCCCCTCCTCCTCGCGGGCCGGGAAAGCCTGGAGGCGGCGCTCAGGCTCACCAAGGAGGCGGCGGACACCGCCGGCGGCGGGCAGCGGCTCGTCCCCGTCCTCACCGACGACGGGATGCCGGGCATGGTCGTCACCCGCGACCGGCTCCTTGAGGCGACGTCCGAGGACGCCGCCGCGCACGGCCGGACCACGCTCGCGGACGTCTGCGAACCGTCCCCGGTGATCCTGCGGCCCGACGACACCCTGCGCCGAGCCGCCTACCTCTTCGCCGAACACGGCGTCACCGAAGCCCCGGTCGTCAGCCACGGACCCGACGCCCAGGTGGTGGGGACCATCGCCCTGCACCACCTGCTGCACGCACGGCGCCACGACCTGACCGAGGAGCACCACCGGCAGCGCCTCATCCCGGGCCAGCGCCGCCGCAGCCCGGACACCGTCCCGGCATGAGCCGCCCCGGCGCCCCGCCCGGTAACCGGCCGGGCGGGGGCGCCGTCCGCGCGCCCAGGGCCTGCCCGTTGGGTCAGGGCCGGACGAGCCCTACGGCGATGGGGTCAGTGAATCCACGGCCTGTTCCCCGGCGGCCTCGGTCAGCGCGCGCAGCCCCCGCACCAGCTCGGCCCGCCGGCCGGCGGGAAGGCGGCCGACGATCGCCTGGATTTCCTGGTGCCGGTGAGCCATGACCTTCTCCACCAGCCGCCGGCCGGCCGGCCGCAGACGCAGGACGACCTCACGGCGGTTGTCGGGGTTGATCTGACGGTCCATCAGTCCGGCGGCTTCCAGCTTGTCGACCATGCGCATCGCCGTGGACGGGTTCACGTCCAGCGCGGCAGCCAGCGCGGCGAGTTTCACCGGGCCCTCGCCGTGCAGGACCACCAGGGTGCGCAGTTGCGGCAGCGTCAGCGCCGGCTCGCTCTCGGCGAGCGCCCGCGCGGAGAGCGCGACGAACAGACGGGACGCCGTCATGACGGCGGCGGTGACCTCGTCAACGGTCTCGTGCAGGTCCTCCGCCGGCCGGTCCGCCGGAACCGGATCGCCCTCATTCTTCGCTTGTCGCACCATACCGCTGTTATATCGCTCCACCCGGCGGCCCCGGCCAACGAGGTCCCCCGCGGGCCACCCCGCGGCCCCGCCCTTGCCGAACCGCCCCGATGCCGCCCCCGCCGACCCTTCACCCGGCCCAGCGTCCCGATAGGAACGTCACCGCGAAGACCGCGGTCAGCGGCGTGACCAGGCAGAGGTAGACGGCGCGGAACCGCGGCCTGCGCAGGCTCCGGGCCGCCAGCGCGATCCACAGCGGCCACCACAGCAGGGTGGCGCGCGGAATGGACAGGTACCAGTACGAGGTTCCCAGCGCCCAGAGGCTGAGGCCGACGTACAGGGCTTCGGGCCAACGGCGTTGCCGGACCAGCAGACCGACCAGTAGCAAGCCGACGACCATTGCGGCGAGTTCGGCCCGGAACATGAACGCGTACCCGGTCGTCTGGACATGGCCGAACGCGTCGTGCCAGGTGTGGCCCCAGGCATCCCACGGAGTGTGGAAGGTCCGGTACCAGCCCCGTTCCTCGGCGTGCTTCCACGCCCACCAGTCACCGGTGCGGGCGTGCAGATACCAGCCGTAGACGAAGGCCGGCAGCGCGGGCAGGGCGAGCCACGGCAGCGCCCGCAGCTCCCGCCGGCCACGGGCGGAAAGGAAGAACTCCCACGCGAGCGCGGCGGCGAGGAACAGACCGCTGACCCGCACCGTCGTCGCCAGCGCGGCCAGCGTGGTGGCCAGGGGCCAACTGCCGCGCCGGGCCGCGAGCCAGGCAGGCAGCGCGAAGGCGAGGAACAGGGACTCCGTATAGCCGACGGCCAGGAAGACCGCGCACGGGGACACCAGGAAGAACAGCACGGCCCGCCGCCCCGCCCCCGCATCCGGCAGATGAAGCCGGGTGATACGGGCCAGGGCCACCACGGCAACCGCTCCGGCGGCCAGGGAGATCAGCAGCCCGGCCGTCGTCCAGCCCGGTACGGCGACATGGACCACGCGCAGCAGCAGCGGAAAGCCGGGGAAGAACGCCTCTCGGTTGTCCCAGCCCGCCTGCCACGGACCCGCCTGCCCGGGGAAGTAGCCCTCGCTCGCGATGTGGCGGAAGTGGTCCCAGTCCCAGCGTGCGAAGGAGGCCAGGACCGGGCCCGGGTCGCGGGTGCCCGGTTCCGAAGGGAACAGCCAGCGGACGCAGTACGCCGTGATCCAGATACTTGTTCGGGTCAGCAGGTACAGCCACAGCACCTCCCGGTCGGCCTGGCTCGGGCGCGGGGCCGACCGTCCGAGGAGATCCCGGCGTACGCGGAGCGCCACCCCGGTCGGGCGCCGGCGCACGGGACGCGGCCGCGGTGGCACCGGGGGCGGTGGGACGTCGGGTATGCGCTCCCGCAGACCGGGCGGCAGAGTGGACACAGGGACTCCTCGGGGTGTGTGGGGGCAGGCGTCATCGCCCGGCGGCCACCCGCCGGGTCACAGGGGCGTGCGCCTGATCAGGGCGGTGCGGTGGTGGACCCGGGCTCCGTGCTGCGCGCGGAAGGCGGCGCCGTACGCACCGGGGGCTCCCCGGCCGGAGCGGAGGAACCGCCCGACGGCCCCGTGTTCGGTGCGGCCCCCGTCGTCTCCCTCCCGGGGGGCGGCACCACCGGAGCCTGGGACGTGGGAGCCGGCATCGGCCGGCTCGGCGACGGGCTGGTCGCCGGAACATGCGGCGCCGGCCGGTCGGGCAGCAGCGCGACCGCGGTCGCCACCCCGCCACCCAGGACCAGGCACGCCGCCACGGCCAGGTCGGCGATCTGCCGCCGCCGGCCTCGCCTGGCCCGCTCGGCGATGTACGCGACCGGCGCCGCGGCGCTGTGGGCCTGCCCCACCCGGGCGGCTTGCCGGAACAGGGACCGCAACGGGTCCTGGTGCTCAGTCACCGGTGGCCTCCTCGATACGCGGGTCCTGCAGGCGGTGGGCGAGTGCCGACCGCCCGCGACTCAGATGCGTCTTGACGGTGCTCGCCGAAAGCCCCGTCTCACCAGCAACCTGATCAACCGTCAGATCGCACAGGTAGTGCAGGGTCAAGATCCGCCGCTGCTGCGCCGGCAGCTCCCGCAACGACTCCACCAGCGCCACCTGCTCCGGTCCCGGCCCCTCGACATGCGGCGGGGCGCCACTTCGCTTCCAGGCATCGGCCGACCGGCGCCGGAACCGCCACCGGCTGACCGCCAGCCGCCAGGCGACGGTGCGGATCCACGCCTCGGGCCGGCCGTCCCGGTCGAGCTGCCGACGCCGGCTCCACCCCCTGACGAACGCCTCCTGTACCACGTCCTGCGCCTCGTGGAGGTCGCCGAGCATCACGTACAACTGCCCCGTGAGCCGCGCGACCGTCTGGGCGTAGAACTCTTCGAACTCCTCGACGGTCAACAGCCACTCCCGGATCTCTCGCTTCACCGGGCATACGCCCGGCAGCGGGCTCTCGGTCGACATCAGCCAGAAGAAATCAGTGTGAGCGTCCTCACGGAACCACACCGCGACGAACCCGCGTCGTCAGTCAGAATCACCTCGCCATGCCACAAGCCGACGTGGCCGCAGTCAACTGGGAGGCAGACAACGTGACAGCGGACGACGCCACATCCGCCGGAGATACGCCGAGCCTGCTCGCGGTGTTCGCCCACCCGGACGACGAGTCACTGGCGGCGGGCGGCGTGCTCGCCCGGCACGCCGCCGCGGGCGCCCGCACCGCAGTGGTCACGGCAACCTGGGCCGCGGACACGCCTCGCGCCGCCGAACTGGCCGAGGCGCTCCGCATCCTCGGTGCCGGCACCCCACGCATGCTGGGCTACGCCGACGCCCGCGCACCACAGTCCGCCCCCGGCAGCACCCGGCTCTGCGAAGCGCCGCTCGACGAGGCGGTCCGACGGCTGGTGGCGCATCTCCGGGAATTCCGCCCGGAGATCGTCGTCACCCATGACGCCTACGGTGGACTGACCGGCCACCCCGACCATGTGCACACCCACCGGGTCACCCTGCTCGCCGTCCAGGCGTCCGGGCTGGAGCGCCTCTACCCCGACACCGGCGCCCCCTGGCAGCCGAGCGCCGTCTATCTGGCCACGCACCCGCACTCGTCCGTACCGGCGCTGAGCGACCTGGCCCGCACCGGCAAGCCGATGTACACCGTCCCGGACGAGCGGGTCACCGCCACCGTGGACGTCGGCCCCTGGCTGGAACGCAAGCTCGCCGCCGTCCTGGCCCACCGCACCGAGGTGACGCGCGGAGCCCTCCCCGGCCTGATCGCCGCCCTTCCCGCCCATGCCCGGCAGCGACTCCTTTCCACCGAGTGGTACATCCGACACGAACCCGTCACCACGGCCGCAGCCCAAACGGAACTGACTGCCTGAGGAGGAGAGCGAGCCGACCGAGGGGACCGGTGCGTAAAGAAGACGCCCCGATCCACCACCCCCTTCGCCTCTCGGCGAGTCACCAACACCACACCCAGGAAGAGGAGTTGCCCCCATTCTTCCCGGCGTGCTGCGCTGGCGAAAAGCCGCGTGCACGCCTCCGGGGCGACGTTCGTTGATTCGGCGACTGCGCTCCTTGCACCACTGGAATGCGCACACCCCGGCTGGCACGATGAGCATCCATGAATGATCACGCCAATCCCGCTGCTCAAGCTCTGCGCCTGGTCTCCACGCGCTTCCCGCACGCTCTGGGCGCCCTGCTCGGCGGCTCGGCCGCCGAAGGGCGTGCCACCGAGGCAAGCGATCTGGACGTGGCCATCCTCCTGCCGGACTCGGACACCAGTCGTCGCGAGGTGATACGCCACGAGGGCCGCCTGGCCGAGCTGTTCCTCAACACCCTTGCCGACGTAACGGAATTCTTCGCCTGGGACAGAGCCCGCCGCCGGGGAACGGTCCTGTTCATCTACGGCCAGGGGCTGCCCTTGACGGACCCCCACGGCCACGTGTCCCGTACGTGCGAAAGAGCCCGAGCGGTGCTCGCGTCCGGCCCGCCGCCGCTCACCCCGGCGGAACGGGAGCGATCCCGCTACGTACTCACCTGCTACATCGACGACTTGGCTGATACCCCCGCGGCCAATCGGTAAGAACAGCTCTCACTCGCCGATTTCACCTTGCGTGAGGCGGCGCACCTGCTCACGGCCCACCACAATTCCTGGACAGGCATCGGCAAATGGCTGCCCCGCCGCCTCCTGCACGCGGACCCGGCGCTGGGGAAAGCCCTTCTGGACGGCCATCAGGCCGTGGCCGAACGTGCCGACCCCGCCCCGCTTTCGGCAGCCGCCGAGCACGTTCTGGACCTGGTCGGCGGACCGCTGCGGGACGGTTACGCCTCTCGCTGGCGCCCCTGACACACCCCATACACCAGGCTCGCCGGAATTGCTGGATACACCGGACTCGCCTGAGTGCGGTTCCAGCGAATTCCGTCAATACGCCAGGCAAGATAGCGGGCAGACGGAGTGTCAGCCAGCCAGGGCACGGCCGGTCGGTGGTTTCGACGGCCTCCTATGGGCTGTCGAGGCGAATACGGAGCGCGGGGCCGGCCGAACCTCCGAGCGGGTGATTCGTGGACTGACTCACCGGGATCGGTGGCATGAATTCCCACGTCCTATCGTCTGAACCGATAATCGGAGCTAAAAATGCGCATGCGTACCGCTCTCGCCGCTGCAGTCCTGTGTTCGGCCGCCCTGATGGGGTCCGCCGGCATCGCCGCCGCCGATGACGGCGATCACTCGGGCGACCTGATGGGTGTCGGCAACCAGCACATGCACGAGCAGGTGGCCCAGGACTCCGACTCCTGGGTCTTCAGAAGCGGCGGGGATGAGGGCGGCAGCGAGAACGCCGGCGGGGACCACGCCGGCGGGGACCACGCCAAGGGCAAGGGCGGTGGCGGGAGCCACGGCAAGTAAGGGAAACCGCTACAGCCCCGCCCTTCCCACAGCGTTCCTGCCGAAGGAAGGGCGGGGCCTTTCCACGCATCGACGCCCTCTCTTCGGGTGGCGACCGTACGACGAATTTCTCTGAAGCGCTCCGCTGCGATCTGCGGGCGCGCGTCGGTGAGTTCGGCTCCGAATGGACTGCCCCGGTCGACTGTGGGCGGCTGGGCCGGGCAGGAGAAGAGCGTTGCCGGGCCCCGGTGTTGCTGGGCTCGTGCCGTGACCACCGGCCGCGGCTCCAACGACACTGCCGTCCCGCTGCCTGTGGGCGGCCACCAAGGGACGTCGATCGGGACGCGTTTGAGCGTGTCCGTCGTCCCGCCCGCGGCTCCGGAAGGTGCGGGAAGCAGCTGCCCCGCCGGTGGGATATGATCACGGCGTAACTTCGGTTCCGCGGGTGAACTACGTTCCTGCGGACGGGAGTCGCGCGTCTGTGGTCCAAGGAAAGACGTCCACCAACCGGTGGGAGATGCAGGTGCAAGGCCGGCCAGGCGCTCCAGACAAGGTCTCTGTTCTTCGCGAGCAGGGACCTTTTCGTTTGTCACGTCACCGCACTTGCCGCAGGTCAAGGGCAGGTGGGGGACCGACTTCGGATCCGGTGGCCGAGCCCCGGCCCTCGTACGTGGTCATCGCCGGGCTGCTCGCGGGGTGAAGGGGCGGCTCCGGGCATGCGCGCGCTGCGTGACGGCTGGTTGCGCAGGGGTTCCGGTGCGGGGACGGGCGGGGCACCGGTGCGGTGCCGTGGTGGGGGCGCAGCGCGCAGGGCAGGCCCGCGGTGCGTAGCGTGGGAATGGCGGGGGCTTCCCCGGCCGAGGAGGCTGGAACGTGAGGCCGGAGCTCGACTACAGGGCGCTGTTCGCCGCGACGCCGAGTCCGTACCTGGTGATGGGGACGGATCTGGTGGTCGTGGACGTGAACGACGCGTACTGCCGGGCCACCGGCCGCTCTCGTGAGGAACTGGTGGGGCTGCACCTGTTCACCGCGTTCCCGGACAACCCGGCGGACCCCATGGCGGACGGGGTGCGCAACCTCGGCGCCTCCCTGGAACGGGTGCTGGCCACCGGGGAGCCGGACACCATGGCGATGCAGCGCTACGACATCCCGGTGCCCCACCGGCCCGGGGTGTTTGAGGAACGCTGGTGGTCCCCGGTCAACACGCCGGTTCGCGGATCGGACGGGCGGGTGGCGTACATCATCCACCGGGTCGAGGACGTCACCCCGTTCGTCCACGCGCGGCGGTTTCACCCGGGTGACCACTTGGCCGAGCGTGCGCAGAGCATGGAGGCCGAGCTGTATCTGCGGGCCCGTGAGCTGCAGCGTCTCAACGACGAACTGCGGGCCGCGCATGCCAGGGAGCGGCAGGTCGCCGTCACCTTGCAGGAGGCGATGCTGCACTCCCCGGATCTCGCCCGGCACCAGGATGTCGCGGTGCGCTATCTGCCGGCGGTCGGCTCGCTGAACGTGTGCGGTGACTGGTACGACACCGTCGACCTGGTCGACGGGCGGTTCACGGTCGCCGTCGGCGATGTGGTCGGCCATGGCCTGGAGGCCGCCACCGTCATGGGCATGCTGCGCAGCGCGCTGTCGGCCGCCAGCCGGGCGGTGACCGGGCCCGCGCAGGCGCTGGAGGTGCTGGGACTGTACGCCCGCTCGGTGGACGGGGCCCTGGCGGCCACCGCGGTCACCGCTTTGATCGACACCCGCTTGAAGCTGATCGTCTATTCCAGCGCCGGCCACCCGCCTCCCGTCCTGCTGCGCGCGCGGGGAGGCTGCCGGCTGCTGGACCAGGCCACCGACCCGCCGTTGGGTGCGCGGCCGGAGCATGTGCCCCGCCCGCAGGCGGGCACCGCTTACCACGCCGGCGACACCCTCGTCCTGTATACCGACGGCCTGATCGAGCGCCGTGACGAGGACATCGACACCGGGCTGGTCCGGCTCACCGAGGCGCTGGCTTCCATGAGCCGGCTCAGCCCCGAGCGTCTGGCAGACGCTCTGCTCGCGAGGCTCGGTGTTGCCGGGGGAGCCCGCGACGACATCGCCCTCGTCGTCGTGCGCCTTTGAACGTCCGTGTTTGAACGTCCGCCTTGGAATGTCGGCTGCGAACGTTGGAGTGTCGCCGTACGGCGTGGTCGGCGAGGTCACATGTCGTCGACGAGCTGGGTGAGGCGGTGGGTGAGTTCGGTGATCGCCGCGCGCTGGTCCGGGGCGAGTTCGCGGAAGGCGCGGAGCTGGCGTTCGCGCAGGCGGGTGCGGTGTTCGGAGAGAAGGGCGGCGCCGGTGTCGGTGAGCGCGACCCGAACGCGGCGTTCGTCGCCGGTGGTGCGGGTGCGGGTGACGATGCCGTCGCGTTCGAGCTGTTTGAGCATGCGGGTCGCGGTGGGCGCGGTGACGCCCGCGCGCTCGGCCAGTTCGCCGACGCCGAGGCCGCCGTGGTCGGCGAGCGCCTCCAGCAGCTGGATCTGGGAGAGCGACAGGGCGGGCCGCCCCTGACCGGCCAGTCGGCCGCGGGTGCGTCGTACCGCACCGAGCAGGTCGTGTACGGCCCGGGTGAACGCCTGGAACTGCGGGTCATCCGCCTGTGGCAGCCGGTCGGCGGCCCGATCAGCCGGGGTGGGACCGCTTGGCTGTCGTGAGGTCATGGGGCAACGGTAGCGGCAAGCTAAGAGTTAGCTTGCTAAATATTAGCGAGGTTCACCATGTTCGCGGCAGGACGCATCGACACCCACCACCACATCGTTCCGCCGGACTACCGCGACTGGCTGCTCTCCCGCGGCGAGACCGCCGGCGGCCTGCCCATCCCCACCTGGGACGTCGACACCGACCTCGCCTTCATGGACGGCCAGGGCATCCGGGCCGCCGTGCTGTCGGTCTCCACCCCCGGAACCCATCTCGGCGACGACACCGAGGCCCGCATGTGGGCCCGCAAGGTCCACGACTACGCCGCAGAGATCGTCAGGGACCGCCCCTCCCGCTACGGCTTCTTCGCCACGCTCCCGCTGCCCGACGTGGACGGCGCCCTGGAGGAGGCCGCCCGTGCCCTGGACGAGCTCGGAGCCGCCGGCGCACCGCCATCAACCACGGCAACGCCGAAGCCCTCTTCCCCCGTCTCGCCCCCTGACGGGTCGCCTCGCCGCCAGTCGGCCGCTCCTTCTACTTCTTGATGAGCTTGCCGACGGCGTTGGCCTCCCGCACCTGCCCGGCCAGGAAGTCCCAGGACAGGTTGACGTATCCGCGGTCGCCCCAGTTGGTGCCCCAGGAGTTCTCCACTCGGACGCCCTGGCTGCCGTAGCCGACGATGGTGACCTCGTGGCCACCGGCGAACGGCTCACCGGCGGTTGGGGAGTACGTGTAGGAGGCGGCTTCGCGCGCGGTGAGGGAGAAGAAGCTGTTGTACACCGGGATCGAGATGACCACCGGCTCCCCCTGGGCGAGGGCCGCCTGCACCTCGGCCTTGATCCGGCTGCCCGTGTGGAGCGGGGTGTAGCCGGACAGCTTCCACTTCGACGCGTTGTGCTTCTCGCCGTCCGTCGGCTGGGCGGTGTAGTCGAAGTCTCCCTGCCAGTAATGGGACTTGGAGTCGACGCCCTGTGAGGTGGCGATGCGGAAGTGCTGCTGCGGGGAGGTGCCGACGTTCTGCCCCCTGACTATCTGGGCGTAGGTGTACATGGGCGCCTGGGGGCTGCCGGTGATGCCCTGTTCGTGTTCGAGGATGCTGTAGGCCGAGTAGTCGATGGCCCAGGCGACACAGGACCCGACCTGGCCCTGATTGCCGGGCTTGGCCGCGTACTTGGTGAGATCGACACGGGCGGGGAGGGCGTGCTCCTTCCTGCTGGACTTGGTCGGGTCGGCCTTCGGGCGGGGGGCCATGGCCGACAGGTTCGGCTCCACGGTCCGGTTCAGCGCGGTCGTGCGCCACGTCGAGTCGGACGGCAGAGCGCCGAGGCCGAACGGGTGGGTCTTCCCTCTCGCGTCCTGTGGCGCCGGGGCGGGGGCCCGGTCGTGGTCCGGCCCGACGGTGCTCGCCGAGGAGACCCCGACGGTCACGGCCGCGATCGCGCCGGCAGTGGCCAGGGCGATGGTGACGCGCGAGGTACCGCTGAGGGACTTCCATTTGTGGGAAGCGCGACGCATTGATGTCCTCCTGTGGTGTCTGGTTGCCGGATGTCGGCGGCGGGCGCCCGGTGGCGTCCGCCTGGGCAGGCCGGGACGGTGTCCCGGTGCCGATGGCATGGAAAGACGGGCCCTGCTGCCGGCCGAGGGCCTGGGCAGGGTGGGTATGCCGGCGGTCGGCCGGCGGGGGCGGTGTGCCGGGAACCCCGAAATGCGCGTGGGGGAGGGATATCCGGGGCGCCGCAGGAAGAATTCAGGGCTTCCGCGGCGCTTGCGAAATGGACGCTTTCGAAGGCATGTCCAATGAGCAGAGGAAGTTAGCGGAGCCGAGAGCCGAGAGCAAGTCCAAGTGGCCTTGGTCGCTGATGGGTTGGTGCCCCGCGTGCTTCAAAAGGCTGCGTAAGGGGAGAAGTTGCGGCGGGGGTGCGAGGGCTTCTCGCCGGGGCGTCGGCCTCGTGAGCGCGGACCTGGTTCGCCGCTTCCTCGCCGGTCGCGTACGGCAATCCTGAGGGATGTCCCGAATGATCTGACAACAGCGGTGATGTGGCGCTGATGTACCGGAATAGCGGGAATCGTCGTGGGCTCCGATCGGGCCCCGGAAAAAACTCTCCGGGTTTCTGTTATCCGGGCCGTCCTGACAGGGTCTCCCAGGTATCGAAGGCATGCAGACCCGTAGCCGCAGAGAAAGAGGACGGACATGACACCCGAACGGGAAGCCGCGGTCATCACGGCTGCGCAGGCGGGGGACCAGAGGGCGCGGGACGAACTGATCGCCGGGTATCTGCCGCTCGTGTACAACATCGTGGGACGGGCGCTGCACGGCCACGCCGACGCCGACGACGTGGTGCAGGAGACCCTGCTGCGGGTCCTGGGCAACCTGGCCGATGTGCGGGACCCGCACCGGTTCCGGTCGTGGCTGGTCGCCGTCACGATGAACCAGATACGCCGGCACTGGCGCAGCAAACAGGCGTCGGCCTGCGATACCGGGGTCGACGAGATGGCCGGCCTGGTCGATCCCGGTGCGGACTTCGTCGACCTGACCATCATCCGGCTGGGACTTTCCGGGCAGCGCCGGGAAGCGGCCGAGGCGACCCGGTGGCTGGACGAGGACGACCGCGCCCTGCTGTCACTGTGGTGGCTGGAGGCGGCCGGTGAGCTGACCCGGGCGGAGGTCGCCGCCGCCCTGGAACTGCCGGCGCCGTTCGTCGCGGTGCGGGTGCAGCGGATGAAGGCGCAGTTGGAAGCCGCCCGGGTGGTGGTCCGCGCCCTGCTGGCGGAGCCCCGCTGTCCGCAGCTCCATCCCCTGCTCGCCCGTTGGGACGGAGTCCCCACCGCCCTGTGGCGCAAGCGCATCGCGCGGCATACCCGCGACTGCGCGGCCTGTTCGGGCCACCGAAGCAACCTGATACCCGCGCAGAGTCTGCTGGTGGGCTGCGGGCTGGTACCGCCGACCGCGGCGCTCGCCTGGTGGGCGGCCCAAGCCGGCCACAGTACGGTGGCGTTCGCCCCGGTGGCCCAGGCGGTCGTTCCCGGCGGTGACGGCGGCACCATGACGCCGACCGCGGCACACCGTTCCACCGGCCGCGGTGGCAGGCGGCTCGGCAGCCATCGCCGCCCACCGATGCGCCCGCGAGGGGCTCATCTCCTCGCCGGGGGCGCCGCGGCGACGGCTGCGGCCACCGTCATATCCGTGGCGATCGGCTCCCCGAACAGCGCGCCGAGGACGACCGCCGCCGCCTCCCAGCCGGTAAGGGTGCAGTCGGCACCCCTTGCCGACGCGCCACTTCTCACCCCCTCGCCCTCGGCCACCCCCCACCCCACCGCACACCCGAGCCGGACCCCGGCCGCCAAGCCCCGAACTGCCGCCCCCACCCCGTCGCACCCCGCACCGTCCCGGACCAGCACACCGGCCCCGCACCCGGCCCCCGCCTCCGACGCGGTCGCACAGGTTCTCGCCGTGATGAACACCGCACGAGCCGCCCACGGCCTGCCGCCCTACACGCTCACCACCGGTCTCACCCGCAGTGCCACCGGGCACAACACGACGATGGGCAACGGGTGCGGCATGTCCCACCAGTGCCCGGGTGAAGCCGCGTTGGGAGACCGGGAGACCGCGGCGGGTGTGCACTGGGGCGCCGCCGGCGAGAACATCGGCCAGGCGACGGCCGGACCGGACGCCCAGCAGATCGCCACCGCCGCCGTCAACCTCACCCAGGCCATGCTCGCCGAGAAGCCGCCGAACGACGGTCATCGCCAGAACATCCTCAGTAGCACCTTCACCCACGTCGGCATCGCCGTCCACCGGACCCCCGACGGCAACGTCTGGCTCACCCATGACTTCTCCGACTGAGCTGCCGTGGACGGGTGTTGCGGAGGGGTCGGGCGCGGTGTGCCGGGCCGCTCGACTGCACCCCTTCCCTCCCCTCCTACGGCTGAGGGGAATCGGCGGCAGGACCGCGGCGCCCCGGTTCTCGGGTGCGGGTACTTCAGGAGCAGCGTGACGGGGGACAGGGGTCAGGGGCTGTACCGGCAGGCGGTGAGGAGCATGGTGTGGTGGCCCCCGTCACCGACCGCGGATACCAGGTAGGGGTATGCTCCCGTCGAGGGACGCCGGATGCCGTGAGGACTCCGTCCGGCTGTGCGCCGGGTCGATCGACGAGGAAAAGGGGCAGCGGTGAACAGTGCGCGGTCGCCCAGGTGGGCTTCGGCCCGGCTGTCGGCGGTGTGCGCGGTGCTGTTCGGGCTGTTCCTCATGCACGGTTCCCCGACCGCCGCCGCGGGTTGCCATGCACCGGTGACGGCGCCCGCACCCATGCACCACGCCCAGACCGCTCGGGCCGGGCACTCCCCGGCAGCCGAGATGGCTCCGGCGATGCCCTCCGCATCGTCGTCCTTGCCTGTGGCGCATCCCGGGCTGACGTCCATGCTCGGCGACCCCGGTTCCTTCTGCGTCGCGACCCCTGCCCGAGACCGGAGCGTGCTGCCGACCGTGTGGCTCCTGGCGGTCGGGGTCCTGACGGTCCTCTTCGGGTGGGCGCTGATGTGGCGGCGTCCGACGGCCGGGACCGCTGGACGGCGCGGTCCGCCGACCGGCGGCCGGGCCCTGCTCCTTCGGGTGTGCACAGCGCGGACGTGACAGGACCTTGCCCGAGCCCGTCGTACGGGCCGCGGGCCACGCGTCCTGATCCTCCGCGCGCCGGTGCGGCGCGCACTTCCCGAAGGTTTTCCGTGATGTCGTTCACCTCTCGTCCCACCCTGCGCCGCCGCGGTCTCGCGGTGGCCGCCACCGCGACCGTGCTCGCGCTGACCCTGGCCGCCTGCGGCTCGTCGAAGGACGCGTCCGGCTCGTCCACGGCGGCCAAGGACCGCGGCGCGAAGGCGTCGGCGTCGTCCTCCGCGACCCCTGGCGGTATGGACCACGGCTCGATGCCCGGTATGGACCACGGCAGCATGGGCGACGGCCTGGCCGACGCCAAGGACGGTTACAAGCTGTCGTCCGGCGCGGGCGAACTGCCCGCAGGCAAGGACTCCGCATACCGGTTCACGATCACGTCTCCGGACGGCAAGCCCGTCACCGGCTTCGCCGTGGACCAGACCAAGCGGATGCACTTCTACGCGATCCGCTCGGACCTGACCGGCTTCCAGCACGTCCACCCCGCCATGGCCGCCGACGGCACCTGGACCGCCGACCTCGCTGCCCTGCGACCCGGCACCTGGCGGATGTTCGCCTCCTTCACCCCCGACAACGGACCGGGCAAGGGCAAGGACTTCGTGCTCAGCCGTACCGTCACCGTCCCCGGCGACGCCAAGCCGACACCGCTCCCCGGGGCTGCCACCAGCGCCGAGGCGGACGGCTACACCGCCACGGTCAAGGGGGACCTGATGGCCGGTATGACCCACCCGATGACGGTGGCCATCAGCAAGGACGGCAAACCGGTCACCGACCTCCAGCCCTACCTTGAGACGTACGCGCACCTGACCGCCTTCCACGAGGGCGACGGGGCGTTCGCGCACCTGCACCCGCAGACCAAGGTCAACGGAGACAAGGGCGGGCCGGAGCTGTCGTTCCAGACCATGCTGCCCAAGTCCGGCAACTGGCGACTGTTCCTGCAGTTCCAGACCGGCGGCAAGCTCCACACCGCCGCGCTGACCCTGCGCGTCAGCTGACACCTGGCCGGGGGCGGCATCGCGGTGCCGCCCCCGGGCCGCAGGTGGCCGGTGGCCAGCGGCCACGAACCGTCAGGTCGTCATCGAGTGCAGCTGGGCGAACTCGTCGGCGAGCATGCCCATCATGACGACGTCACGGTGGCGTCCGGCGAGGAACGCATGCTCACGCAGACGGCCCTCCTCGACGAATCCGAGCCGCCGATGGAGGGCCAACGACGCCTCGTTGTGCGCGAAGATCCGTACCTGGCACCTGTGGTAGCGGTGCTCGGCGAACATGTACCGGAGCAGCAGCACAGCCGCTTCCGCCGCATAGCCCCCGCGGCGATGCTCGGCGCCGATGGTGACGCCGTACTCGAACCAGCCCGAACGCGGGTCGGCGTGATGGGAACCGACGCCACCGACGACGTCCCCCGTAGCGACGGCTTCGACCGCCAGTTGGAAGCGGTCACTGTCCGGATGGGCGGATGCCTGCTTCTCCGCCCAGGTCCGATAACTCTCGCCGGATCGGGGCGGGTTCAACAGATCTCCCAGACGCTCCTCATCTTCGGCGAGACGCTGGAACGCCAACGCGTCGCCGGGCTCGATTCCGCGCAGCCGGACACGCTTTCCTACCCAGAACGATGTCATCCCTTATTGGATCATTCCCGGTGGCGCGCGTACAGGGTCTTCGGATGCCGTGGGAACCGCCGGAGGCGGGCGGGCCACCTGACCGCCTCCGGCCCCATCGCGAGCACTACCGGGTGCCGTCGCGCCCCACCGACGGCAGGTAGCGCGGTGCTCGCCAGGCATGAAGCCGGTGCTCCACCGCGGCTCCCAGTGACAGGAGTTCGCCGTCCTGGTGGTCACCGGCCATCAGCAGCAGTCCCACAGGCAGCCCTTTCACGGACCCGGCGGGCACCGACAGCGACGGGTATCCGGCCACGGCCGCCGGGGTCGAGGACGGGACGATGTCGTCGTCGCCCCGCGCGCAGTCGGTCGTCCAGGCGGGCGGGTTCGTCGGTGCGGCGATGGCGTCCAGCCGGTGGGCGGCCATGGTCTCGTCGATGGAACGCCGCGCGAGGTCCTTCAACTGGGCACGCACGGCCCGGTATTCGGGATCGGTGGTGGGTGGTGCGGCGAGGGCCTTCTCGAACAGCTCCTGGCCGGCGAAGCAGGTCCGCTCCGCCGGGTGGCTGCGGTTGAAGGCGATCAGCCCGGCGAGGTTCCGCGGCCCGTGGCGGGTGGCGAGGTAGGCGTCGATGTCCCGGTGGAACTCGCTGAGCAGCGCGGGGAATTCGAGCTCGGCCAGACGCTTCTGGTACGGGGGAGTCACCTCGACCACCTCGGCGCCCGCGCGACGCAGCTGCTGCGCGGTACGGGTCATCACGGCATCCACCTCCGGTCCCAGCGAGGGCAGCCGCCACAGGCCGATCCGCTTGCCGTGCAGACTCCTGGGATTCGTCAACTGGTCGAGGAATGAGGGGTGTTGATCGGAAGGTGTGGTGTCGTCGCCGCTGAGCACCGCACGGGTGAGCGCGGTGTCGACCACGTTGCGGGCCATGGCGCCCGCGGTGTCCTGCTCGGCGGAGATCGGAACCACCCCGGCTCGGCTGACAAGGCCCAGGCTGGGCTTGTGCCCGACCACCCCGTTCATCCCGGCCGGGCACACGATGGAGCCGTCCGTCTCGGTACCGATCGCCACCTGCGTCAAGGACGCGGCCAGCGCGGCGGCCGACCCGGCCGAGGACCCGCAGGGGTTCCGGTCGAGTACGTAGGGATTGTGGGTCTGCCCGCCCACCGCCGACCATCCTGAAGTCGGCTTCGCCGCACGGAAGTTCGCCCACTCGGACAGATTGGTCTTGCCGAGGATCACCGCCCCCGCCTCCCGCAGACGGGTCACCAGGGCGGCGTCGCGCTCCGGCGGGCTGCCGGCCAGCGCCAGCGACCCGGCCGTCGTGGGCAGACCGCGGGCCTCCACGTTGTCCTTGAGCAGGACCGGGATGCCGTCGAGCGGGCCGCGGATGTCACCACGACGGTGCCTGGCGTCGCTGGAGGACGCCTGGTCCAGCGCCGTCGGGTCGGTGTGCAACACTGCGTTGATCTTCGGGTTGATGGCCTTGATCCGCCGCAGGTAGGCAGCGGTCAGCGCCGTCGAGGTCAGTGAACCGTTCGCCATGCGGGCCTGTAATTCCGGGATCGTCACCGTGTCGAGATCGCTTCCCGGACCCGGCTGCACACCGGTCTGCGGCGAACCGCCGACACCGGATTCGGCCGCCGCCGCGCGTGGATTCGGTGCGCCCGCACAGAGGGAGCCCGCGACAAGGGCGCCGATCAGCGTGGCAAGGCTCCGCTTCCTCATGCTCCTCATGACGAGCAGCGGACTACAGCGCGGCGTCCCGGCGCAAGAGCCTTTCGCGCCGCCCTCCCCACAACGGGCCCCAGTCGTCGCAAGCTCAGGCCGCCTGCTCAACACGCACGCGGCTACGCACGCGGCTACCCACACCGCTGCTGAGTGACGTCGCGCGCCACAGGCCGTCGCACCACCGCCGTCCGTACGGAGACCGTCGCGGACGGCCGGCTTCAGGGGCACATGCGGGGGCACTCGCACAGAGGCACCCGTACAGCAACACCGGGCCGACACCACCGCAGAGATCCACCCGCGATCCATCACGGGACAACCTTTAGGATGTTCCGGGGGGCGTGCTTGAGACGTTCCAACGCGCGTTGGCGTGCTCGCTCCTCCAGGGACGTGGTGACGTATGACGTCGCGTCAAGTCCACGAGGGGGCAGGAGTGGTGACGGTGGCGATGCGAGAGGTTCCGCTGGTGGGCGGGCCGGTGGAATTACGGGGTGCGCTGGACCTGGAGACCACGCAGGCGGGGGTGATGCCGCGCCGACTGCCCGCGTGGACCAAGGAGCAGTACCAGGACCCGTCGGTGTACGGGGTCACCGTCATGCCTTCGGGAGTCCGCTTGGTGTTCCGCACCGACGCGCGTGAGGTGGAGTGCGACGTACTCACCTCCACAGGGCAGCTGGACAGCGACCCGCAGCCCCGCCCGACGGGGATGGTGGAACTCCTCGTGGACGGCGCCCCGGCCGGGCGGCAGCAGGCGCCGGTGGGCAACGTGCTGCGGATGGCGGGGCCCGGGGCCGCGCAGCGGCTGATCCCGGGCGAGCCGGGGACCGTACGGTTCGCCGGGCTGCCGGCCGGGATGAAGACCGTCGAGCTGTGGCTGCCGCAGCAAACCCCCACGGAACTGGTGGCGTTGCGGGCGGACGGCGAGGTGCTGGCGCCGTTGCCGGACGGCCGGCGCCGCTGGGTGCACCACGGCAGTTCCATCAGCCACTGCATCGACGCCGACGGCCCGACCGGCACCTGGCCGGTGGTGGCGGCGTCGCTCGGGGGAGTGGAGGTGATCAACCTCAGCGAGGCGGGCGGTGCGGTGCTGGATCCCTACGTTGCCCGGACGATCCGCGATATGCCCGCCGATCTGCTCAGCCTCAAGCTAGGCGTCAACATCGTGAGCCTGGCCGCTTTCCGGCTGCGGACGTTCGGCCCGGCGGTGCACGGGTTCCTGGACACGATCAGGGACGGGCATCCGGACACCCCGCTGCTGCTGATGTCCCCGGTGAGCTGCCCGGCGTTCGAGGAGACTCCCGGGCCGGCGGCGATGGGCCCGGATGGCAGGTTCACAGCTCTGGGCGACCCGGCCGATACGGCCGCCGGGGCGTTGTCGCTGACAGTGGTCCGCGCCGAGCTGGCCCGGATCGTGGCGGTCCGGCAGGTACACGATCCCCATCTGCACTATCTCGACGGACGCGAGTTGCTGGGCCCGGACGAGGTGGCCGACCTGGCCGACGGCCTGCACCCCAACGCCGCCGCGTACCGCCGGATGGGCAAGCGGTTCGCCGCCCACGCCTTCGCGGACGACGGTCCCTTCCGCTGAGCGACCCGGGGCTTGGCACCCGCACCAGGTGGGCGCCGGATCCCGTCCACAACGGCCCTCAACCGGGTGCAGTCCGCCCGCTGTCCGCCGGTGACGATCACAGGGTGGAGTCGGCTGTGATGTCCCGGTCGATCTCGCCCGCGGCATCGGTTGGCCGGAGGCGGGGGCTCTGTCGTCCGGGAGTTCAGCGACTCTCGCGGTACGGGCGGTTGACGTCGTGCGGTGTGTCGCTGGCGAGCCGGCCGGCCGCGCGGTGCCGCCGCTGGGAGGAGGCGGCGGGCACCACGTCGGCCCTGACGCGCATCGCGGTCATCCGGAGACGGCCTGGCTCCAGCCCTGGGAGATGGCGAACTCGGCACTGTTCTGCTGGGACTCGGTCGGGAAGGTCGGCGTGCCGGAGACCTTCGGCAGCTTCGCCGCCGCGGCCTTGTCGAGCGTGCCGGCCTTCTCCATGGCGGCCATCAGAGCCGGGCGGGCGTATCCCTTGAGCCTGAGGTTCTGGCCCTCGGCGCTGTAGAGGTACTCCTGCCACAGGCGCGCGGCCGCAGGGTGCGGCGCCTCCTTGTTGATGGCCTGCGCGTAGTACTGGGAGAACTGGCCGTCCGAGGGGACCGTGACCGTCCAGTTGAGGCCCTTGGCCTTGAGCTGGTCGGTGTACCCGGTGTTGAGGTAGTCCCAGTCGATGCTGATCGGCGTCTGGCCCTTCTCGATGGTGGCCTCGGTCGACGCGACGGACGTGAAGTTGCCGTTCTTCTTCAGCTTGCCGAAGAAGTCTATGCCGGGCTGGATGTCTTCGAAGGAGCCACCGCTGGCGAGGGAGGCCGCGTACACGGCGCCGAAGGCCGACCCCGACTTGCCGGGGATGCCGTTGAGCGCGACCTGCCCCTTGTACTGCGGCTTGAGCAGGTCCTTGAAACTGGTCGGGCAGGTCTGCACACGCTTGGCATCGCAGCCGAAGGATATGTAGCCGCCGTAGTCGTTCGACCAACGGCCGATCGAGTCCTTCTGGTCGTCGGGGATGTCATTGAAACCGGCGACCATGTACGGCGCCAGCAGCCCCTGCTGTGCGGCGCTCTGCGCGAAGGAGTTGCCGAGGTCGAGGACGTCGGGCGCGGTGCTCTTGCCCTTGCGCGAGGTGACCGCGCTGATCTCGTCCTGGCTGGCGCCCTTCGGGTTCTCGACCTCGACCTTGACGCCGTACTTCTTCTCGAAGCCGTCGATCACGGCGCCGTAGTTGGCCCAGTCACGGGGCAGCGCGATCGCATGCAGCGTGCCCTCCTTCTGGGCCGCCTTGGCCAGGGCGTCCACGCCGCCGACTGCCTCGGCCGTGGTCGCGGTGGCCGCGCTCTGTCCGTCGGCGGTGGTCGAGGCGTCGGAGCCCGAGCTACAGGCGCTGAGGGCGAATGCGGCGGCGGTGGCGAGGACGCCGGTGAGGACGGCGGTTCTCGGCAGGGGCACGGTCACGGTCTCTCCAGGGGTACGCACAGGGTTTGAGGGGTTTCATGCGGGGCCACACAGGGGATGCACGTGGGGGGTGAGCACCTGTCCGATGTTTTAGCTGAACAAGCTGGGCTCAGTAGGCCCAACTATGGTGTACGGCAGGTAAACATTGGTGAAACTAATGGCTCCCATTCCCTCGCAATCGCAGCTCAAAGGGGTCATCGCGGCACCACGTCCAGGGTGTGTCCGACGGGTGAGGTGACTGGCCCTTCAGGAGATCGGTCGATTCGCCGCGGGCTGGGGCGATATGTCTGCTGATGAGTGGGTTCGGCTGGAGTCGCACCTACCGAAGCGCCTGGGGCGGGCGGTTCAGTGATCGCCACACCGCCATCAACGGCGCCCTCTTCCGGTTGCGGACCGGCATTCCGAGACGGGATCCGCCCGCCGGGTTCGGTAACGGGACGACGGTTCGTGATCGTCGTGGCCAGTGGTCCGCAGACGGTGGGGGGATCCTGCAGGCTCCACCCCTGCCGTGACCAGTCCTTGATCGTTCGCCGCTGAATGCATCGGAAGCGTTGAATATGTGTGCTTCTGAACGAAACCCGTCGAAGATGTCGCATAGCGGGCCCAATGCGGGGCTTGGCGGCGAGGCTCCGTCCAGCGCATCCCGACAGGGCTGGCCCATCGGACGGTCCTAGCGCGGACCGGTCTGAGGCGACGGGGAGGGATCGCGGCGGTCGGCTTTGAGTGCGGCCATGCCGAAGGCCAGCCCGCCTACGATGAACCAGGGGTTCCACAGCGCCAGGGTCCAGAAGCGTTGCCCCGCGCTCACGCTGCTGTCCAGGTGTGTCACGTCTGTCAGCAGCAGGAACTCAACAGCGACGCCCCTGGCCAGCAGGACGAGGCTGACCCCCCAGCCCAGGCACTTCAGGACTCGCCTCGCCACCCCGCGCGGACGCGACCGGGCGAGCAGCCATGCCAGCGAGGCGCCGACCAGGCAGAGAGCCCCCACACCCCACAGACCCGCCAGGACGAACCAGAGCGGGCGCACGGTGGCGAGTTGCGGTCCGGCGGAGACGCTCAACCCCACGTCGCCGCCGACGGCCCAGTAGAAGTGTGATGCGGCAAAGATCAACGCCCACAGACACGCGATGTACCCCCACTGCCAGACTGATCTCGTCCTCGGCGACACGCGTCCCACCTCTCGATGACGACCAACGCTTCGGATCATTCTTCCTGTTCGTTCCGGGCATCCCTCACGCACATCTCGGCGATCTCGTCGGGGAGTTGGCCAGTCGCCGACCAGGCGGCGGCGTAGCCGTGCCGGACGCCGCGACCGGCGAGCCATCTGCCGGCCACGCCGCGGTCGAGCGGAATCCTGGTCAGTGAGCGGTGGCCCCCCGCTTCGGGGCGGAGTTCAGGATTCTGGAGATGAAGTGCGCCAGCTGTGACCCCAGTTGCTCGCGCGAGCCGGGCCTCGTACAGGGCGCGGATCAGCCCGGTGCGGTCGCCGAAGGCCCGGAAGAGTGTGCCTTTGCCGGCATGGACCGTGCCATCGTCGAGGGGGCCGAGGACCGTACCACCGAGGTCGTCCAACGCCTCACCGGCCGGCCGCCGCACGACTTCCGCACGGTCGCCGAACGGGAGTTGGGGCGCCGCGGATGAAGTGCGCCGACCCCTCAGAAGATCAGCCCGGCGATCAGCAGCACGAAGAACAGGGCGAAGGAGACGGCCGCCGCGATGGCTGCGCCCGCGGACAGCCTGCTGAGGACCAGCAGCAGCGAACCCCACGGTTGGGGGTTGGCCCGTAGCGGTACGCCCTTCTCGACGGAGACCCGCCGGGGCATCGCGCACAGGAAGAGCAGCAGCAGGGCCGTGCCGCTCACGATGCCGAGGGCGACCGCAAGAACAATCGCGGCCCTCGGCGGATCGGGTTGGGTGTACCCGCCGTCGGACCGGAGCTGCAGCCTTACCGGACCGCCGCCGGTGCCCCGGACTTCGTAGACGTGCGCCGAGGTGTCGGTGTATCCGCCGTTCCGCGCGATGAAGGTGCCGGTGCACTCGCGATGGGTGCTCTTGCCGCTGCCGGCCGTGAAGCAGTGCGCGGCGGTGAGGGTGCCGGGGGTGCCGGCCAGGGCCGCGTGATAGGTGAACGAACTCCAGGCGAAGGACATCAGCCAGGTCGCCAGGGTGAGTATGCCTGCCGCAAGGAGCAGACCGAGGGCGGTCAGCGACAGACTGGGCTTTGATTGCATGCCTGCGTTATACCTGCGGTCGGCCTGTGGCCTGCGGGCAGGCGGCGGATCGACGGATCTCCACGCGGCTCCGATCCGTCCGCGTTCGCGCTCTGATCCGTCCGTGTCCGCGAGGCGGCGCGGGGCGATGAGGTGGTGGGACGGGCGGATTCCGTCCGGCCTTACTCGACGATTCCGCGGCCGGCAAGGGCAACGATCGCCTCCATCTGATGGGCAGTTGAGGCTCGTGTTCGGCGTGGCCTTCGCGGCGAAGCCCTTCCGCGGACCCAGGGAAATCCTTTGCCGTAGCCCGGTTTCTCCTTGACGCAGGGTTCACTACTTTTCAATAAAGCCACCACTGACAGGGGTGGCATCACTGAGTGCACGTGCGCAACTCATCACCGGCAGCTTGGCGCATCCCTGATGCAACGTCACATCTGCGTGTCATCGATATGTCATGTTCTTGACAGTTCTTGAGAACGTGACCTTGCAGATGTCCCCGGAGTCCCGGCTGCCGGCCCTTCCCCCTACGGAGGTCGTTCCCATGCGTTCTCTGCGAAAGGGCAGATCCGACCGCACGAGAGGACTGGCGCACCGCGCAGTCCCGGTCCTGCTGTCGGCGACAACCCTCGTCATCGGCGGCGTGATCGCCGCCAGCCCGTCCAGTGCCGCGGTGGCGCCGGCAACCCATGCGTCCCCCACCGTGTCCGCGGCCCACGCCAAGGTCCACATCCGCCAGTTGTGCGCGCGCCCGTCGCAGCCCGGCTACATGGCCTGCAACGCGGTGGCCCGCACAGACGTCAAACAGCCGCTGTCCCTGGGGCCGGACGCCGCCCCCGCCGGCTACGGCCCCAGCGACCTGCAGAGCGCGTACAACCTGCCCCAGTCGGGCGGCAGCGGCCAGACCGTGGCGATCGTCGACGCGAACGACGACCCCAACGCCGAACAGGACCTGGCGGCCTACCGCTCCCAGTACGGGCTGCCCGAGTGCAGCACCGCCAACGGGTGTTTCCAGAAGGTCGACCAGGACGGCGGCAGCAACTACCCGGCCCCGGACGCGGGTTGGGCCGGCGAGATATCCCTCGACGTGGACATGGTGAGCGCGGCCTGCCCGTCGTGCCACATCCTGCTGGTCGAGGCGAACAGCGCCAGCATGGACGACCTGGGGACTGCGGTGAACCGTGCGGTCACCATGGGCGCCAAGTACGTCTCCAACAGCTACGGCGGCTCCGAGGACTCGACCGACCCCACGTCCGACGAGAAGTACTTCAACCACCCGGGCGTCGCCATCACGGTCAGCTCCGGTGACAGCGGCTACGGCGTCGAGTACCCGGCGGCCTCGCAGTACGTCACCGCCGTCGGCGGCACCTCACTCCAGCAGGACAGCAGCGCCCGCGGCTGGACCGAGACCGTCTGGGGCTCCAGCGCGGGTGGTAACGGCGCCGGCTCCGGCTGCTCCCAGTACGACGCCAAGCCGTCCTGGCAGCAGGACACCGGCTGCAGCAACCGCACCGTCGCGGACGTCGCCTCGGTCGCCGACCCGGCCACCGGCCTCGCGGTCTACGACACCTACCAGGCCAGCGGCTGGAACGTCTACGGCGGCACCAGCGCGTCGTCCCCGTTCATCGCCGGCGTCTACGCCCTCGCGGGTACCCCGGGCTCGTCCGACATGCCGGCCTCGTACCCGTACTCCCACGCCTCGGCCCTGAACGACGTCACATCCGGCGCCAACGGCACCTGCTCGCCGTCGTACCTCTGCACCGCGGGCACCGGATACGACGGCCCGACCGGCCTCGGCACCCCGAACGGCACCGCCGCCTTCACACAGTGAGATGGCGTGCCGCGGCGCAGGATGCCGTGAGACGTCGTCAGATGCGTGAGCAGTCGGTGACACGGTAAGCCGTCAGGTCATCGCCGATTGCCGCAACCGATCGTCACAGTCCGGCGGCCTTCAAGGCGCCGGACTGTGACACGGAACCAGCCGTGAACCGTGGGCGCCGGTCGACTGGGGAGCGTCCCGGTCCTACCAGCCCACCTCGCCGGTCGCGTCGAAGAGCCGTCCGCTGGGCCCGTCGTCCGCCAGGGCGATTCGCACGATCGTCGCGGCGCTCTGCGCGGGCGTACTGGTGCCGGTGTGGTCATTGAGCGCCGTCGCCGTGAAGCCGGGATCGACCGCGTTGATCAGAAAGCCCGGCAGCGCACGGGCGTATTGGTAGGTGAGCATGTTGAGGGCCGCCTTCGAGACCGGGTAGACCAGTCCGTGCAGTTGGGACTCCATGCGCTCGGGGTCGTCGTTGACGGTGAACGATCCCCGGCCGCTCGTCACGTTGACGATGCGCGGGCGCTGCGACTTGTGCAGAAGCGGCAGCAGGGCGTGGGTGGTTCGGACCGCGCCGAGGAGATTGACATCCATGACGTCGGTGAAGTCGTCGGCGGTGGTCTCCTCCACGGCGGGGCGGGTGCCGCCGATGCCTGCGTTGTTGACCAGCACGTCAAGCCTGCCGCATTCGGCCTCGACCCGCTGTGCCAGGGCGTCGACCTGGGACTGGTCCGTCACGTCGAGGGCCGCGAACCGCACGTCGCCCGCACCGGCGGACAGCTCGCGCGCGACGTCACGGCCCCGTTCCGGATCCCGTGCTCCGAGGTACACCACCGCTCCCGCAGCGGCGAGTTGGCGGGCCACCTCCCGCCCGATCCCTTGGTTGGCACCCGTCACCACGGCTATGTCCCCACTCGTCATGGGTCCATCATCTCCCTCGCCCCGCAGCAGGACGGGCCTTTTCACCGGCTGCGTCCCCAGGCACTGACGAGCCGTACGGGTATGTGCGGGAGTTGTCCCGACCCGCCATGCCGTGACCGGTTGTGGGATGCATCACGGCCGTCGTCCGCAGATCGTCCAGCCACCTACGATCCGGATCACGGGCAGGGACACAGCCACCCCACCCGTCGCACTCAACCGCCTGTTCCGTCGGAGGAGAACGTCCTGTGACTACCGGCACCGCCGCGCGCGACAGCTACTACGAGCGCACGGGCGAGCAGCGCTACAAGCCCACGGCCCATGTGGGGGGCGTATGGAACGCCGACGAGCAGCACTTCGGTCCGGTCGCCGGCCTCATCGTCCACGTCATCGACCGCCACCTCGCCCAACGCCCCGGCAACAGCCTGACGCCGGCGCGGATCAGCTTTGACATCCTGGGTCGTGTCGCCCTGGACGAGTGCGAGGTCAGGGTCGCAACGATCCGCCCCGGCCGCACCATTGAACTCCTCGAAGCCGTCCTGCTTATCGACGACCGACCGGTCGTCCGCGCCCGCGCCTGGCTCCTTGCCTCCCTCGACACCTCGGCCGTGGCCGACAGCCCCCACGAACGCCTTCCCGCTCCCGAAACCCTGGAGCCGTGGACGATGAACGACCTGTGGAGCGGCGGCTATGTCTCATCCATCGACGTCCGACGGACGCCACCGTCCCGCAAGGGCCGTGCGACAGTCTGGATTTCCACCCCACTCGACCTGGTGGCCGGCGAACCCCGCAGCGCACTCGCCTCGTGCATCGCCCTCGTGGACACCGCCAACGGCATAGCCGTCCAGCAAGACCCCACCGAGTGGATGTTCCCCAACCTCGACCTGACGATCCACCTGCACCGCCAACCTGCAGGCCCCTGGACCGGACTGGATACCACCGTCACCTTCGGCCCTTCCGGACAGGGGCTCACCAGCAGCGTCCTGCACGACATCAACGGCCCCGTCGGTCACGCCGAGCAGATCCTCACCGTCCGCCCGCTGACTCTCGATCAGGGGCTGTCCGACCCTGACCCATCGGGCAGACCCTAGGTCTCACGCATCGAGGGCGGCCGGCCTCGCCGGCTCGCCACGTACTCGGCCGCAAGACCCGCACCGCCCGAAGTCTTCGGCCAGGGCCCGGCGGCATCGGTGCCTCGCCGGGCCCTGGGTGACGCGAGCCGACCGGGGCGAATCCCATGAGTCGGCTTCGGTGCCGGGCCGCCCAGGTCGCCGTTGACCAGGTCAGCGGTGCTTCTGCTGGTCAGAGCCCAGGCCGAACAACGAGCGGGGATTGCTGGCCGTGAAGTTCTCCGACCCCATGGCCGGCGGGTTGCCCGCCCCAGTGGCGGTGTCGTCGCCCATTCCCACGGTGCCGGACATGTCGCCCGGTTCGCCGTCGGCGGCGGCAGTACCTGCCGTGCCGAGGACGGCGATGGCGGCCATGGCGGCGGCGGCCACAGCGGTGCGGATACGCATGAGATGCCTTCCTGTAGGGGGTGTTTCCATGGGGAGCGATATCGCCCGACGTGATCGCGGAAACCCGGATGACATTGATCGCACCGCGGTACCACCCCAACGGCCCAGCAACCGCAGGGCGCGCAGGAGCACCGTGGCTGACCGGCGTACCGCCGACTCGACTCGGCGGTTCCTGGTACGTGAGGTCGCCCTCGCATCGAGCCGAAGTCGCAGGCCGGCCGCCGAAGACGGGCGACATGCCGCCCCGTCTTCGCCCCCTCCGTCAGACGGTTTGGCTGAACTCGCCCACCGAACAGTCGGGTTCGCGCGACCGGACGGCGATCGCCGGATTGTGGCCGTCGGCCCTGGACAACGACCGTTCACGTGATTAGCCTCGCTGTCCAGACATGGACAGATAATCCAAGCTCCGTGGAGGCGATACGCCTCCGCACGCTGCGGATTTCGCCGCATCGGAGCCGACGGGAGGAACCGCGTGGGCCACGTCGCAGGAAGCGAGGGGCGCAACGAGAGCTTCGACGCCGCATCCGATGCCGATTCCGCCCCCCTGCCCGATGCCGGGGCCTATGCCGCCGCAGACGCCGACGAGCATCTCATCCGGGAAGCCGAGAAGATCGCCGTCGCTCTGGGGCGGATGTTTCCCGGGCTGTGCGAGGTGGTCCTGCACGACCTGCGCAACCCCGAGTGTGCCGTCAGGGCGATCGAGAACAATCTGTCAGGACGCCAGATAGGCGATTCCGTAACGGAGTTGGGTCTGCAACGCATCCACGATCCGCAGTACCCGAGCGTCGTTCAGAACTACCCCAACCGGTTCCCCGACGGCCGCCCCGCGAAGAGCACCTCGATCGGCATCAAGAACGCCGCGGGCGAGTACATCGCGGCACTCTGCCTGAACCTCGATGTGTCTGTGTTGTCACCGGTGACGCTCGCGCTGTCGAACCTCGTGGCCACGGAGACCCCACACCGCGAACACCCCCTGGAGTCGCTGCGGGACCGCAACGCACGCGAGCTGCGCGAGGCGGTCGAGGCCCTCTCCGCGGAGCGCGCCGCACCCCCCAGGTCGCTGAGCCGGGCGGACAAGAAGGCGCTCGTGCAACAGCTGCACCGGGACGGCTACTTCGACTCGCGCGACGCCGCACAGACCATCGCGGACCTGCTCGGCGTGTCCCGGGCGACCGTCTACAACTACACCAGGTGAAGGAGCCTGCCCACCTGCCGGACCGCCGTCCGACCCCGACCCCCACACCCCCAACGCGAGGACGCACCGTGCCTGCCGACCTGCCCGTTACCTTCGACGACGTCCGTGCGGCCGCAACGCGCCTGAAGGGCATCGCCCACCGCACCCCCGTGCTCACCTCACGCACCCTCAACTCCCTGGTGGGATCTGAGGTGTTCATCAAGTGCGAGAACTTCCAGCGCGCCGGTGCCTTCAAGTTCCGCGGCGCCTACAACGCCGTGGCCCAGCTGTCCCCCGAGCAGTTGGCCAAGGGCATCGCCGCCTACTCCTCCGGCAACCACGCCCAGGCCACCGCCCTGGCCGCCCGGGAACTGGGTACCCGTGTCGTCGTACTGATGCCCGAGGACGCCCCCCGGTCCAAGAGGGAGGCAACAGCCGGATACGGTGCGGAAGTTGTCACCTACGACCGCTACACCCAAGACCGTACGGCGCTCGGGCAGGCCCTGGCCGAAGACCGCGGCCTGGCACTGATCCCTCCCTACGACCACCCGCATGTCATCGCCGGCCAGGGCACCGCGGCCCTCGAACTCTTCGAGGAGACCGGCGAACTCGATGCCCTGCTCGTGCCAGTCGGCGGCGGCGGTCTCATCGCCGGCAGCGCCACCACCGCCAAGACACTGCACCCCGGCATCCAGGTCGTCGGCGTGGAGCCGGTCGGCGCCGACGACACCAAACGCTCCCTCGAAGCGGGCGAACGCATCGAGATCCCCGTTCCCCGCACCATCGCCGACGGGCAGGCCATCTCCACACCCGGCGAGATCACCTTCGTCGTCAACCAGCTCCTGGTCGACGACATCGCCCTGGTCAGCGATGACGACATCCGCGACGCCATGAGGTTCGCCTTCGAACGCCTGAAGATCGTCCTCGAACCCAGCGGCGCCACGGCCCTGGCCGCCCTCATCGCCGGACGTGTCCCCAACCCGCCGCGCAGGATCGGACTCATCGCCTCAGGAGGCAACATCGACAGCCGGCGGTTCGCCCAACTCATGGGCGCCTGAACGCAACTGCCTCCCTCCTCCCTCCAGGAGGCAGTTCGGGACGACCCGCAAGCGATCTTCGGCGCCCGCTCCCGGGCCCGGGTGATGCGTCTAGCGATGCGACTGATGACCCGTCGCCTGCTCGCGGAGGGCCTGGATGAACGTCGTGATGTGCGGGCGGTCGCGACGGCGGCCGATCGTGGCAACGCCGATGTGCCGGGTCGGAGTCGGCGGCTCGATCGGGACGGCGCGCAGACCCGGCACCGTCGGGACGAGCGCGATGGCAGGGATCAGGGAGATTCCCATTCCCGCGGCGACGAGCGAGCGGGCGAAGAAGTAGTCGGTGGTGGTGCCGCGTACTTCCGGTTCGAAGCCTGCGCGCTCGGCGTAACGGCGCAGGTATGCCTCGGTCTTGAGGCATCCGAGCACCCAGGGCTCGGCTGCCAGCTCGGCCATGTCGAGCGACTCGCGGTCGGCGAGCCGATGCCCCTCCGGCATGACGACGTACAACGGATCTTCCAGGAGCGCGGTCCACTGCAGGCGGGAACTCGGGCCCTGCCCCACGGGGAGCGGGCCGTCGAAGTGGTAGGCCAGGGCGAGGTCGACAGCGCCTTGGCGGACAAGGGGCAGGGTGTCCTCGGGCTCGCCCTCCCTGACGTGGAGCAGGGCGCGGGGCTCGGTTGCCATGAACCGGCGCAGAGCGTCGGGCAGCAGGTGCCTGCCGCCGCTGGTGAAGGTGGCAACGGTGAGTTGTACGCGGCCCGTGCTGAGCCGATCGACCTGCTGCTTCGCCTGTTCGAGCTCGGCGGCGACGGACTCGGCGGCCCCCACCATGATCTGGCCGGCCTGAGTGAGGGTGACCCCGCGCGTGCTGCGTGCCACGACCTGGGCACCGAGGCTGCGTTCCAACACCGCTACGTGCTGGGAGACGGCGGAGGGGGTGAGGCGGAGAGCCGCGGCCGCCTTGCTGAAGCTGCCGTGGTCCGCCACCGCCCGCAGGACGCGGAGCCGCTGCACATCGATCAACAGTATTCCTTAAGGTGTTTCCAGTAAGCCGCCACTTCTGCTGATGACGATAGGCATCCAGGGTGGGGGCATGCAAAGGATCTGCGTCATCGGCGGAAGCCGGTACTTCGGAAAGCTCCTGGTCGAGCGCCTGCAGGCCATCGGCCACCAGGTCACGGTGATCAACCGCGGCTCCACCCGGCCGCCCGCCGGTGTCGAGCAGCTCGTTGTCGACCGCAACGACGAGGCAACTCTCCTTGCCGCGCTCGGCTCTCGCACCTTCGACGTGGTGGTCGATCAGGTCTGCTACACCCCCGTGCAGGCCGCGATCGCCGCCCGCGTCTTCGCCGGCCGCACCCGGCGCTACGTCATGACCTCCACGATCGAGGTCTACGACCCGGCGACCGCCGCGCTGCCGGCCGTGCCGGCGGGCACCCCGGTGCCCGAGGACAGCGTGGACCCGGCCACCTGGCTGGTGGCCATGGACCTGCCCTGGCACGACGAGGCATACCTGGAGGCCCACTACGCCGAGGGCAAGCGCCAGGCGGAGGCCGTCTTCACCCGCGCCGGCAGCTTCGCGTTCGCCTCCGTGCGCAGCGCGCACGTGCTCGGCGGCGCGCAGGAGTTCACCGGCCGGCTGGCGCACTACGTCGAACACGTCCGCCAGGGCGAAGAGATCACTGTGCACGAGAGAGCGCTGCCGACGGTGTTCATCCACTACGAGGAGTTGGCGGACCTGCTGCTGTGGGCGGCCACCGCCACGGACTTCACCGGTCCGGTCAACGCCTGCTCCGACGGCCCGCTCGACGTACGCGACCTCGCCGCGATCGTCGCCGCACAGGCCGGCCGGGAGCCCGTCTACCGGGTGGTCGCCGCGGGCGGGACGGCTTCGCCGTTCTCCTTCGACCGCCACTACGCCATGAGCAACACCCGTGCAAAGAAACTGGGTTGGGCTTTCTCCCGCGCCATCGACTGGCTGCCCGGCGCCGTCGCCGAAGCCCTCGCCGTATCCGCCACCCCCGCCGCCTGAGGAACACGAACCGCCATGCAGTTCCGCACCATCGGAGACACCACCGTCAGCGCCATCGGCCTGGGTGCCATGCCGCTGTCCATCGAGCACCGCCCGGACGAGAGGCGGGCCATCGCCACCGTCCACGCCGCCCTCGACGCCGGCGTCACGCTCCTCGACACCGCCGACAGCTACCACTGGCACGCCGACGAGGTGGGCCACAACGAGCTGCTGATCGCCCGCGCCCTGGCCCGCTACGGCGGCGACACCTCCGGCGTCCTGATCGCCACCAAGGGCGGCCGCGGCCGGCCCGGCGACGGCAGCTGGACCGTGACCGGCACCCCCGGACATCTCAAGCACGCTGCCGAAGCCTCCGCCAAGCGGCTGGGCGTCGACGCGATCGGCCTGTACCAGCTGCACAAGCCGGACCCGGCCGTGCCCTGGGCGGAGTCCGTCGGCGCCCTGCGCGGACTCCTCGATGCCGGCACGATCCGAGCCGCCGGCATCTCCAACGTCACCACCACCCAGATCCGCCAGGCGCACGCAATCCTCGGCGACGGACTCGTCTCCGTTCAGAACCAGTACTCGTCCGCCGTCCGCGACAGCGAGCCCCAGCTGCGGCTGAGCACCGAGCTGGGCTTGGCGTTCCTCCCCTGGAGCCCCCTCGGTGGCATCTCCCGCAGTTCCCTCGATGGACCCTCCGGCCCGACCTCCACGGGCACCGCTTTCCACCGCATCGCGGCCGAGCGCGGCGTCAGCCCGCAGCAGATCGCCCTGGCCTGGCTGCTCACCCGCTCCCCAGCCGTGATCCCGGTGCCGGGAGCCAGTCGCCCGGCCTCCATCAACGACTCGGCCCAGGCCGCGAAACTCAAGCTGAGCGAGGCGGAGCTGACGCGGCTTGACCACGAACCGCCGGGCTGAATCAGGTCAGGGCGTCGTCGCTGAGCTCCCTGGCCGAGGACGGCTGCCCGCGGGCGGTCCCACTGATATGGGACGGTGGCAAAACATTTCGGTATCCGATGTAATCTGGATTCATGGCCACTCGTATGACTCCGCGCCCGTCCAGGAGGCGGTGGTCGGCCGTGCTCACGACCGAGCGTGCCCGCCCGGACGGCATACGTACGCGACCGAACGCATGGCGGTTCGCGGTGGCCGCGGTGTGCTTCGGGGCGTTCATGGGACAGCTGGACGCCAGCATCGTCACGCTGACCTACGGAAGCCTGCGCACCGAGTTCCATGCGTCCCTGGCGGCGGTGGAGTGGGTTTCGCTGGCGTATCTGCTGACCTTGGTGGCCTTGCTGGTCCCGGCCGGACGACTGGCGGACGCGCACGGCCGCAAGCTGATGTACCTGTACGGGTTCGCCGTGTTCACGCTGGCATCCGCGGCGTGCGGGGTGGCCCCGTCCCTGGTCATGCTGGTCGTCTGCCGCGTCGTGCAGGCGGCCGGGGCGGCCATGATGCAGGCCAACAGTGTGGCGCTGGTGGCGACCAGTGCGCCACGTGCGCGGATGCGTCGCGCGCTCGGCGTCCAGGCAGCAGCGCAGGCGCTGGGGCTGGCGCTGGGGCCGACCGTGGGCGGCGCGCTGGTGTCCACGTTGGGCTGGCGCTGGGTGTTCGGGGTGAACGTGCCGATCGGGTTGATCGCCCTGGTGGGCGGGCACTACCTGCTGCCCCGGACGCGGGCCCGCACCCGCGTCGCACGCTTCGACTGGGCCGGTCTGGGACTGCTGGCGGTGGCGACCACCAGCGCACTGCTGGGAGTGTCGGCGGCCTCCGGACTCCCCGTACCGGCCTGGGCGGTGGCGCTGCTGTTCGCCGTGGCCGCCGGCGCGGGCTGGGGCTTCGTCCGCCGTCAGCGCCTGGCCGCCGCGCCGCTGCTGAACCTTGATCTGCTACGGGTACCGGCCGTGGCGTTCGGGCTGGCCGGGGCGCTGAGCGGCTATCTGGTGCTGTTCGGGCCGCTGGTGCTCGTGCCGGTCGTCATGACGGCACAGGGCTCCTCGGACCTGGCCGCGGGAGCGGTTCTCACGGCGTTGCCGGCCGGGTTCGCGCTGGCCGCCACCGGCGGCGACCGGCTGCTGCCGCACTCCCTCACGGACGCGAAACGGTGCCTGGTGGGGGCCGGCGTGTTCAGCCTCGCGATGGCCGCGCTCGCGGTGGCCCCGCTGACCACCGCCGCACTGGTACCGATACTGGCAATGGCCGGACTGGGGCTGGGCACCTTCACCCCGGCCAACAACACCATGATCATGGAGGCCATACCCGCGCACTCCTCCGGTACGGGAGGCGGCCTGGTCAACATGACCCGCGGCCTGGGCACCGCACTGGGTGTCGCGCTGGTCACCCTCGCCCTGCATCTGGCGGCCGGCGGCGGGACCGCAGCCGGAGCACGGTGGTCCGCGCTGATCCTCGTGGGAGTGTCGGCCGTCGCAGTCGCCTCGGCACGGCTGGGACCGGACTCCGACCGTGCCGCAACACAACGCGCGCGATGACCCACGGGAGCACGCCCCGACCGTGAGGCGCAGGCGTTTCAGCCCCGTACCCCACACGGCAACGCCGGCAAGCCGGAGCCCGACCTGATCAGGTGGGTTGTGCGATGTGCGGCCGGCCCGATGCGGCTGCGGCTGCGCCGGCGTCCGGCGCGCCCCTCGCCTCTGCTACTGGCCTTCCCTGTCGGGCGCAGCGGTGGCCACCGGCACGGCTTCTTCCTTCACCTCCACGGCATATGGCTGCGAGGCGTCGTCGCCCGGCTTCGGACGACGGGTGGCGATGAGATAGACCAGCGCACCGAGGAACAGCGCGAGGGAGACGTAGTCGTTCAGGCGCAGGCCCAGGAAGTGGTTGGCGTGATCGATGCGCAGCGCCTCGATCCAGGCACGTCCTGTGGTGTAGGCGAGCACGTAGCAGGCGAACAGCCGGCCGCGCCGGAGTCGATGGTGGTAGCGGGCCGAGAGCCACAGCAGCAGCGCCATCACGCCCAGGTCCCACAGGGACTCGTACAGAAAGGTCGGGTGGTAGAGGGCGATCGTGGGGCTGTCGGCCGGGCGGTGCGCCGGGTCGATGTACAGCGCCCACGGAAGGTGGGTGGGGCGGCCGTACAGCTCCTGGTTGAAGTAGTTGCCCCAGCGGCCGATCGCCTGGGCCAGCACCAGACCGGGGGCCGCGGCGTCGGCGAAGTCGGCCAGCCGGATGCCCCGACGCCGGCAACCCAGCCAGGCACCCACCGCGCCGAGCGCCACCGCACCGGGAATGCCCAGACCGCCGTCCCAGATGTACAGGGCGTGGATCGGCTGCCGGCCGGCGGCGAAGTACAGCTCCGGGTCGGTGACCACGTGATACAGACGGCCGCCGAGGACCCCGAAGGGCACCGCCCAGACCGCGATGTCGGCGATGTCATCCCGATGACCGCCCCGGGCCTCCCAACGGCGCCCGGTGAGCCAGACGGCAACGAAGATGCCGGCCAGGATGCACAGCGCATACGCGCGGATCGGCACCGGCCCGATATGCCACACCCCCTGGGACGGGCTGGGCAGGTACGCCAGGTTCATGGTCACGACCGTTCTTGCGCGCACGGGACCCGGCGCGGGGCCGGGGAGGACCCGTACGACGATACATCGGACACCGAACCTTTTGCGGTGCGGGCGTCCCGCGTGATCGCAACCAGGCGCAGGACACGGCAGGCAGGACCGCGCCCTGGTCCGGCTACGCTTGCCGCATGTCAGCGCAGCCCCGCTCCGAGGTCCCGCCGCCCCGGCCCACCGGCGAGGCGCCGGACGCCCGTCTGCTCACCGAGGCCATCACACGGCTGCGCCGCGCGCTGCGCGCCTCGATCCGCACCGACTATCCGTGGGAAGCGCTGCCCATGGCCCAGGTGGAGCTGTTGCAGGTACTGGGCGAGCACTCGCCCGCCCGGATCAGTGACCTCGCTGCCCGACAGCGCCTGGCATCCAGCACCGTGAGCGGGCTGATCGGTCAGATGATCACCGCGGGACTGGTCGCCCGGGACGTCGACCTCGCTGATCGCCGCGCCTCCGCCGTCACCCTCACCGACGCGGGGCGTGACCAACTCGCTGCCTGGACCGCTGCCCATGAACGCCGCATGGATGCCGCACTCTCCGCTCTCGACGACACCGAGCGTGCCGCGATCTTGGGCGCCCTGCCCGCCCTCTTCCAACTCGCCGAGAAGCTGGGCGAGCCTCTCGACGACGAATGAGAGGGACGGGGACCGGATGGGGTTCCCCGCTGCCGGCATGCGACACAGATCGGCGCGCCATCGCACGGCCCCAACCCAGTGCCCACGCACCCATCCCCACCCACCACCGCCGACCACGACCTGATCGGCTCCGCAGGGCGCCGGCTCACGAGCCCTGGACGACAGTCCCCTGGTGGTAGACGACCTTCCAGCCGTCCGGATCCTGCTGCCAGATCGTCGCCCGCCGAGACATCCGACCGTCGAGGACCAACGTATAGGTCAACAGATAGACATCCGCCGCCAGTTCACGGCAGGAGAACTCGGAGGTCTCCCACTCCTCAACCGGCGGATCCTGATGACGTTCTTCCAGGGCATCGAGTACGTACGCACGGTCGTAGCGCTGCTCCGATGCCCCGGTCTCCCAGAAGTCCGACGCCGTCATGGCCGCAAAATCAGCCCTGGTCGTTCCGAACTCGGGGCGGTGGAACAGCGGTTCTCGGCGGATCAGATCATCCAGGACGCGGCGCAGTCGCTCGTCGGTCACGAGGTGGGGTTCCATCCGCACCATTCCACGCCGATGAAGCCGAACCGGCATCTCGCTTACGGGCGTACGCCAACGCGCCTAGGGGCGGACTTCGGTGTGAGCCCCGGTGCCTGGCCGGGAGCCAGGCACCGGGATCCTCTGCCCTTACTTCTGGAAGGCGCTGTTGTTGCAGCCCATGGTGGAGCCCAGTCTGGTCTGCTGCGCACCCGAGGCGCCCTCACCGTTGAGCGCGTTGCCCAGCGCGCCGTCGAGGACGCCGACCGCACCGAGGACGTCGATGTTCAGGTCGTGCGAGCGGCACTGAGTGCCCTGGGAGACGTCGAAGAGCCCATCCTTCCCGCCTCCCTTCCTGCCATCCTCACCGTCACTGGAGAAGGAGGAGTTTCCGCCCTGGCTTCCGCCATGGGCGATTGCGGGGCCGGCGCCGAGGAGGCCAACGCTGCCCAGTACGGCGATCACAACAGCGGCCTTACGAAGCTTGCGCATTTCATCTCCGGTAGATCGATCGGAAGCGATCAGAGGTTGATCGGCTTCGTACGCCTATGAAAACTAATGCGGAATATGTCCCAACTCCTCAGTGACACGCTGAGTTTCACGACTGCCGCGGCCTGGATACACCACGCTTATCGGATAACCCGCACTCCTGATGGCCTCATTGGTATCAGCCGCAGTACGTGAGGCGGGGTTGCGGAATGCCGTTCCCCGGGGTGGCGGGGCGGGGGTGGCCGCCGGTGCCTGCACGGTGGTGTCTTTGTGCGGGCCGAAGAGTGTGCTTCCCGGCTGGTCGGTGTGCGTGAGCGCGCTCGGGCGGCTGGCGGCAATCTTCCCGCTTGCATGCCCTGCGCCCGGCTCAATTTCCCACCATGCGGCTGCCGTTGGGATCCAAGCTCATGCGCGCGGTGGTAACCATGCGCAATCGGGGTGCGGCGGAGAGTGCCCCGACCGGAGCCGCTACCGCAGGCCCGGCGCAAGACCGTACTGCCCGATGGAGCGGCGGTAGGTGAACGGATTGTTCAACACGGTGAGTTGACATCAGTTCGTGCGCTCCCGCATCCTCATCTCATGCCGTCGACTTCTGAGCAGCACACCGACCCCTTCACGCCCCCGCAGCCGGAGCAGGCGCGAGCGCACCGCGTCTACGCGTCGCTGACGCGCATCGCCGAGCGGCATGCGGCCACCGACGAGCAACGCCGCCGGCAGGTTCATCCTTCGGTGATCGGGCCGCACGAGGCCGTCCGGCTCGTGTCGTTCCTGCTCAGCGGGGCCGCGCGGATGGATGACGGCGAACCGGAGGTGGACCGGGCCGACGTCACCGCTGCCTTGAGTCTTGTCCCGCTGGTCCGGGGGGAGTTGGACGAACTGGAGACCGGATTGCTCCAGATGGCGCGGGGTCGTGGCATGACCTGGCAGGAGATTGCGTTCGGACTCGGACTCGGCACTCCGCAAGCCGCCAGGCAGCGATACGAACGACTGGCCAGCCGCGCCACGGGCGATGGGGACGGCTCGGAGTAGCGGAGGCTCTGTGGCTGTTGGCTCTCGTCGGCTGTTGCCCTCGTCGCCGATCGCGGCGCGGTCGGCGACGAGGGTGCGCTGACCTGTGAACGCCCGACTTCACGCCACTGTGGTCCGTTCGCGCCGAACGGGGCCAAGTTTCGAGGAATCTTGATTCCGAGTAATTAGTGGTGACGCGGGAGGGCCCGTTGGACGCTCCACCGGTACCTGTACGTCAAGAAGCAATCGCTTACGGGTTCTGTCATGTGTGACGCTGGATATCTTCCGCGCCGTCACTGACTTGTCGGGGACGGCTGGTGTTCAGACCCCCCGCCCACTCCCCGGGACGCCGTCCGCACCCCGGCCGCCGGTCTTCGCAACGGCGGCCGGGGTTTCGGACAGCCCGCTGATGGGTTGGTGATCTGACGGCCGGCCATGCCGCGGACCGGAACGACGAACACCACGCGCGGGCCATTGCGTCAGCCGCTGTTCAGCGAGTGGACCCTTGCGATGATCCGTTGGCTTGAAGAGCGCCGGTTACGGCACTGTCGGTGGTGCTCTTCGGCATGATGCCGCCCCAGATCGCGCCGACGACGCCGAAGGTTTGATCGACGACAGGTTTGGGTGACGCCTGGGCTGGTGTGGCGAGGATCCCGAAGAACGCGAAGGTTCCGAGGATGACGGCGGCGATTCGACTTCGACGCACTAACTACTCCCTGAGGTAAGGCAGTTGGCATTCCAGGCGGCAACTTTCCCCTGCTTGTTCGCCGATACGCCAAGTGTCCTTCTTGTGGGTGGCGAGGGAACGATTTACCGCTGCCCGGCCCTGAGGTGGTCCCACGCTTGTGCCCTTTTGTGCACACCTCCGCCGCCGCGCTGAGCAGGGTGTCGATGCTGCGTTGCGCGTTGGCGCACATGCACGGGCGGGGGCGTTCGCGGTCCGTCGGGTCATGGACGTCCGAAGTGCCGCATACCGGGGTGAACATACCTCGAAGCCGGCCTGTGCCGAAGTCGGAGAATGGCCGACTCGCGGCAGGCGCCCTCCCGGCCGACGGTCGCATCGCCTACGGTGTCGCCCATGCCGTACGGGACTCCCAGTAACGACCCGGCGCCGGCGTCGTCGCGCCGCCAGATTTTCGGCGACGATGCCGAGCAGTACGACTCGGCCAGGCCCGGCTACCCCCGTCAACTCATCGACGATGTCCTGGACTTCGCGGCCCTCAACACACGTCTGCCGGCGCTGGAGGTGGGTGCCGGAACGGGCAAGGCGACGCTCGCCTTCGCGCGGTCCGGCGTACCGGTGACCTGCGTCGAACCGGATGCCCGGATGGCCCGGGTGCTGCGGCGTCGCTGCGCGGAACTGCCCGACGGCAGCGTCAGTATCGAGGTCGCCGACTTCGAAACCTGGCATCCGGCGCGACGCTTCGGGTTGCTGTACTGCGCCCAGGCGTGGCACTGGGTCGACCCGGCCGTGCGCTGGGCCAGAGCACAGGCTGTGCTCTCTCCCGGGGGAGCGATCGCCCTCTTCTGGAACCACTGGATTCTCCAGTGCGGCGAACTGGCGGACCGGCTGACCGCCGCGCACACCCGACTCGGCATCGAGATACCGCAGGACACCCTCCTCGATCCCCGCCCGCGTCCCGCGCGGCGGGGCCCCGAATCCCGCCAGTGGCGCGAGATGACGGCGACCGGCTTCGTCGACCCGGACCACCGCCTCTACACCGCCGTGCACGAACGGTCCACGTCCACACTCATCGGCCTGCTCGCCTCCTACAGCGGCTACCGGGCGCTGCCGTCCCAGCCTCGGAATCAGGTCTTCGACGCGATGACCCGCATCGTGGACGAACACGGCGGATGTGCGCACGTGCGGGTGGTCACGAGCCTCTTCCTGGGGCGGACGCGAACCGATGCCGCCTCTACGGGCTTGAGGTCGTAGGAAGGTCGTCGTCCCGACGTTGTCTCTCAGGTGTCCCGGCTCCTCGGATACCTGTGTGCGCCGACTGCACCCAGTCACAGCGCGCACGGATACCGGCGGGCGGGCGGACCTTCGGGTACGGGGGCCGTGAGGGGCTTGGCGCCCGCGTAGGGGGCGTGCCTCGACGCTCCGGTTCCGCCAGCCATGAGGATCGACTTCGTGCCCTCGCAGCGGATTACTGTCCTGCGTCGGTGGCCGGGCGTGACACCCTGCGGCGTACGGCCCAGGCCAAAGCGCCGAGTGCGAATCCGTACACGGCAACCAGCCCGTGGCCGTTCTCCTGGAGAATCCACATCACCAGCCCGAGCGCCGGGACGCTGAGCGAGAGGATCCGCTCCTTCGTGGTCCGGGTGTGTCCCAGGAGGGCCAGTGCCAGGGTGGCGCCGAGGAAGTAGGTGGCGCCGGAACTGCCCGCGAAATTCCGGGGGTCGGTACTGGGGCCGTCGCCCAGGCCGAGCAAAGTGTCGAGCCGCTCCGGCAGGAGGATGCCGGCCAGGAAGAAGGCCGCCGTCAGCGGGCCACCCCAGAGCCACTGCGCGAGCGCGGCCACGGCGGCGAGGGTGGCGATGTTCCAGGCCGCGCCGGCGACGCCGCCGTTCTGCATGAAGACCGAGGTGAACACCCTCCACCAGCCGGACTTGGCGGGATCGTTGTCGAGTGCGGCCATCGCACCCGACCAGGTCAGCTGGAGCGCCACGCCGCCGATCGCCAGCGCGGTCAGGCCAACCGCGACCCACGGGATCGGGCGCCCGCGCAGCGAGTCGCGCCCGACCGCCCCGAGGCCGCTGTTGACCATCATCACCATCAGCGCGGCCGTGGTCGCGTTGAACAGTACTTCCCCCATGTCCGTCCCCCGTTTCCAACACTGTTCGAAATCGACGAGGGGAGGTTAGCACAGATTTTGAACGGTGTTGGAATGTCGTTGTACGGTGGTGGGCATGAAGCTGACCAAGGAGCGGATCGTCGATGCCGGCATGGCCACCTTCGCCAAGGTCGGCTACCACGGCCTCTCCATGCGCCAGGTGGCCGATCGACTCGGCACGCACGCGGGCAGCCTCTACTACCACGTGCGGGGCAAGGACGAGTTGCTGGCGTTGATGGCCGACCGCGTCTGCCGGCAGGCGTACGACGGCGGTACCACCGCCTTGGCCGCGCTGCCGGCCCAGGCGACCTGGCGGGACGAAGTCGAAGCCCAGGCCGAGGCGCTGCGCCGCAGCATCCAACAGCATCCGGGCGGCGCCTTGTTGTTGGCCGAGAGTCCCAGGACGCTGAGTCCGGGCGCGCTGTCCCTGATGGAGCGCCTTCTGCGGACCCTCCTCGACGCCGGTGTACCCACCGCGCAGTGCGGGATCGCGGCCGACGCCCTGCTCAGCCATGTCACCGGCTTCGTACTCCAGGAAGGCGGCGACTCCCCGGCTCCGGACGTCACCGCCGAGGTCTATGCCGACCTGCGCGCACGTTTCCCGCTGGTCATCGAGCGGATGCCCCGGCTGAGCCAGGACGAGAAGTTCCGGCGAAGCGTCCGCCTGCTGTGCACGGCCTTCGCCACCCTCGTCGAGGGGTGAACGTCGAGGAGTGGACGTCGAGGAGGGAACACAGCCTTCCTGTAGCGTCCAGTGCCTCTGGTTCCGATGCTTCCGAGGCGAAGGACGCATGCAGGCAGCCGCACCCGCGGTGCCCTCCCTGCGTACCGGGTCAGGGTGTACGGAGCCGGTACGCTCCCCCCCCCGCGGCCCGCGCTCGTCGGCCTGTTGGCCGTGCCGGTCCTCCATGAGCGCGTCAGCCGCGGTCAGTATGTGGGGCTGGTGCTCGGACTGGGCGGGGTGGCGCTCGCGGTGAGCGAGAACCTCCACCTCGACGGCGGCCATCTGGCCGAGCTCGGCCTTCTCGCGCTCGCCCTGGCGGGCATCTCCGCCGGCACCGTCTACCAGAAGCGGTTCTGCCGCGGGATGGAGCCGGTGTCCGGTAATGCCGTACAGCTGCTGGCCGCTGCGGTCGCGACGCTGCTTCCCGCGCTGCTCGCCGAGGGCTTCGACGTGACCTTCACGGCCGACTACTGGCCGGCGCTGATGTGGGCCGCGATCATCAACTCTATCGTCGGAGTGGGGCTGTTGTACGCGTTGTTGCAACGGCACGGCACCAGTCAGGTCAGCAGTCTGTTCTATCTGGTGCCCATGGTCACCGCGGCTTTCGCGGCCTTTCTGCTCCACCAACGGATGGGACCGCTCACGCTCGGCGGACTGGTCCTGGCCACCGGGGGCACGCTGCTCGCCAATCGGATACGGAGCTGAGCCGTGCCGGGAGCTCTGCGACGGGCACGGTCCGCGCCACGCATCCCGGGGTAGAGCTGTCTTGACCGCGGTGCGGGACGCGCGGCCTCGCGGAGTTCCCTGTGCCCGCGGTGGATGGCGCCGGAGGAGGCAACGGGCATGAGTGTTCGGGTCAGCGGTACGGTCAGGTGGTTCAACCAGGCCATGGGGTATGGCTACACCACAGGTGACGACGGCCGCGAAGCACGGGTCAGGAGCGAGGACCTGGAGGACGGTACCTTCCTTACGGAGGGACTCAGGGTCACCTACGTAGTGGTCGGAGAGGACGAGGACGATCTGCGCGCCGAGCGTGTTCGGATCGTTGGTTAACCGCCCCTGGCTCCGCGGGGGTTGACCGGGATCGGGGTCCGAGTCCGGGTCCGGGTTCGGGTTCAGCGGGCACGTTGCGGCGCGGGCCCACGGTGCTCAAGGGTGCATACGGGCGCCCTTGAGCACCTTGTCGACCGCGTTGCGCGGTCCGTACACGGCAAGCCCAACCAGGTCCAACTGGTCCTTCGGTACGGCCCGTACGGCCGCGCGGTTGTCACGGTCGTTGCCGGTGGCGAAGAGGTCGGAGGTGAACACCGATCGGGGAAGCGCGCGGGACAGGGCGCGGCCGTGTGCGGCGGTCAGGGTCTCCTTCGTCCCCTCGAAGGTCAGGACCGGCTGGCGGAACATCGGCAGGTACGTGGTGCCGTCGGCGTCGGCATAGGGTTCGCCGATCACTTCGGGAAGCTGCGTGCCGAGCCCGCTGACCAGGAAGGCGGTCACGTTCAGCCGCTGCCAGGGCGCCAGGTCCTCGCGCAGCAGAACGGCGATCTTGGTGTCGAAACGTACGGGACTGATCTCTGTCGTCATACCCCCGAGCCTGCCGATCGCGCCGCCGGACCGTCTTGTACGTTCCTTGCATGGACAGTCGGCAGGAGATCTCCGCGTGGCGCCCGCGGGTGCCGGGTGTCGTGGAGGTCTTCCATGCCCACTTCACCGACCACGCGTACCCGATGCACGTCCACGACGTGTGGACCTTGCTGATCGTCGACGACGGCGCGGTGCGCTACGACCTGAACCACCGCGAGCGCGGCACCCCGCACGACACGGTCTCCCTGCTTCCGCCGCAGGTGCCGCACAACGGCTCACCCGCCACTTCGCAGGGCTTTCGCAAGCGGGTGCTCTATCTGGACCTGACCCAGCTGGACGAGAGCTTCATCGGCCCCGCAGTAGACGGCCCCGACCTGGCGGATCCGCTCCTACGCCGCCGCGTCGGACAGCTGCACACGGCCCTGGCGCACGCGGGCGACGAGCTGGAAGCGGAGAGCCGCCTGGCCCTGATCGGCGAACGGCTGCGCGGTCATCTGCGGCCCCGGCTCGTCACCCGTCCTCCCGGGACCGGCCGCGGACTGGCCGACAGCCTGCGGGATCTCCTCGACGAACGGCTGCTCCACGGCTTCACGCTGGAGGAGGCGGCGAAGCTGGTCCACGCCCATCCTGCGCACCTCGTAAGGACTTTCAGCGGCGCGTTCGGGATCGCTCCCCATCAGTACGTGATGGCCCGCCGTATCGACCGGGCCCGACGGCTGCTCCTCGACGGCCGGCCGCCCGCGGAGGTGGCGACCGCCGTCGGATTCCACGACCAGTCGCACCTCACCCGCCACTTCAAACGGCATGTGGGCATCACCCCCGGCCGTTACGCCCGTAAGGCCGTCGCCCTGGAACGCCGCCCGGGGCGATGACCGCGGGGCCACGGCCGGACGGTCGGGATGGTCGGGGCGGTCGGGGTGGGTGGTGTGCCGCGGAGTGCGTGGGTCCCGGTCGTCGGTGAACCCGGGGAGATCACAGGTCAGTTCGGCTGGATGTTTGGCTGGGAGGTCGGCTGGGGGTTCGGCCGGGAGTGTGCGGATGACCTGACAGCGCGCGGTGTGATCGGCCAGTCTTCTGTGTATGTCGTCGTCAGTGCGCGAAGGGTGGTTCGAAGCAGCCGGATTCCAGGTACGGCCCGTTGACCTGGACCTGGTAGTTGGTCTTCTGCACGAATGCGGTGACGCAGGCGTCCTGGTGGACGCGGAGGCCGATGCGGGCGCCTGGGGGCGTGACGTAGTGGTCGTCCTTGAAGCGCGGTTCCATGCTCCGCACGTCCAGCTGCCCGCCGAGCCGCTCCCCCTTGGGGCTGGTGCGCTGCTCCTTGTACCCGAGTGCGAGCAGCGCCGAGCGGACGCTGCCGGGGTCCCATTTCCCCTGTTTCCAGAGACTTTTGAGTACGGGGTCGATGCGGTCCGCTTCCCGCTGGGCGTCGGCTTTGCTGCCGGGGGACATGTCGCGGGGTTGGCGGCCGGCGTTGTTCTCGCGGTAGTGCGGGGCTCCGTCGTGGGCTCCGGGTTCCACGTAAGGGGAGGAGCCGGAAGCGGAAGCGCCGGAAGCGGAGGAGCTGGAGTTGTGGGGTGTGCCGGGGGTGCGGGCGGCCACGCGCTGCTGACCGCAGGCGGTCAGGGGTATGGCGGCGCTGAGGAGGAGCAGAGCGCCGAGGTGTCTTCGGGTGCGAGTGGTGGAGAGGGACATACGGGCTACTTTGCCATGGTGGGTGGTGAGGGTGCCGCGGGCTGTGCGGCGTGGCCGGATGCCCGTGCCGGGGTGGTCAGTTGCCGCGGCGGTCAGTGGCGCAGGGCCTCGAAAGCGTGTCGTGCGCTCGTGCCGACGGCGAGGTCGATGTCGGGTGCCAGGTTGGCCCGGCGGTCGGAGCGGGTGAGCGCCGCCATCGCGACCCGGTCGCCGCCGGACGTCTCCACCACGCCGATCTCGTGCCGCAGGTGCAGGAAGGTGCCCGTCTTGCCGTGCCACCGGAGCGTGTCCGCGCGCAGTTCGCTCGCCAGCCGCTGCGTGAAGACCTGATGTCCCATCAACCGGCGTAGTTCCGCGGTTGCTTCGGGGTGGGCGACGCCGTCCTGCCACACGCGTCGCAGGAGGTCGACCAGAGCCGCGGCGGTGCCGAGGTTGGCGTGCGCGGGGTCCAGCGTCTCGATGGTGTGCCGCCCCGAGTGGTCGTCACGGATGGCCAACTCCAGGGCGAGCGAGAAGTCGTTGCCCACGGCGCCGGCGGCGCATTCGTACATGCGGTGGAGCCGGTGCCGCATCCGGATGCCGGAGCACCCCCAGGCGCGCAGGCGGGCGTCGACGTCCGTCACCGGGACGAGGTCCAGCAACGCGTCGGCGGCGGCGTTGTCGCTCACCGAGAGCATCAGATGGAGGAGGTCGCCGACGGCGACGGTGGCCGGGTGGCGGAACGCCGCCAGCCCGGTGGGTCCGACACTGCTCGTGGACGGGTCGACGGTCACGGGCCGCGCCGCGTCCAGCTCCCCGGTCGCGATTCGGTCCAGGACGACGAGGGCGAGCGGGACCTTGACCACCGAGGCGAGCGGTACCGGTTCGTCGACGGCGAAGCCGAGTTGCTCGCCGGTGTCGAGGTGGCGGGCGAGGAACGATCCGCGGACGCCGAGGGCGGCCCAGTCGGCGGCGATCGTCTCGGCGACACCGAGGAGGTCCACGTCGTCGGCGACGTAGACGGGGCGGTGGGCGGGGGCGGCGCTCATCCGCGCGCCGCCAGTCGGGACGGGGCGTCCTCGCCCGCGGCCACGGATGCCGTGGTGGGGACGGTCGCGGCGGCGCCGACCGCGGCGGCGAACAGGGGGACCAGCCAGCCCGGTACGTGCGCCGCGGCCCCGGGGCGACGTGCCGCGCCGGTGTCGTACCCGCGGTGCAGCGAGGCGTCGTCCAACGGCGCCCAGTTCGCGCCGTGCCGCCGCGCGAACGGCTCGGTGCACAGCAGCGTCACCTGTCCGGCGAGCGTCTCGGCGAGGGCGGTCGCCGTCGGCCCGGCCGGTCGGACCGTGCCTTCCGGCAACCCGGCCCGCGCGACAGCGCGACGCAACCGGTCCTGTGCGGCCGGAAGTTGATCCTCGGCCGTGGTGAGGATCGGCATGGCGGCCCGCCGCTCGCGCAGCGCACCGCCGCCGCGCCGGGGCCGCAGATCCTCCAGATGGATCGCCCGCCGACGAGTCCGCCGGTGCGCCTCGGGCGGGCCGGCGGCGGCACCGTCCGGTGGCTGCGGTGGGGCGGACGCCAGGCCGAGCGGCACGCGCAGCGCGGCGTTCTCCGGGGCGACGCGTACCAGCGCATACGCCAGCGAGGTGTCGGCCAGACCCGCTACGCGCTCGTCCGGAGGTAGCTCCCGCACGGCGAGCGTGACGTCGCGCTCGGCTCCGGCTCGGATGATCCGCGCCAGTGCGGCAGGCCCGCAGTCCGCAGGCACGCCGACGGCGTGCACCGCCGACTGCCGCGCGGACCGGGCGACGTGCCCCAGCCGCTGGGCCCGGTCCAGCACGTCCTGGGCGTAGGGCAGGAGGAGATGGCCGAGCTCGGTGGTCTCGACCTGGCGCCGCGAGCGGTCGAAGAGCTGGCCGCCGAAGTGCTCCTCCAGCGTCTTGATGCGCCGGCTGAGGAGCGGCTGGGCGATCCCGAGCCGCTCGGCCGCGCGCGAGAAGCTCGCCTCGTCGACGGCCGCGACGTACGCCTCCAGATGCGCGAGCAGGTCCACGCAGCAGTCATATCAAGAAGTTATGAGTCCTTCAAAGTTCACTCTTGGACATGGATGGAGTCCGGCTGTTTCGCTGTCCCCGTCGAAGCTCCGCGGAGCCGGAGCTTCGGGGAACTGACGACGAGTACGGGAGACCTCCGCACATGACCAGTGCCACCCCTCTGCCGCGGCGCGGCCTTCTGAAGACCGGCCTCGCGGTGTCCACCGCCCTGCTCACCACCGCCGCGACGTCGGAGGCGGCCTCGGCCGCCTCCGTCCCCCAACAGAGGGCCGCTGAACGCGAGTTGCGTGAGCTGGAGCGGCGGTACGCGATCCGCCTCGGTGTGTACGCCCGCAACGTCCGCACCGGGAAGGCCGTCGCCTACCGCGCGCAGGAGCGGTTCGCGATGTGCTCGACCTTCAAGGCGTTCGCCGCCGCCGCGGTCCTGCGGGACCAGGCACGCTGCGCGCCGCTGGACAAGGTGATCCACTACCCGCCCGCGGACATCCTGCCGAACTCCCCGAAGACCGCACAGCACGTGGACACCGGCATGGCGGTGGGCGACCTGTGCGCCGCGGCGATCCAGTACAGCGACAACGCGGCGGGGAACCTCCTGCTGCGCCAGATCGGGGGACCGGCCGGCCTCACGCGTTTCTTCCGTTCGATCGGCGACCGGGTCAGCCGTCTGGACCGCTGGGAGCCCGACCTGAACTCCGCCCTCCCTGGCGACCCGCGCGACACCACCACCCCCGAGGCGATCGGCGGCAGTTGCGAGCGGCTGACGGTGGGGCGCGCACTGGCCGACGCCGATCGCGAGCAACTGGTCACCTGGATGAAGGGCAACACCACCAGCGAGGAACGGTTCCGCGCCGGGCTGCCGCGGGACTGGGTCGTCGCGGACAAGACGGGTACCGGCGACTACGCGAGCGCCCACGACATCGGCGTCGCCTGGACGACCCGGAAGACACCGATCGTGCTGGCCGTACTGTCGACGAAGGCCACCCGGAACGCTCCGGTGGACAACGCGCCGATCGCCGCCGCGGCGCGCATCGTCGCGGACACCCTCGCCCCGGGCGAGTAGGGCCCCGCCCCTCCCACCGTCCCTCGTCCCCGGCGCCGATCCGGGAGCCCATGGTGGTGCTCGCTGTGACGGTGGCGGCTACCGGGCCGCGCCCGGCGTTCCCGGGAACCCGCGGGTGTGCCAGGTCCCGCCGTCCGGCGCGACCGCGAAACCCTCGTGACCGTCGAGCCCTTCCAGCCAGTCCCGGGCGCCGGGGCCCATGGCGAAGGCCGCCGTGGCGTAGGCGTCGGTCGTGGTGAGGTCGGGGCCGACGACGGTGACCGAGGCGAGACGGGTCGCGGGGGTGCCGGTGTGCGGATCGAGGATGTGGGCCCCGCGTTCGGCGGTGCCCGAGGTAGCGACGGCCAGGTCGCGTCCGGTGACGACGGTGCACAGCTCGCCCGGCCGGTGCGGGTGGGCGATCCCGATGCGCCAGGGCACACCGGGGGCCGCCGCTCCGCTGAGCCGGAGGTCGCCGCCGCCGTTCACGCAGCTGTGCCGGGCACCGGCGGCCCGCAGGATCTGCGCGGCGCGTTCGACCGCCCAGCCTTTGACCAGCCCGGTCGGGTCGAGGCTGCCGTTCGCGGTGGTGCTGAACCAGCCGCCGCTGGTCCGCTCCACCCGCTCACAGAGGTCGAGGACCTCGCGGACCTCCGCGGGGCACTCGTCGAGTCCGATCTCGCCGCGCGCGAGCCGGCTGACGGGGCTGTCGGCCCGGTAGGTCGAGAAGACCTCGTCGACGTGGTGCAGCCAAGCGACGGCGTCGCCCAGGGCGGAGTCGATGGCGGGGGTGCGGGGGTCGCGGATGTCGAACGAGAAGACGGTGCCCATGGCCCGCTCGACGTGGCGCAGCCCGTGCCGGGGTTCAGGCACCGGCCTTGTCCAGGGCGCTCTGCAGCGACCGGATGTAGCCGGCGCTGGTGTAACTGGCGCCGGACACCGCGTCGATGGCGGCGCCGTGTGCGCTCAGCGCCTCCTGCGTCAGGCGCGGCAGGGCGTAGGCGGCGATCTCCTGGTCACGGCCGTTGTCGGACGGGGCCTGCAGCACCTTGACGGCGGTCAGCCGGCCCACGTTGACGGTGGCGGCGACCTGCACGGTGCCGTAGCGGGTGTCGACCGGGGCGCCGGTGAAGGTGCCGCTGGCCGGGTGTTTGCCGCTCGCCGGGTGGCTGCCCTGGGTCGCACGGCCGGTGGGCGCCGGGGACGGTGCGCTGCCCCCCTGGGCCAGGTCACCGGTCAGGCCGGCGGGCTGGTGCGGCTTGAGGGACAGCAGCAGGACGACCAGTGCGCTGGTCGACGCTGCGGTCAGAACGGCTCGGCGCACAGTGGCTCCTCAGAACGCGAACGACTCGTGGTGGATGCGGTGTTGGGGCACACCGGCCCCGCGCAGGGCCCGTCGGGCAGCGCTGGTCATGCCGGGCGGACCGCACAGATACACCTCGTGCGCGGCCAGGTCGGGGACCAGGGACTTCAGTGCGCGGGCGGTCAGCGGTGCGGAGTACGCGACCGGTTCGTCGACGAAGTAGTGGACGGCCGTGCCGCGAGCGGCGGCGATCGCATCGAGCTCGGCGCGCAGGGCGAGGTCTTCCGGGCGCCGTGCCCGGTAGATGAGCGTGACCTCGCCGGGGAGGGTTTCGAAGAGCGTACGCAGCGGGGTGATGCCCACGCCGCCGCCGAGCAGCAGCACCTTCGCCGACCGGCGGCGCGCCTCGGTGAACGCGCCGTAGGGGCCTTCGGCCCACACCCGGGTGCCGGGCCGCAGCCGGGCCAGGGCCGCGCTGTGCCCGCCGGCCTCCTTGACCGTGATGCGCAGCTGGTGGGGGAGCGGCGGTGCGGAGAGCGAGTAGGGGTTGGCGGTCCACCACAGGCCCGGTGCCAGGAACCGCCAGCGGAAGAACTGGCCCGGCCGGGCGCCGAGTTCGGCCAGTCGCTCCCCGGTGAGGAGTATCGACACCACGCCCGGGGCCTCGGGGCGGACCTCGGTGACCCGGAGCCGGTGGCGCCGGGCCCGTCGTACCGGGACCACGAAGCGGTACCAGACGATCAGCGCTGCCACCGCCCCGTACAGGGCGTACCAGCCGAGCTGGGCCGGCCGCCGGCCCACGAAGTCGGCGCCGTTGGAGAGCTGGTGGCCGAAGGCGAGGAAGATGGCCAGGTAGGTGGCGAAGTGGAGGTAGTGCCAGGTTTCGTAGCTCATCCGTCGGCGGGCGGCGCGCGCCGAGACGACACCGGTGACGATCAGCAGCAGGAAGCCCGCGGTGGCCTTGAGCATGTCCGGGTAGGTGAAGACGAGGGTGGCCGTCTCGTGCAGTACACCGCCCCGCGCGGTGAGGGCGTAGCCCCAGGTGATCATCAGGGCGTGTGCCAGCACCAGCGAGATGGTGTAGCGCCCGGCCATGGCGTGCCAGCGCGCGAGGCGGTCGGTGCCCAGGGTGTGGTCGAGCAGCGGAACGCGGGCCATCAGCGCGACGAGCACCGCGCAGGCGTAGCCGGCCAGCAGTCCGGTGATCCGGCCGGCGCCGGTGAGCCACCCCGCCGGACCCACCACGGACGCCGTGCCCGTCCACCACAGGGCCAGGACACCGGCGGCACCGGCCCAGACGGCGCCCTGGGCCAGCAGCGGCGCCAGGGGCGGCAGCCGGCGGGGCGGGGCGCTGCCGGGGGCATCGCGGCGGGTGTGCGAGATGGTGCTCATGGGACCTCCCTTCCGGGGTCCGCGCCAGCGTCGCAGCGCAACTTCTGAAGATCCTCTGAGCGGCGCCCCCACCTCGGGATTCACAGGAAACTGAGAGCTGGCTCATACCCGCGCACGCCCCTGGGCGGGGGATGCTGGAGGCACCATGCACACGCACCGCACCCCTGCCCCGCTGCACAGCGCCGACGGCTCGCCGCTGCGCGTCCTGGTGGTCGACGACGAGCCGGACGTCACCGAGGTGCTCTCCGGAGCCCTGGCGGGCGAGGGCTGGGAGGTCCGCAGCGCCGCCGACGGCGCCTCCGCGCTCGCGGTGGCCAGGACCTTCCGCCCGCACGCCGTCGTCCTGGACTGGATGCTGCCCGACATCGACGGCCTCCAGGTGCTGCACCTGCTGCGCAAGGAGTTGAAGACGGTCTGTGTCCTCTTCCTCACCGCACGTGACGCCGTCGAGGATCGGATCGCCGGCATCACCGCGGGCGGCGACGACTATGTGACCAAACCGTTCAGCCTGGAAGAGGTGGCGGCACGGCTGCGCGGTCTGCTGCGCCGGGCCGGGATGGCGCACGAGCCGCACGGCGACCAGCTGGTCGTCGGGGACCTCGTCATGGACGAGGAGGCCAGGGAGGTCGTCCGCGGCGGTGAACTGATCGAGCTGTCCCGCACCGAGTTCGAGCTGCTCCGGTTCCTGATGCGCAACCCCCGGCGGGTGCTGTCCAAGGCGCAGATCCTCGACCGGGTCTGGTCCTACGACTTCGGCGGCCGGGCACACGTCGTCGAGCTGTACATCAGCTATCTGCGCAAGAAGATCGACGCCGGCCGGACCCCGATGATCCACACGGTCCGCGGCGTCGGATACGTCCTCAAGCCGGAGCCCGCGTGATCCGGCTCGTCCCCCGCACCCTGCGCAGCCAGCTCACCGCCGGCCTGGTCACGCTCCTGGCGCTGGCCTGCCTGGCGGTCGGCGTCACCACGGTCGTCGCGCTCGAACGGTTCCTGGTGAGCCGCCTGGACCAGCAGCTCGCCGCGTCCGCAGGCCGGTTCGCGGCGAGCCTGGAACACGAGGCCAAACCGGACGCCGACAACCAGCCGGACACCCGCGGCCAGTCCGAGGGCACCTTCGGCGCCCGGCTGCTGCGCGACACCCCGACCCAGGCGGCCGTCGTACGGGACCGGACGGATGCCGCGGTGCCGCTGGCCGCTGACGACCGCCGGGCGCTGGCCGCCCTTCCGTCCGACGGCTCCGGACACAGCATCCGGTTGTCCACACTGGGGCGTTACCGCGTCAACGCGGTCCTGGGCGACGACGGCGACGTCCTGATCACGGGCCTGCCCCTGCGCCCCGTCGAGGAGACGGTGCACCAGCTGGAGGCGGTCGAGGCGGCGGTCTTCGGCGGCGCCCTCGTGGTGACCGGAGTCCTGGGCGCCCTGTGGGTACGGCTGTCGCTGCGTCCGCTGCGCCGCGTGACGACCACGGCCGCGAGCGTGGCCGAACTGCCGCTGGCCAGTGGCGAGGTCGCGATGCCGGAGCCCGTGCCGGTGGCCGAACCGCACACCGAGGTCGGGCAGGTCGGCACCTCCCTCAACCGGATGCTCGGTCACGTGGGCAACGCCCTGGAACGTCGCCAGGCGAGCGAGGAACGGCTGCGGCACTTCGCCGCCGACGCCAGCCATGAGCTGCGGACCCCGGTGGCCAACGTCCGCGGCCATGCGGAACTCGCCCTCCGCCACAAGGGGCCGGTGCCCGGCGAGGTCCGGCGCTCCCTGGAGCGGATCCAGTCGGAGTCGGAGCGGATGAGCCGCCTCGTGGACGATCTGCTGCTGCTCGCCCGTCTCGACGCCGGCCGCGCCCTGGAGCGCCAGCCGGTGGATCTGACGCGACTGGTGATCGACGCGGCCGACGACGCGCGGGCGGCCGGCCCCCGGCACCGGTGGCTGCTCGACCTCCCCGAGACGGCGGTGACGGTCGTGGGCGACGACCACCGCCTGCACCAGGTCGTCGGCAACCTTCTCGCCAACGCCCGTATGCACACCCCACCGGGGACCGCCGTGACGGTGCGGCTGGACGCCGACCACCAGGGGACCCGGCTGACGGTGGCCGACGACGGCCCCGGCGTGCCCGACGAGGTCCAGCACGAAGTCTTCGGCCGCTTCGTGCGGGTCGACCACAGTCGCTCACGGGCGGCGGGGGGCACCGGTCTGGGGCTGGCCATCGTCGACGCGGTGGTCACCGCGCACGGCGGACGGGTCGTGATGAACAGCCGCCCCGGGCACACCGAGTTCACCGTGACCTTCCCCCGGGCCCCGTTCGGTTCCGAGGCCCGCTGACCCGCGGTATCGCCCCGGCCTTCCGCACTCCCCCTGGGCCCGGCTGCCACCCCTCCAATACCGCACATATCATGACGGTGCGGACGAAGCGCAGACGTGCGTCCTTCCCGCGACCGAGCAGTCGACGGGCCGGAACCGACCCGACGGCCGACCGGGACCGCCGGCATGCCGGGACCACCGACGGCTCCGCCGAGGGCCACCCGGCCCTGCCTGCGGGCAACCGGACGCGACAGGCTCGTACGCACTGAACCCGTCGAGAAGGGACTGGACCGCATGCGGCATCGCAGCGTCGCCGATCTGATGACCCCCAACGCCGTCGTCGCCCAGCGGGGCACCCCGTTCCGGGAGATCGCGCGTCTGCTCCATGAGTACGACATCAGCGCGGTTCCGGTCATCGACGAGGACGAGCGGCCGGTGGGAGTCGTCTCCGAGGCCGATCTGCTGCGCCGGCCGTCCGAGGAGCGGGGACGCACCACCGCCGGTGCGATCATGACGAGCCCTGCCGTGGTGGCGCGGCCCGAGTGGAGCGCCGTGCGGGCGGCCAGGACGATGGAGGAGAAGCGGGTCAAGCGGCTGCCGGTGGTCGACGAATCCGGCCGGCTCATCGGCGTGATCAGCCGCCGCGACCTCGTCCAGCTCTTCCTGCGGCGGGACCGCGCGATCCAGGAAGAGATCCTGGAGGACGTACTGACCCGCACACTGGGCGTCGCCCCCTCCGCCGTCACGGTCGACGTCGCCGAGGGCACGGTGACGCTCAGCGGCGCCCTGGAGCGCAGGAGCCTGGTCCCCGTCGCGGTGCGCCTGTGCGAGAGCGTCGACGGTGTGGTCGAGGTGATCAACCGGCTGGACGCCCTGGAGGACGACATGGCCGAACGCGGTGGTGGCTGACCGGACCGATCGTCAAGCGGGCGACTCAGGCGGAACGTTGTGATTCAGCGCCCCGTCCCGGCAGATGACGCCGGCTGTTCCCCGACCGCATGAAGGCCGTAGTCCGGCAGCGCGATGTCTCCGGCCTTGGCGAACTGCGCGGCGAGCAGATTCCGCATCGGCCAGCGCGTCATCGAGCGCATCGACAGGCCCCGCAACCGGATGGCGAGTGCGCTGGAGGGCGCGTATCCCGCGGCGCCTCCGGGCGGCAACTGCTGGGCCTGGTCGACATAGGGGCGCATGGTCGCGTCGTAGTTCCGGAAGGCGATGCGGTGATCGCCGTCGGCCGAGGACAGTTCACCCGCCAGCACGTACGCGCCGACCAGGGCCAGGCTGGTACCGAGGCCGGTGAGTGGCGTGGGGCAGTAGCCGGCGTCGCCGAGCAGCACCACCCGGCCGCGAGCCCAGCTGTCGAGGTGCACCTGGCCCATGGAGTCGAAGAAGAAGTCCGACGCGGTGCGCATCGCCCGCAGCAGCCGCGGCACTTCCCATCCGGCCCCGGCGAAGCGTCGGGCCAGCATGTCCTGTTGCGCCGCGATGTCGCGGCGGTCGTAGGCGATCGGTGCCGACCGGAAGCTGAGGCCGGCCTTGACCTCGCCGGCTCGACGGCCGGGCCGAGCCGAGGCGACGAGCCCACCGGGCACGTTGTACATCTGGTACCAGCCGTCGAGCTCCAGCTCCTCGACGGCGGTGAACCACGCCGTGTAGACGCCCAACGGGCGGACCTGCTCCGACTCCGGCCCGAAGGCCAGGGACCGTACGACCGAGTGCAGCCCGTCCGCACCGACGACCAGCCCGAACCGGCGTGGGCCGGTCTTCTCGAAGGTGACGGTGACCCCGTCGTCGTCCTGGTCGAGCCCGGTGATGGTGTCATCGAAGACGTACTCGGTCTCCGGCACCGTGGCGTCATAGAGCAGGCGTCCGAGGTCGCCGCGCAGGATCTCGATCTCGGAGACGATTCCCTCGCCGCCGAAGCTGTCCGCCGGCAACTGGGCGGTGATGCGGCCGGACGCGTCGACGCATGCCAGGCCGCGCTGATCGACGCTCAGTGCCCGCGCCCGGTCCATCAGCCCCATGCGCGTGACCACGGTGCGGCCGGCGCCCCGCAGATCCACGGTCTGGCCACCCGGCCGTGGTTGTGGTGCGCGCTCCACGACCGTGACGGTGAAGCCGGCCCTGCGCAGCCAGTACGCCAGCGCGGTGCCGGCGATGCCGGCACCGGAGATGAGTATGTCGGTGTTCCTCATGGGCAGTGAATGTACGGCGTAAACGCGTACTAGGCAAGCGTAAATCCGCTGCTGCGCAGGGGACTTGTGCGGGTGGTGCACTAGTGCCCTGGTGTGTGGGAGCCGCACGATGGGTGTACCGCGGACCTGTGGCGCACTGTGACAGCGCGAGTCGGGGCAGGCGGGCGGTCAGGCGGGCGGTGCACTAGTACGGAGAGGAAGGGACCGAGGTGGCGGGAGGCTCGCGCGCCAGCTCTGCCCGTCCCGGCGCCGGCCGCCCCGGGCGGACCGGATCCGCGCCCGCGTCGCCGGGCTTCCGGGGCCGGCGACGCGGGGCGGTTGCGGTTCAGGCCGTGAACCAGCGCTGGACGGCCGCCCGCAGCTCGGTCAACTCGGCCTGGTCCGGGCGGGGTGAGCCGCAGGCCCAGGCCACGTAGCCGTCGGGGCGGATCAGCAGGCCGGTGATGTCGGCCGGGCCGCCGTGTGCGGTGACGAGGTCGATGGCGTCCTGCCGCGCCGTCAGTGCTCCCGACAGCGAGTGATCCTCGGTCAGATCGATCAGCAACGGCCGGGCGCCACGGGAGAGTTCGGCCACCCGGACCTTCCCCGTCTCCGTGATCAACTCCAACTCCGGTGCGAAATAGCCCACTGCGGAGTGGGGATCGGTGACGCCCATCTCATGCCGCACATCGGTGCCCGCGGTGAGGTCGGCGAGGTGCTGGACGACCTCCTTGCGGGTCAGCAGCTCGCCGAAGAGTTCACGCAGGGCGGTGGTGTCGGTCCCCGGCGCGGTGAGCGCGGACTGGGCCTCGGCGTTGAGGACCATGCGGCGGGCAGCCTGGCGGCGCTCGGTGTCGTAGCTGTCGAGCAGGCCGGGCGGAGCGGTGTCGTGCAGCGCGGCGGCGAGCTTCCAGCCCAGGTTGGCGGCGTCCTGCAGACCGAGGTTCAGCCCGGGGCCGCCGCCGGAGGCGTAGACGTGGGCGGCGTCACCGACCAGGAAGACCCGGCGGTCGCGGAACCGGTCGGCGACCCGGGTGTTGCCGCCGGCCAGCCGTCGCAGCACATGCGGGCCCGCTCCGTCCGGCGGGCCGAGCGGCAGGTCGACACCCAGTACCCGGCGGACACTTGACTCCATTTCGGCCAGGGTCATCGGCTCGTCCGTCGCGGGCTGGTCCCACTCGGTGGTACTGACCAGCGGCGGCCGGCCGGGGAACGGCGCGTAGGAGAAGCCGCCCTGCTCGGTGCGGTGGGGCAGGAAGGGCAGGACCGGCCCGTGGCCGGGAAGGGTGAGGGCGCCGCTGACGGGGTCGACCCAGTCGGCCGGGACGGTGGCGTGGGCGGTGCGGTTGGTGCGGCGGTCGTAGCTGACACCGGGGAATCCGATCCCGGAGAGCTTGCGGATCACGCTGTGCGCGCCGTCCGCTCCGATCACGTAGCGGGCGCGGAGTCGCCGGTCGCCGTCGGAGCCGGTGACGTCGAGGGTGACGGCGTCCGCGTCCTGCGCGACGGCGCCGACCCGGTGCCCACGCCGCAGGTCGACGCCGAGTGCGCGGGCACGCTCCTCCAGGACCTCGACGATCCGGTGCTGCGGGGCGGCCAGGGCATAGACCGGACTGGCGTCCAGCAGGCCGAGGTTGAGACCCATGGCAGCGAACATGAAGTACGCGGAGTTCGGCTGCGGAGGCTCCGGGCTGCCGCTGAGCGGCGCGTGCAGGCCGCGGTGGTCGGCCAGTCGCACCACCTGGCCGAGCAGGCCGTTGGCCTTCGGCTCGGTGCTGGGCCGCGGGAGCTGCTCCAGCACGATCGGGCGGATGCCGGCCAGGCTCAGTTCGCAGGCCAGCATCAGCCCGTTCGGGCCGCCTCCCACGATGATCACGTCGGATATCACGGTCATGTCTCCTTGGTGCGAACGGTGCGAACGGTGCGAACGGAAAGGGCGGCACCGAAGCGAGCCGGTCGCCGTTCTTCGCCTGGGCCCGACCTGCCGGACAGGCGCTACGGGACGGGCAGTCCGGCGGCGAGCTGCTCGAAGACCTGGGCCAGGACCGCGCCGAGCGGCGCGGTTTCGTCGGCGCGCAGGCTGTGCTCGACGGCCACCCCGCTGCCGGCCGCGACCACGGCCGCGACCAGCTTCGGGTAGACGTCGCGTTCGGCGTCGGTGCCGGTGCGTCGCGCGACGGCCCTGGCCAACTCCTGCTGGGCGGCGGCGTTGGCCTTGACGATCTCACCGGCCAGCGCGGGTTCGGCCAGCATCAACCGCACCCCCTCGCGCCAACGGTCGTTCTGCGGCGCGGAGTTGCCCGAGGGCGCGAACTGGCCCAGGAGGGCGTGCAGCAGCGCGTCCCAGAGCGGTTCGCCGGCCGGGCGGGCGAGCAGGTCGTCGGCGACCCGGAGCATCCGCTCCAGGTGGCTGGCGGCGATCGCCTCGGCCTTGCCGCCGAAGTAGTTGCGGAACGTGCGGACGGAGACGTTGGCCTCGGTAGCGATCTGATCAACCGTCACATCGGCCCAGCCGTGCAGGACGCAGAGCCGGATCGCGGCCTGGCTCAGCGCGACCCGGGTTTCCCGTTTCTTGCGCTCGCGGAGTCCGGGCTGCTCGGCCGTGCGGGCCTCGTCTTCAGGTGCCATGTGTGCAGCGTAGAGCGAATCTTGCCGAGGGGGCAAGATTTCATAAACGGTAAAATTGCCGGTATGGCAAAAATTTTCTTGCATCGGCACCTCAGGCCGGGTCCATAGGGGACGTCGGGCGGTGCGCCGGTCCCCTCTCCGCGGTCCGTGGATCGCCCTGTTACTTTCGGGCGGTGACGGACTATGAAGCGGCCGAAGCGCACGGCAAGAGGTATCTGCTCGACAACCAACAAGCCGAGGCCGGGGAGCGGTTCGCGGCGTTGGCGGAGTTGTTCGATCCGGGGACGTTCCGGCGGCTGCGGGCGCTGGGGATCGCGGACGGGTGGAGCTGCTGGGAGGTCGGGGCGGGCGGCCCGAGCATCCCCGGGTGGCTGGCCGAGCGGGTCGGCGAGCAGGGCCGGGTGCTGGCCACCGATCTCGATACGTCGTGGATGCCGCGTGCCGGGGCGCCGTACGAGGTGGTACGGCACGACGTGGCCGCCGACGAGCCGCCGCAGGGGCCGTTCGACCTGGTGCACGCGCGGCTCGTCCTGGTGCACGTGCCGCAGCGCGAGGCCGCGCTGCGGGCCATGGTGCGGGCCCTGCGGCCCGGCGGGTGGCTGCTGGTGGAGGATGCCGATCCGGCGCTGCAGCCGCTGGCCTGCCCCGATGAGTACGGCCCCGAGCAGGAGCTCGCCAACCGCATCCGGCGCGGCTTTCGCGCGCTGCTCGCGGAACGGGGCGCGCAACTCGCCTTCGGGCGCACGCTTCCCAGGCTGCTGCGTACGGCGGGACTGGCCGCTGTCGAGGCGGACGCGTACTTCCCCATCACCTCTCCGGCCGGGAGCGTGCTGGAGGCCGCGACCGTGCGGCAGATCCGCGATCGGCTGATCGAGAGCGGGCTGGCGACCGGCGAGGAGATCGCGGAGCATCTGGCGAACATCGGGTCCGGGCGCCTCGACACCGCGACGGCACCGTTGATCTCCGCCTGGGGGCGGAAGCCACTGGACTAGGGAATGTGGGATGTCCCGCCCGCGGGCCGCAGCTTCGGATTCGGCTTCGACATCGGCTTCGGCACGATGGATCAGTGCGTGGCGTTGAGTGCGTTGCGCCAGACCGGGCTGTCGACATAGTGGTTGTCGAACCGCTCGGAGGAGTCCTTGATTTCCTGGGGGCTCGCCTCACCGCGCATGACCCGGCCCAGCAGCCGGAGGTAGTCGAAGCGCGCCAGGCCGGGCGTGAAGGCGAACAGGACGTCGGCCTCGTGCCCGGGAGCGGCGGCGAAGGCGTGCGGGGTGTTCGGGGGCACGAGAAGGAAGTCCCCGGCGTTCAGCACGGTGATCTCCTCGTCCACCAGCACTCGCAGGGCGCCGTCGATGACGTAGAACAGTTCGGCGGCGCGGGTGTGGAAGTGAGCGGGCGCGCCGACCGCACCCCTGGCGAAGGTGGAGCGGTAGCTGGTCAGCAGCCCGCCGGTGGTGTCGGAATCCGCCAGCAGCGTCATGACGCTGCTGGGGTCGCTGGCGGTTTCGGCGTTCGCTCCGCGCGTGAGAACGGTGTCGAAGCCGGCGTTGGCGGCGTTCGTGATGTTGTCGCTGCTCATGGTGTGGGTCCTCTCGGTCCGATGCCACTGTCGCTGTCGCTGTCGTGGTGAGTACGACTCTAGGAGCGAAAAGACCCGGTGAGCGGTGCAATCCCTGCCCGTTCCGGTGGGGCAATTCGCGCGGTGCGACGGGCTGCGCCGCGCCGCCTTGGTGCCGCTCGGGTGCGTCCCGGCCGTGTGCGAGCGGTTGGCGCCGCAGTCCTCAACATCGGTGTCGATTGGGTGAGTTGTGCGTGCTGCGGACTGGTGTGCCCGGCACTTCACCTTCTTTGGGCTTCCCGGACTCCTCCTCTGTGGTCCGGTCGGCCCTCGGCGGCGTGGGAGCGCCTGGACAAGCGTTGACCGCATGCAGGACGGAACGGCAAAGCACCCCAAGGCCCACAGATTCGACGCCTCAAGCGGAACCATCGGCTGCCGAGTAAAGGGTTGAGCAGAGCGGAGCAGGAGGGTGGCTTCTCGTGGGCCCGGCGGTGAGCCCTGCGCTGCAGTTGTGCGTCACGCCCGGCGACTCGCGCCGGCAGTGGTGTCGGGGATGCGCCCGAGGCGGATGAACGTGACCAGCGACTGGACGGCCAGGGCCAGGGCCACGGACGGGGGGACCGTCCAGGGGACCAGGCCGGCAATCGCCATGGTGGAGAGGACGACCAGGGCCGGCAGGAGGGCGGGCAGCGCGGCGTAGAGGGAAATGCGGAGGTGGACGGTGCGGGGCATGGCTGCTCCTCGGGGAAGGGACGAAACGGTACGGGGACGGGGTTATGAGGCCGAGCGGGCGCGGTCGAGGTAGGTGGTCAGGTCCTGCCAGGCATCGGCCGGCGCGGTGGGGTCTGCGGACATCGCGGCCGGCTCGTGCTGCCAGGCGGAGCGCACCGCGGCCGTGAGGGTGCCGTCGCCCCCGGTGAACATCGCGCTGAGTTCGTCCATGCGGGCCACGATCTTCTGCACCTCCGGCGCGGCCGGATCCGTCCCCGCCACGCGGAGGGCCTCGGCCCGGCGGTACAGCTCCGGCCACTCGATCTCCAGGAGGTAGTGGGCGGCGGGGCCGAGCGCGCCGGCCCGGTCCTGCAGCGCCTGGAGTTGGTCGTCGTCGACGTGGCGCCGCAGTGCCTGGTCGGCCGCCGAGCCGGTACCGCGCATGGCCTGGAGCACGCTGATCAGCGCGGAAGTCCCCGGCTCGCGTGCGTGGCTCAGTTCACGGTGGATGTGGGTCAACCGCTGCCGCAGAGCATCCAGCGAGGCGATGGCCGCCTCCACGTCGGACAGGTGCTTGCCCACCAGCCGCACCGGGTCGACACCCGCGTCCAGGCAGGTGGCGATGGACTCCAGTCCCAACCCCAGGCGACGCAGGGCGAGTACCTGGTAGAGGCGGATCACATCCTGCTCGGTGTACTCGCGATGCCCGGAGACCGTACGGCGCGACGGGTTGAGCAGCCCGATCCGGTCCCAGTGGTGCAAGGTACGAACGGTCAGTCCACTCGCCGTGGCGAGCGCCCCGACCTTCCATGTCTGTTCGAAGGCCATGTGCCAACCATGCCGCCTGACGCCACGTGAGGTTCAAGGCCGTCGTCCCTGTCCGGATGTGACAGAACGCCGTCATTGTGGTCCTGCGCGTGCGGAGTGAGGATGGGGGCATGTCCACAACCCGCCGCGTCGTCATCGCGGTCTTTCCCGATGTCGACCTGCTCGATGTCACCGGTCCGGCCGAGGTGTTCGCGCTGGCCAACCGGGAGACCGGCGGCCGGGCGGGCTATCGCGTGGAGCTGGCGGGCCGGACCCCCGGCGTGGTCACCACGTCGGCGGGTGTGCGGCTGGTCGCGGACCTCTCGTTCGCCGAGGTCGATGGTGTGCTGGACACGCTGCTGGTGCCTGGCGCGGTGGATCTGCACCCCGGCGGGCCGGTCGCCCGGATCGACCGTGACGTGGTGGCGTGGCTGAAGACGGCCGCGCCGTTGGCCCGGCGGGTGGCGTCGGTGTGTGTGGGCGCCCATCTGCTGGCCGCGGCCGGGCTGCTGGACGGCAGGACTGCCACCACCCACTGGTCGACGGCCGCGCAGCTGGCGGCCGACCACCCGGCGGTGACGGTGGATCCCGATCCGATCTTCGTGCGGTGCGGGAAGGTGTGGACCGGGGCCGGTATCAGTGCCTGTATGGACCTGGCGTTGGCACTGGTGGCCGAGGACCTGGGCGAGCAGGTCGCGTTGGCGGTGGCCCGGCAGCTGGTCATGTACCTCAAGCGCCAGGGAGGGCAGAGCCAGTTCTCCGTCCCGCTGAGCCAACCCCCCACCACACGCCGGGACATCGACGATCTGCGGATGTTCATCGCCGAGCACCTGGACGGCGAACTGTCCGCGGCGGCCCTCGCGGAGCGGATGTGCCTGAGCGAGCGCCATTTCGCCCGGGTCTTCCGCCAGGAAACCGGCACCACCCCGGCCGCGTACGTCGAGGCCGCCCGGGTGGAGGCGGCCCGCCGCCTGCTGGAGAGCACCGACCGGCCCCTTGAACAGGTCGCCGCCGCCTGCGGATTCGGCTCGGTGGAAACCCTCCACCGGGCGCTGCGCAAGCAGATCGGCACCACCCCGGCGGCCTACCGCCGCCGCTTCCGTGCCACCGGCTGAACCTCTGCCCGTTTCCCCGTTTCCCCGTTTCCCCGATTTCCTGTTTCCCCTTTCCTCGGTCCCCCGTTTCCTCGTCTCCCGGGCACTGCCCAGTCGTACGGCCGCGCCGTCCAGCCGAGTGGTGCCCGCCCTCACCCCTGCTCACAAGGAGCTCCGCCATGACCGCATCCGCAACCCTGCGTGACGTGATCGGCCTCGACAGCCGGCTGCCCCGGCTCGCCGACACCACCCTCATCATGATCGACTTCCAGAACGCCTACCGCACCGGCGTGATGGCGCTCGAAGGCGCCGAGCCGGCGCTCGCGGCCGGGGCCCGGCTGCTGGCCGCCGCCCGGGCCGCGGGCACTCCGGTCATCCACATCGTCAACGACGGCGGCGAGAACACGCCCTACGACATCCGCGCCGAGAGCGGCGCCATCAGCACCGAAGTCGCCCCCGTCGACGGCGAACCCGTCGTGGTCAAGCAGTTCCCCAACGCGTTCCACGCCACCGGCCTGGAGAAGACGCTGCGTGAGCTGGGCGCGGGCGAGGAACTGGTGCTGGCCGGCTTCATGACTCACATGTGCGTCACCTTCACCGCCCAGGGCGCCTTCACCCTCGGCTACCGCCCCACCGTCGTCGCCGAGGCCACCGCCACCCGACCACTGACCGCGCCCGACGGCACCGTACTACCCGCCGCCACCCTCCAGTCGGCTGCGCTGACCACCATCGGCGACCTGTTCGGCACCGTCGCCCCCACCGTCGACGACCTCACCGCCTAGCCGTCCCGCGCATCGCCCCTGCCCGGCAGGACCCCGTTCGCGTACGCACCGCGTGTGCCGCAGCCACAGTCTGCCGCAGTCTCATCAACCACCCTTTGAATCAGGGGTGTTCAGAAAGGTGTTCACAAGACCGCGACCGTCAGGCGCACCACGTAACTCTCCTCGATCGTGCCGTCGGGGAAGAGGGCGGAGAGGCGGGCGCGCTCGTCGGTGAGGAAGGCGTCGGCGCTGGCCATGCCGCGGACCAGGAAGGCGGAGTGGCTGGCGAGGTTGGCGAGGTGGGTGGTGAGGGGGACGCGGCGGGACCAGTGGAGGGTGCGCTGCGCGACGTCGAGACCCTGAGGGGTCTGCGGCGAGTGGTCGGCCGCGCCGTGGGCGCTGTCGTTCGCGCCGAAGAAGGTGCGCAGGCGGGTGTCCTGTTCGGCGATCCAGCCGACGGCGTGGTCGGCGCCGTTCCACCACAGCGCGAGTGCGCCGCCGGGGCGCAGCGCGCGGCGGGCTTCCGGGAGGGCCTTGGCGGGGTCCGTCCAGTGCCAGGACTGTGCGTAGGTGATGAGGTCGAGGGAGGCGGTGGCCAGCGGGAGGCGGTTGCCGTCGCCCCGGACGAGGGGGATGTCGGGGAGGGCGCGGTGGAGTTCGGCTGCCATGCCGGGGCCGGGTTCGACGGCGATGACCTGCGCGCCGCGGTCGTACAGCAGGGCGGTGGCGATCCCCGTGCCGGCGCCGATGTCCGCGATCCGGGCTCCGTTCAGGGACCTGCCCGTCGTCTCCTCCAGCGCGTCGAGGAGGGCCGGGGGATAGGAGGGGCGGTTGGCGGCGTACTGGGCGGCGGCGGTGTCGAAGGACAGGGCTCGGTTCGTCGTCATGGGGCCAGTGTCCTGGCGGAGGGGTGCGGCCACCTTCTGTGCATCGTCGTCGGTAGCGGGGGGCAAGATCGTCCTTCGCCTCCTTCGCCGGGGGTTGCGCCGTGCGGGCGCGCACGGCGCCCCGGGAGGCGCAGCGCCGCCTGATGTGCCCTCGCACAGACGGCAATCCCCTCGCTTGTGCCATGCGACAGGAGACTTCCACCTCACATCTGCGGCAGAGTGTGCGCTCGTTCGCCAGGTCGGCGACAAAGGAGGGAGACTCCGATGAGGAAGAGAATCCAGCTGCGCTCCGCCATGGGGAAGGCGCTGGTCCTGGGGGCCCTGCTGACCGTGACGGTGTCAGGAACCGCGTACGCCAACACCGTTGCCGTGACCGTGAAGACCCCCGGAGCCACCAGCGGACCCACCGCCATCGACTCCGAGATATCGACACACGCGGACTGCGCCAGCGGCCTCGCCTCCGGCGGTGGGATCGACCAGACAAACGGCAGCGCGGACGGCAACCACGTGATGGGCAGCGCGCCCAGCTCCGACGGCACCACCGAGTACACCGGCACACCCGGCGTCGTCGGCACCGATGCGGCGCACTGGCTCGGCATCGGCGGAACCGGGGGCAGGCTCGACCCCGCGTACTCCACCACCCCCTACGCCATGTGTTTCAGCAGCAACCTGATCAATCACACCCAGGTGGTGATGAACAAGGTCAACGCGCCCACCACCGCCTCGACGGTCGGCCTCGTCACGGCGACCTGTCCGACCAACACGGTCCTGCTCGGCGGCGGTGTCCGGACCACCCCGGCCAGTGTCGGGAACTTCAAGGCGATCGGGAGCTTCCCCACCTTCAACAACGCCGCGCATGACTTCGGTAAGAAGGCCGCGGCGGACGGTGAGACCAACCCCGACTCCTGGACCGCCGTCGGGTGGGACGCCGGCTCCGGCAACACCTCCAACGAGACGTACGCGTACGCCATTTGCAGCGGTACGGGGATCAACGTCAGCGGTGTCACGGTGAAGGTCCACAACACCGAGGTGGCCGGCCCGACCACGGCAAGCACCGGCCAGACGGCGACCGTCGGCTGCGGCACCGACGGGAACATGGTCAGCGGCGGTGCCGCCATCAGTGGAGGCAACGTGACGACCACCGACTTCACCGGTCCGGGTTCCGGCGGCGACCACCTCAACGGCAGCTTCCCCAGCGACTCCGCGGGCAACCCGGTCTCGGACGGGACCACCACGGCGGCGTACTGGACGGCCTTCGGGCACACCGGCGGCATGGCATCGGCCGGGACCCACACCGACGCCTGGGCGCTGTGCGCCAACGACGGTGTCTGACAGCTGACTTCACAGCTGACTTCGGAGAGGAACAACCCATGAGGCACAACAACTCGCTGCGCTCCGCCGCGCGGGCGGCGGCGGTCCTGGGCGCCGCGCTGGTCGTCACGGTGCCGGGAACCGCGGACGCCGAATCCGCCGGCATCACCGTGCGGACTCCCGGGGCCACCGTCGGCCCGGCGACCGCCTTCACCGGGGTCGCGTCCCACGCGGACTGCGCCCACGGTCTGATCACCGGCGGCGGCGTCGACCAGGCCATCGGCACCGGCCCGGACTCCAACGGCAACCACGTGATGGGCATCGCCCCCAGTCCCGACGGCACCACCGAGTACACCGGCACACCCGGCGTCGTCGGTCACGACGTGACCCACTGGCTCGCGTTCGGCGGGAGCGGGAGCCACAGCAGCCCCGCGTTCTCCACCACCCCCTACGCGATGTGCGTCCAGGGCCACCGGATCCGGCACACCCAGGTGGTCATGAACAAGACCGCCGGTCCCTCGACCGGCCTGTCGGACCGGCTGGTCACGGCGACCTGCCCGACCGGCACCGTCCTGCTCGGCGGCGGCGCCCGCACCACCCCGGCGAGCGTGGGCAGCCTCAAGCCCATCGCCGGCTTCCCCACCTTCAACAACGCCGCACACGACTTCGGAAAGAAGGCCGCGGCGGACGGTGAGACCAACCCCGACTCCTGGACGGCCGTCGGCGGGATCGGCGGCGGCCGCGACATGAACAACGCCACCTACGCCTACGCGATCTGCACCGCCGGGCACGACAACGTCCGCCACGCGGTCACGACGGTCCACTTCCGGGAGGTGAGCGGGCCCGACGGGGCCGCCACGGGGCAGACCGTGACCGTCGGCTGCCGCCGCGAAGACGGCAGCCTGATCAGTGGGGGAGCGGCCATCAGTGGAGGCGGGGTGACGACGACCGACTTCACGAAGACGGGCTCGGGAGGCCCCCACCTCAACGGCAGCTTCCCCAGCGACTCCGCGGGAAACCCGGTCCGCGACGGCGCCGCCGGGCCGGCCTACTGGACAGCCGCCGCCCACGCCGGGGGATCGCCCGCGCCGAACAGTTACACCGACGGCTGGGCGCTGTGCCTGAACACCCACCGCAAGGGCGAGGCCGGGAACGAGGACTGACCTTCTCCCGTGCGCCGGACGGCCGGTGGCCACCCGTGGTCACCGGCCGTGACGGCAAACGGCGTTGTCGACTGGCGCCTCCGCGTCCGGAACCCGTGACGGGCGGCGCCCCCAGGCGGAGACGGTGACCTGGGGGATGTCGATGAACGCGGGATCGTCCAGCAGACCGGCGAACTCGTTCAGGTCGGCCTCGGTGACGAGGCCCTCGGCGAGCAGCGCGGGGGCCGCCTGGGCGATGAGGGGACGCCAGCGGTCCTTGTCGAGTCCTCCCATACAGCCGAGGTTCCCGGTGAAGGACACCTCGCTCAGTCCGCTGCGGGCGAGGTGGGCGGGCAGGCCGCGCGCCCAGGTCATATCGACCCCGTGGTCGCGGTACCTGCGCTGATACGCGGCCAGGAGTCGCTGCACCGCGGGGAAGGGGGAGGTCTCCGCGGGGAGGTGGTACGGCTCTTCGATGACCAGCCAGCCGCCGGGGGCGAGCCAGCGGGCGGCCCGTTCCACCATCGCGTCGCGGGCCGGCAGATGGCAGTAGAGGTAACGGGCGTGGATGAGGTCGAAGCCGCCGGGCGCGTAGGCGTCGTGTGTGATGTCGGCTTCCTGGATCTCCAGGTTCGGGGCCCGGCCGGCGTCGAGGTGACGGGTGTCGAGGTCGACGGCGACGACCCGGCCGTCCGGGCAGCGCTCGGCGAGCCAGTACGCGATGGAGCCGGCGCCCGCGCCCAGTTCCAGGCAGTCCCAGGACGTCTGGAGGGGGAGGCCGTCAAGGATGCCGGTGGTGAACGCGTCGACGTTGCGCTGGATGGCTTCCAGACGGTCGCGTTCGCGCGGGGTGTCATTGCTCAACTCGTCCTCCGTCGGCGGTTGGTGATCACGATCCATCCGAGTGTGCCAGTGGCTGTCCGGGCGTGCAGCGCTTCGCGGGCTCCGCCCGCTCCGCCCGTCATCGGGGGAGGGGGAGAGGGGCGTGCCGGCGTCGCGTCACCGGCGGAGCCAAGTCGACCGGATTCCCGCGCCGGGCGGCGGATCAGGCCAACCGGGCACTGGTGCACGGCAGTACGAAGCGCTTCACTCCTGACCCATGAGACGAGTGCTTCTCACCGTGTGCGCCGCTGTCGCCGGCCTGGTGCTGGGCGCGAGCCCGGCCCTCGCAGCGGAGCCGCCCACCGAATTCGGTACCCACTGGCACGATCCGGTCACCGCCGGTCCGCCGGTGTCCGTCCCGGACACACCGTCGTGCCAGGTGACGGTCGCCGACACCGCATTCCGCGACTACACGCCCTACAAGGGAACCTACATACCGCCCGCAAGGACCGGACCGTGCGGGCACCGCTGGAACAAGGTCGTCCTGAAACTCCAAGGGTCCGTGGCCGGGCGGCAGTTCGACCGCCTCGGATATCTCCACATCGGCGGCGTGGAGGTCCTGCGCACGTCGACACCGGAACCCTCGCCCCAGGGCGTCACCTGGAAGGTGGAGAAGGACGTCACCCGATACGCCGCCACGCTCCGCGAGCGGCAGCCCGTCGAGATGCTCATCGGCAACACCGTGGACGGGACGTACACCGGCGTCATCAAGGTCAAGGCGACGCTGACCTTCTACGCGGCGTGGGGAACGGCGAAGGAGGCCCGCACCCCCGACAAGGTACTCACCCTCCAGGGCGCCCACAGCAACGGCCCGTCCGACGAGGGGCAGTTGACCACACCGCGCAACAGCGAACGGATCGTCGCCGAGGTGTACGCCACCGGATCGGGCGGCGGCTGCGAGGAGTTCTGGTACCTGACGGTGCCGGCCGCGGTACCGTACTCGTGCAAGGCCAAGGACGGCCCGTACCGCGAGGTGCAGGTGACGGTGGACGGCAGGCTCGCCGGTATCGCGGCCCCGTTCCCCACCGTGTGGACGGGCGGCTGGTCCAACCCCTTCCTCTGGTACGTGATCCCGGGCCCGCGCGCCTTCGACGTCCGGCCGGTGCAGTACGACCTCACCCCCTTCGCCGGGCAGCTGAACGACGGGCGCCCGCACCGGATCGCGGTGTCGGTCACCGGCCTGCCCGCAGGGCAGAGCGGCTGGAGCACCCCCACCAACATCCTCGTCTGGCAGGACGCCGGGGCGGCGCAGGTGACCGGTGCGCTCGTCACCAGCCGGCCGGGCGACCTCGTCGACAAGACGGCGTACCAGCCGGGCGCCGAGCGCCGGTTGACGGCCGAGGGCGGGCACTCCCTCACGGTGTCGGGATACGTCGACACCTCGCACGGCCGGGTCACGACGACGGTCACCCGCAGGCTCGCCGGTGACTCCGTGCACCGCTGGAACGCGGACGAATCCGCCGACGCGCTCCGAGCGCGCTGGAACGACGACGAGGCGGTGACCGTTCGCGGCGGGGGACCCGCGACCACGACCCGCACCCGGCGCACCTACACCATGGACGGTGCGACGACCGTGGACTCCGGCAACCGGCTGCGGACGACCATGACCATGGGTGACCGCGCGGACATCGCCACGCTGCGGGGCGGACGGCGCACCGACTGGTCGTGGCTGGACGACACCTACACGGGCGACGCCGCGTACCACCAGAACGTGCCCCGCGAACAGCGGCACGCCACCGGCGTCTCCCGCGAGCGCTACCGCCTCCACGGCCCGGGTTCCTGCTACGACCGGACGCTGGCCACGGCCCAGGGCGAACTGACGGAGGACCGGCACGGCTGCTGAGCGTCCGCGCCGGACGGGCCCGGCCGTAGCGGTCCGGCGCTGAACCGCCTCTGAGGGAAGGTTACTTGCGGCCCCTGGCCGGTGGGCGGCACGGACTCACGTGCCGCCCACTCGCCGTCGTCCGCCTCGTCCGCCGGAACTGGCCGCGATCACCCTTCCGGTGGATTGCCGGGGTGTGGCAAGGTATCGGCGTCCCGCGCGTGGCGAGCGCATCGGGGCGGTACGGCGGAGTGCGGGGGAGCGGCCCCGCACCCTTGACGGGTCGTGTCCTACGACGCTCTCGCGGCGCGGCAACACGGGCGGTGCGTGCCTGCGCTGCGGCTGCCCTGGGGGCGAGCGGGTGTCGGCCGATGTCCGCCGTCGGCCACGCCGATTCCCGGTCGGATGGTGCAAGGGGCCCTGACAGCAAGGGAATGGGGAGGGGAGGGCTGGGGCGGGAAAGTGGCGCGCTGCCCGCCCGGAAGGCGGTTGTCGGGTCGCCCGGTTGCCCCGAAATATGGCCCCTCAACCGGCGCACGTGCCACAACTTCCAGAAGACGCAGTGCACTTGCGAGTGATTGGATTGGCAGTATGAATCGTTCGACGGAACATTCCCGTATTGACCTTCCCGCCCTTATTGCCGCCTCGGTCACGGTCTTGCTCTGGGCTTCGGCCTTTGTCGCCATTCGTGCGTCGGCGAGTCATTTCGGGCCCGGCGCCCTGGCGTTGGGCCGGCTTTTGACCGGTGCCGTGGCGCTGCTGGTCGTGTTCGTGGTGCGGCGGGGCGGTTTACCGCCGCGGCAGGCATGGCCCGGGATCATCTGCTCCGGGGTGCTCTGGTTCGGGTGTTACATGGTGGCGTTGAACTGGGGTGAGCAGAAGGTCGATGCCGGCACCGCCGCCATGGTCGTCAACATCGGACCGATCGTGATCGCGCTGCTGGGCGGCTGGCTGCTCAAGGAGGGATTCCCGCGTCTGCTGCTGGTGGGCATGGCCGTGTCGTTCGTCGGCGCGGGCGTGGTCGGGCTCTCGACGTCCAGCGGCGGCTCGTCCTCGGTCCTCGGCGTACTGCTGTGCCTGCTGGCGGCCGTGACGTACGGAGCCGGGGTCGTGTCGCAGAAGCCGGCGCTGCGGCATGCGACACCGATCCAGGTGACGACGTTCGGCTGCCTCATTGGCGCCGTCGCCTGCCTGCCGTTCAGCGGGCAGCTGATCTCGCAGCTGTCCAAGGCTCCGCTCTCGGCGACGCTCAACGTCGTCTACCTGGGCCTGTTCCCGACCGCACTCGCCTTCAGCACCTGGGCCTACGCGCTCTCGCGGACCACCGCGGGCAAGATGGGGGCGACCACTTACGCGGTGCCCGCGGTCGTCATCGTCATCTCCTGGGCCGCCCTGGACGAGGTGCCCGGGTGGGTCACACTGCTCGGCGGTCTGATCTGCCTGAGCGGGGTCGCGGTCTCCCGACTGCGCGGCAGGCCCGCTCCGCAGCCGACGGCGTCCGACGCGGACCGTCCGGCGGCGGGCGACGCACCGGTGCCCTCGACGGAGACCACCGGCTGACGCGCGGCGCCGTCGCAGCGGCGGGAGCCGAGGGGTGCCGGGCGCACCGCTCCGGCCCCGCCGCGGGTACCTCCGGCCCCGCGGACCGAGCCGTCCGGCGGGGCTCGTGGCAGGACGGCTACAGCACGAGGGTGGTCTCGTTGCGGCCCAGCAGGTAGCCGAGCTGGGCCCGGGTGTTCGCCCCCAACTCCTGCTTCATCGCGGCGATATGCGCCTGCAGCGACCGTTCGCTGATGCCGAGCCGGCGCGCGATCCGCTTGTCCGAGTAGCCGGCGACGAGCAGCCTGCTGATCGATTCGCGTAACGACGGTATGACGTCGTCCGCCGCCTTCGCGGCATGTAACGGGACGAACGGGAAGGACTTCGCGCGGTCCCAGGAGCGCTCGAACGTGTCCTTGAGGAACTGCACGATCGCCGGCTCTCTTATGGCCAAGCCATCGGTGCGGCTCTCGTTGGCGGATATGAATGCCACGGTGTCGTCGACGATGATGAGGCGGTCGAAGAATTCCGCCAGTGTGCGCACCCGGACTCCGTATTCGGTGACCGCCCGCACGTATTTTTTGGTGGCCGCGTCGAAGCGTGTGGTGTGCTGATACAGCGTGCGCATGGAAACTCCTGCCTCGATGTGCCGGCGAACGGAATTCAGCGCCTGATCCAGAACCGGTCCGGGACGCGGTCCGTCGGGTTGTGCCGTCAGGATTTCCCTGCGTGCGCCGCCCAGTGCCTCCTCGATCGCGATGTTGATGGCATCCAGCCCGTGGAGGTAGCAGAGCCGGGGTTCTTCCGGAACGGTTCCTTCCTCGTCCGGGTCGATGTCGACGAGGCATTCCACGGCAAGCCGGGAGAGCGTATTCAGCTGCTCGGCCATGATGCGGAGCTCGGTCTCCAGCCCCTCCAGGCGTTCTGCCACCCCTGCGGGCTTCTGTCCTGATTTCTCGCCATTTACACGGTCGGTCGAATCCATGATCCCGCCTCCGAGTATCCGCTATAAGGCGATTTCTACTGGCATAGTGCCTTCGGTTTCTCGCAGTGCGGAAACCTGAACCATCTTAGATCTTCAATCTGGGCCGGAGGCAAGGGAGATTGAGAGGGCAGGCGAGAACGCGATCCGCACTCGCCTTACCGGGCAGTGAGGGGCAGCTACTCCGCCCCGTCACGGGACCCGTTTCCCCAGTCGCAGACACGCACTTGATACGAGAGGCATGCCAAAATGCGGAAGAATTCCTTACGCTTCAGGGTGTCCGGACGTCCCTCCTCCGTACTTCCCATCGGATTCGCCGTGGCCGCGAGTGTTCTGATGAGTGTGCCGGGTGTCGGCGCACTCTCGCACTCCGTCTCCCGGGCGCCGTCCGGAACCGTCACGCTGGCCGATGTCGGCTGGAATGCGGCCCCTTCCCGATCAGCTGCATGATCAGCCGGCGGCCCGAGAGATCGGTGAATTCCCAGTGACTTCCTCCCCCTGGTTCCTCCGCGACGCGCAAGGCCCCGAGCGTGCGGCCCGCGTCTATTGCTTCCCCCACGCGGGCGGCAACCCCCGTTCCTTCCTGAGCTGGCAGCACGACATGGGGGACGACGCGGAGATCGTCGCGGTCTGCCCCCCGGGCCGCGGCCCCCGTTACAAGGAAACCGCCGCCGTCGACGTGCCGGAGCTCGCCGAGCGGGCCGCGGCGGCGATCGCCGAGACCGCCGACCGCCCGTTCGTCCTCTTCGGGCACAGCTTCGGCGCGGTCCTCGCCTTCGAGGTCGCCCGCCGCATCGGCGCCCTCCCGGACTTCCGCCACCTCGTCGCCTCCGGCTGCTCCGCCCCCTCTCTGCTGCCCACCCGGCGCGTGGTGGCGGCCGCCCGGCTGGAGGGGCGCGCGTTCACCGAGGCCGTTGGCTTCTTCGGCGGGCTGCCGCCCGAAGTCGTCGCCGACGAGGCGCTGCAGGAACTGCTGCTCCCGCACCTGAAGGCGGACTTCAGCATGGTCGCCGGGTACACCTACCGGCCCGCCGCCCCGCTGGACGTCCCCGTCACCCTCGTCAACGGCGTCGACGACCCCCACGTCAAGGAAGCCGGCCTCGAACCGTGGGCGCGCGAATGCGCCGGCGAACCGGTCCGGCACTGGGCCGAGGGCGGCCACTTCTACTTCGACGGCAGGCCCGGCGCCGTCACCGACCTGCTGCGCCCGCTCGTCCGTGCGGAACATGGCGCAAATCCTCTTGCGCGCACCCACATTGAGGTTATCTGAGCAGTACCGACGCCGACCTCAAGAGCACCGCAGAGGGGAAACACCACCATGCGCACCTCCGCCACCGACCAGTACCGACGTGCCGTCACCTTCCGCACACTGCACGAGGGTTCCGAGCCGTTCGTCGTCGCCAACCCCTGGGACGCGGGCACCGCCCGGATCCTGACCCAGCACGGCTTCCGCGCGCTCGCCACCACGGGCGCGGGCCTCTCCTACGCCCTCGGCCGGTCCGACGGGGCGAACCTCGTCAGCCGCGCGGAACTCCTCGCCAACGCCGAGGCGATCGTCGCCGCGACCCCACTGCCGGTCACCGCCGACCTGGAGAGCGGATTCGGCGACACGCCGGAGGACGTCGCCGAGACCATCCGGCACGCCGCCGCGGCGGGCCTGGTCGGCGGGTCGGTGGAGGACTCCACCGGCCGGGACGAGGACCCCGTACGGCCCCTGGAGGAGGCGGTGGAGCGGGTGGCCGCGGCCGTCGCCGCCGCCAGGGAACTCGACTTCCCCTTCACGGTCACCGCCCGCGCCGAGAACTTCTTCCAGGGGCGGCCCGACCTGCCGGACACCATCCGGCGACTGCAGGCGTACGAGGCGGCCGGCGCCGACGTGCTCTACGCGCCCGCCCTCCCCGACGCCGACGCGATCCGCGCGGTGTGCTCCGCCGTCACCCGCCCGGTCAACGTCCTGATGGGCTCGCCCGCGCTGCGGCTGTCCGTGGCCGAACTCGGCGCCCTGGGCGTACGCCGGATCAGCGTCGGCTCGGCACTGTCCCGCGCCGCGCTCGGCGCCGTCGTCCGCGCGGCGACGGAGATCCGCGAGCACGGCACCTTCGGCTTCGGCGCGGACGCCCTTCCGTACCCCGAGGCCAACGCCCTGCTGGCGCCGGCCCACCCAGCCGACCCGGAGAGTGAACCCGCACCGTGAACGCGACCCCGGTATACCTGTCGGCCCCCCGCTATGTCCTCGGCGAGTCCGAGGCCGACCACACCTCCATCGAGGACCTGCCCCGCAAAGCCCGCGAGTTCGGCATGCCACCCCAGGCATCCCTGTGGGGCTGGGGCAGCGTCCGGCGCACGGCCGAGAGCCTGGAGACCCTGGCCGTGCGCAGCGGCCGGGCGACGCTCGACGCCGCCGGGACCGCCCCGTCGTCCGTGGACTGCCTGGTGCTGTGCTCCACCCGCTTCCCCGGCGGGCCGCGCACCCACGGCGGATTCGTGCAGACCGTGCTGGACGGGATCGGCCTGGCGAACGCCGCCTTCACCGGCGTCTCGCTCAACCGCTGCACCAACCTCCTGGTCGGTCTGCGTACCGCACAGGCGCTGGTGGCCGCCGGACACCACCGCACAGTGCTGGTCGTCACCACCGACCGGATCACCGACGAAGCCACGCGGATGGAGAGCTTCGCCCTGTTCAGCGACGGGGCCGCCGCCGCCCTGGTGAGCGCCGAGCCCCAGGGGCCGGACGCCTACGAGATCGTCGCCGGGGCGTCGGCCCAGGAGACGCGGTCCCTGGAGTGGACGCACGAGATCAGCGTGGACCTCGCCCGCGAGGTCAACGAACGGATCCTCGGGTCCGCCGACATGAAGATCGGCGACATCGACGGAGTGCTCCACCTCAACCTCCACCGCCCCGTCGTTGTCCTGAAAGAGCGCCAGGCCGGGTTCTCCGCGACGCAGTTGTTCCTCGACAACATCACGCGCTTCGGCCACTGCTTCGCCGCCGATCCGCTCATCAACCTCGCCGACCGCGCCGCTTGTGGCGGGCTGCGGGACGGCGGCCACTACCTCCTGGCGGCCAGCGTCCCGGGAGTACGGGTCGGGATCCTGCTGCGCAAGCTGCCCGCCGCTCCGCCCGCCGCGCCCGCGGCCACCGCAACCCGGGAGCCCCGATGAACCCCCGCACCGCCTTCCCCCTGCCGGACCGGACCACCTCCCTGCCCCGCGCCCCCTTCCACTTCAGTCCGTACGCCGCCGAGGAGGCGACGGCGGTCCTCGAAGGTGAGCCCGCCGACCTCTTCCGGCGGCTCCTCGCCGACCAGGAGAGCGAGACCACGTTCCTCACAGCCCGCCGGGTCCTGGCGGCGTTCCTCACCACCGCCGAGCCGCAGCCGGGCACCGACGCCGAGGCGATCGCCGCCCAGGTCCGCGAGACCCGCCGCGCCCTCGAACCGGCCGTCACCGCGCTGCGCACCGCCGGCACCGAGACCCGCGACCTCGTCCTGCGCCAGCGCGCGCCCCTCGCGCTGCTCGCCGGCTGCTGGCTGGACACCGTCTCGCAGGCCGCCACCCAGCCCTCCGTCATCGTCAACCGCCTCTTCAGGCAGCACTTCCGACTTCAGGGCGAGGGCATCCCGCAGCGCGGCCTGCTCGCCAGGCGCCGGCGGGCCCTGGTGGAACTCGGCGTCCACCTGCCCGAGATCGAGGCCGCGGACTTCCTCGCCCGCACCGAGGCCCGGCCGCTGACCGCCCTGCACGCCACCTTCCCGCTCGCGCTCTCCCGGCTCCCCGCGTCCTTCCTGCCGGAACTGATCGGCGTGCACTACGCCGTGTTCGCACTGGGCATCGACGACCTCCTCCTCGGCACCGAGCCGCTGCTGCCGGAAACCGAGGTGCGTGCCGTCCTCACCGAGTACCTCGCCTTCACCGAGGACTCGCCGACCGGCCCCGAGGACCGGCGCCGGCTGCTCGCCGCCGTCGCGCTGATGCTGCGGCTGGAGACCGAACACATCGGCATGCTCGGCGAGTTGGCCGCCTGGCACGACGGCCTGACTCTCGACGCCAAGGTCGCGCAGATCGTCGCCCGGCACGCGCCGTTCGCCGGCCGGCAGCACCGCAGCGTCCGCATGGGAGACCGACGGCTGTCGGACTGGCTCGACGGGGACACTCCCGACCTGGCCGCCTTCGTCGCCGCGCTGCGCGAGTCCCGGCAGCTGAAGGTGCGCGGGGACGGCAGCTGCCGATTCCTGCGGTCCATCAAATTCGGCGGTCCCATGTTCGGCATCTTCGACGAGCGCGAGGCGGCCACGTTCACGGCGTGGGCCGAGGCGATCGCCGCCGGCGAGCCGGCGGACCTCGACTTCGCCCCCAACACGGCCGGCGACCTGAGCGCCGAGCACTGGGCCCGCGCACTGCGGACCACCGCACCCGACGACGTGGTGCTGCGCACCGCCGACAGCGCACTGGACGACCGCGAGTTCTTCCACCGCATCGTCAACGTCGAGCACTTCCCGCACATCCTGGCCGCGGCCAGGGACCGGGCCGAGGTCGGCCTCGCCGAGGCGGAACTCCTCTTCACCCACGGCGCCGGCGGCAGACTCACCGACGCCGAGTACTTCGACTACACCCCCGAGGCGCTGATGGAGCGCGTCGACCGGATCTACTGGGACAAGCTCGTCGACCCCTACCAGCCGCTCACCGAGATCCCCGACCGCGACGAGGTCGTCTTCCACCAGTCCACCTACGCGCTCGGCAGCCTCATCGACGGCAGCTGGGCCCACCGCGTCGGCAACCTCGGCCGCAACCACCGGCAGAGCGACGCCATGCTCTTCGCCATCTACGCCGACGAGATGGGCCGCGGCGACATCGCCAAGAACCACATCACGCTCATCCACCACGTACTCGCCAGCATGGACATCCATCTGCCGCACATCCGCCAGGACGAATTCCGCGACCAGGGCGACCTCCCCGACGGGCTCTACGGCTTCTCCATCCACCAGGTGTGCCTGTCGCTGTTCCCCGACACGCTCTACAACGAGATCCTCGGCTACAACCTGGGCATCGAGATGTTCGGCCTGGGGGAGATGCGGCTGCACGAGATACAGAAGCTGCGCCGGCACCACTTCGACGTGTCCTACGAAGAGGCGCACCTGTCGATCGACAACTTCTCGGCCGGCCACGCCCGGCAGTCGGCCGACATCATCGTCTCCTACCTCGACGAGGTGCGGCGCAGCTCCGGCGAGGAGGCCGTCCAGCGCGAATGGCGGCGCATCTGGCGCGGCTACGCCTCCTTCGCCTACTTCATCGAGCACCAGCTCGTGAAAGCGGCCCGGGAGTGGCCCCCGCCCCCGCCCGCGCCGCTCCCGGCCGACCGGGCCGACGACGTCGACCTCGTCATCTGACCCTGCCCCGCCGCCACCCGCCCTCCCGCCCGCACGGAGACCCGCCTTGGAACCCCTCACGAGCTTCGACCCCGACATCCTCGACCTCCCGTTCTACGACGACGCGCACCGCCGCCTCGCCGACACCTTCGGAGCCTGGTGCGACCAGCGGACCGCGCAGTGGGCGGAGATCCGCGACGACGACCCGGACAAGGTCGGACTGTGCCTGGTACGGCAGTTGGGCGCGGACGGCTGGCTCTCCTTCCTGGACCCGGCCGCCGAGCCCGGCCCGGTCCCCGGCGACCTCCGCTCCCTGTGCCTGATGCGCGAAGCGCTGGCCTACGCCGAGGACCTGGCCGACTTCGCCTTCTCCATCCAGGCACTGGCGGCGACCCCGCTCCTCCGCTTCGGCAGCGACGAACAGCGGCGGCACTACCTGCCGCGGATGGCCACCGGCTCGCTGGTCGGCGCCTTCGCGGTCTCCGAGGAGGAGGCGGGGTCGGACATCGCGGCCGTCGGACTGCGAGCCGACCGCACCGACGGCGGCGGCTACGTCCTGAACGGGCACAAGGCATGGATCGCCAACGGCACCGTCGCCGAGGTGTACGTCGTCATCGCCCGCACCGGCGAAGGCCCCGGCCCGCTCGGGCTGACGGCCTTCCTCGTGCCCGCCGACACCCCCGGCGTGCGGGTCCGGGACCGGCTGGGCGCGGTGGCTCCCCGCTCGTTCGCCCATCTCGCCTTCGAGGACTGCCGGGTGCCCCGGGAAGCCGTACTGGGCAAGCCGGGCAAGGGCTTCGTCATCGCCATGGACCTGCTCGAACGCTTCCGGATGACCGTCGGCGCCGCGGCACTCGGATTCGCCCGCCGCGCCGCCGACACCGCCCTGGCGCGGGCCCGCACGCGGCGGATCGGCGGCGGCCCGCTCATCGACCAGCAGCTGACGAAGGTCACCCTGGCCGATATGGACGTCCAACTGAACGCCGCCGCCCTGCTGGTGGCGCGGGCCGCCTGGGAGGCCGACCGTGGCGCCCCGCGCTTCGCCCGCCACTCCAACATCGCCAAGCTCTACGCCACCGAAGAGGCCCAGCGCATCGTCGACACCGCCGTCCAACTCCTCGGTGCGTCGGGCCTCGTCAAGGACAGCGTGACCGAGCGGCTGTACCGGCAGATCCGCTCGCTGCGCATCTACGAGGGAACGTCGGAGGTCATGCGGCTGACCATCGCCGGCACTCTCGACATACGGCGCGCGGACCGCGCCCGCCACGACGTCTGAGGGACCGCCACGGCACCTCCCCCCAATGACCACCGTTCCACGTCTCACCGTTCGACCGTTCCACCGAGCAAGGAGCCCCCGGGTGACCACAGTGATCGAAGCGGTCCGGCTGCCGGACCCGTACCCCTACTACGCGACGCTCGTGGCCGAGCGTCCCCTGGCCTTCGACGCGGGCCTGGGCGCCTGGGTGGCGTGCGATGCGGCGGCGGTGCGAGCCGTGCTGGCCGCCGACCGCCTGCGGGTGCGCCCGGCGGCCGAACCGGTGCCCGGCGGGATCGTCGGCACCCCGGCCGGCGACGTCTTCGGCGACCTGGTGCGGATGACCGACGGCCCGCTCCAACAGCGCCTGAAGTCCGTGGTCGTCGAGGCGCTGGGCCACCTCGACCCGGCGCACACCGCCCGCCTGGCCGCCGAACGCACCCGTGAGTGCCTGGCGGCCGGCGGCCGTCCGCCCTACGAGGAGCTGATGTTCGCCGTCCCGGCCCGCGTCGTGGCGGCGCTGTGCGGGCTGGACCGGGGACTGGACGCCGAAGCCGCCCGGCTGACGGGCGACTTCGTCCAGTGCATCCCCGCCTCGGCCGGCCCGGAGCAGTACCGGGCGGCATCCCGGGCCGCCGCCCGGCTCCGTGAACTGCTCGGCCCGGGCATCGAGAAGGGCGAGGACGGCACTGGGCTCCTCGCCGAGCTGGTGCGGGCCGCACAGCGCGCCTCCTGGCCCCGTACGGCGGCCCTGCTGGCCAACGCGGTGGGCTTCCTGTCCCAGACGTTCGACGCCACGGCCGGACTCCTCGGCAACTCCCTGCTGGCGCTGGCCCGCGGGGTCGAGCCACCGGCCACCCGCGCCGCGGCCGAAGCACTGGTCCGGGAGGTCGCACGGCACGACGCACCGGTCCAGAACACCCGCCGCTTCGCGGCCGAACCCTTCCGCCACGAGGGCGCCGAGATCGCGCCGGGCGAGCCGGTGCTGGTGGTGCTCGCCGCCGCCAACCGCGACCCGGCGGTCAACCCCGACCCGCACGCCTTCCGGCCCGGCCGCCAGAACCCCGCCGTCTTCACCTTCGGCGCCGCCGCCCACCGCTGCCCGGGGGAGTCCCTGGCCGTCACCGTGGCAGCCGCCGTCCTGACCGAACTGCTCACCGCCGGCGCCGTCTTGGCGAAGCTCCCCGCCCAGCCGACCTACCGCCCGCTTGCCAACGCCCGCATCCCGGTGCTCTAGTCCCTGTCCGGTGGGTCGGACCCGGCCATGACCCACCGGACAGGTCCCGGCCACCACACCGCTCACGACGCCGTGCCGCCCCCCGGTGACCACCGGCACGGCCGCCGCGACCCCGAGCCGGCCGCCCGCTACGGGCAACCGGCGGCCGGCTCGTGCGACGGCCGGCGGCGATCCCGCCCGGCCGCCTGTTCAACGGCCCGACCCACCGCACCTCCGCACTTTCCCCCGCGCATCCCCTATCCGGCACGACCCGAGCCGGCAACCGCCGGCACCCGCCCGAAGGAGAGGTCCGAACAATGGGGCACGAGCACACCAGTCCCGGCACCGCGCATTACCGCTGCGTGGGAGTCGGCGTGGGACCGGCGAACCTGAGTCTGGCGTCACTGCTGCACGGCTACCCGGAGGTGGACAACCTCTTCATCGACCGCAAGGAGTCCTTCGGCTGGCACGACGGCCAGCAGATACCCGGAACCACCCTCCAGGTCTCCATGTTCAAGGACCTGGTCAGTCTCTCCGACCCCACGTCCCCGTTCTCGTTCCTGGCCTACCTCCACGACCAGGGCCGGGTGTACCACTACCTCAACGCCCGGTTCGAGGACGTACCGCGGCTGGAGTTCCGCAACTACCTTGCCTGGGCCAGCCGCCGCAACAAGAACATCGTCTTCGGCGAGACCGTCCAGGAGATCGGCTTCGACGACGTCTTCACCGTCCGCACCGACGACCGCACCGTCACCGCCGACAACGTCGTCATCGGCGTCGGCAACCAGTCCTGGGTCCCGCCGCAGGGCCGCGACCACCTCGGCGCCACCCAGTTCCACGTCAACGACTTCGTGCACGCCGCCAAGGACCTCGGCGGCAAACGCGTCGTCGTGGTGGGCGGCGGACAGTCCGGCGCGGAGGCGTTCTCGGACCTGATCTCACGCCCGGGAGCCGAACTGCCGCGCCGCGTCTCGTGGATATCCCGGCGCCGCAACTTCTTCCCGATCGACGACTCGCCGTTCACCAACGACTTCTACATGCCCTGCCACTCCGACTACTTCTACCGACTGAGCCCCCAGGCGCGGGCCGCGTTCAACGCCCACCACGTCCTCAGCAGCGACGGCATCTCCGAGTCCACCCTGCGCGAGATCTACCAGCGGATCTACCTCCACCGCTTCGTGGACGGCAACCCCGACCTCGTCGAGCTGTACGCCAACCGCGAGGTGACCGGGGTCGAGGCCGGATCGGCCGGCGGCTGGGACCTCAGCGTCCGCCACAACGACGAGCCCGATTCCCTGGAGCACTTCGACACCGACGTCATCGTCTGGGCCACCGGATTCCGGCCCGCCGCCATGGACTTCCTCGCCCCGATCGCGGACCGCCTGGAGCGCGACGGCGACGAGCTGCGCATCGACGAGGACTTCGCGGTGCGCTGGGACGGCCCGGCCGACCGCAGCGTCTTCGTGCAGAACGCCGCCCGCGCCCAGCGCGGCCTCGCCGACCCCAACCTCAGCCTGAACGCCTGGCGCAGCCAGCGCATCGCCGACCGGCTCCGCGGCGCCCGCACCGTCGACCAGCTCGCGTCCTTCATCGAGTGGGGTACCAAGACCCGCGTGAACGTTCCGTGGGGGGCGTGATGGCCACCCGGCGCACCGACTACGCGGTGATCGGGGCCGGCGTGCTCGGCTGCCAGATCGCCCGGGAGATTCTCGCCCGCGCCCCGGAGGCCGACGTGGTCCTGGTCGAGCGGGACGCGATCGGCAGCGGCGCCACTCGGCGCTCGGCCGGCCTGCACTTCCCGCGCGGTGCCTCGCCGCGGGTCCGCCGCATGGCGGCGTACAGCCAGCAGTGGTACGCCGACCTCCGGGCGGCCCGCCCCGAAGTCCCCATCCACCGCCTGCCGATGACCGTCATCGCCCCCGAACCGGACCGGTTACGGCTGCTGCGTACCTATCTGCCCGAGGCCAGACTGCGGCCCGTCACCGAACTTCCCCCGGTTGTCCGGCAGTTACCCGAGGGCATGGGTGCCTGGGAAGGCGACGGCTGCCAGTACGCGGACGTCCATGCGCTGACCCAGCACCTCGCCCGCGACCTGCGCCGCACCGCGGAGTTCCGCGAAGGGGTCGAGGTCACCGCGGTGACCCCCGAGGCGGCCGGCGTCCGCCTGGCCCTCGGCACCGGCGACACCCTCCTCGCCGGGCACACCGTCCTCGCCCCCGGCCCCTGGCTCGCCGCCCCGGCCTGGCGGGACCTCCTCGCCCCGCTCGGTGCCCGGGTGAAGAAGGTGGTGGCCCTGCACATCGAAGTGCCGCCCGGCCCCGACGACCGTGCCGTCGTCTTCCAGGAAGAGGACGCCTTCCTGCTGCCGTACCACGAGCGCGGCCACTGGCTGTTCAGCTACACCTGCCAGGAGTGGGACGTCGACCCCGACACCGTCCCCGCCGCCCTCACCCCCGCCGACCGGGACGCGGCGCTCGCCACCCTCCTCCGCTACGCGCCCCAACTGGTCGAGCACTGCGCCTCCGGCCGGGTCTTCTGCGACGCCTACGGACCCGACCACGAACCGCTGATCCGCGCGGTCACCGAGGACCGGCGGGTGGTCTTCGCCGGTGCCGCCAACGGTTCCGGCTACCGGCTCGCCCCGGCCATCGCGGCGGCGGCCGCGGATCTCCTCCCCCTTCCGTCCCAGCGAAAGGACGCGGCGTGATCATCAACACCTACGACAGCACGGCCCTCTCCGAGGCGTTCGGCATCGACATGAGCAGCATCGAGGGCCTGGGCACCGGCGCCGGCTGGGGCCGGGTGGCCCCGGGCCGGGCCTCCGACAGCCACCAGCACGACGAGACCGAGATGTTCGTGATCGTCGCCGGCCGCGGCGAGTTCCTCGTCGACGGACACCGCCACCCGGCCGCCCCCGGCACCGTGGCGCTCTTCGAGCCCTTCGAGTCCCACGTCCTGCGGAACACCGGCGACCAGGACCTGGTCTTCCTCACCCAGTACTGGCGCGACGCCGGACGCGCCCTGGTCTCCGCACGGAACACCAGGCGCAAGACCTTCGGCAACCGCCCGGTCTTCGTCTTCTCCACCCCGCCCACCCCCAACGGCGACCTGCACCTCGGCCACCTCTCCGGCCCCTACCTCGGCGCCGACGCCTTCGTCCGCCACCAGCGGATGAACGGCACCGCCGCCTGGCACCTGACCGGCAGCGACGACTACCAGAGCTACGTCCCGGCCGCCGCCGCAGCCGAGGGCCGCGAACCCGCCGAGACCGCCGCCCACTACAGCGCCGAGATCGCCGCGACGCTCGCGCTGATGGACATCACCCCCGACCAGTACACCGCCACCCACCACGACCCGGCCTACCGCCTCGGTCTCCAGGACTACTTCTCCCGCGTGGTCGCCTCCGGCACCGTACGGGCCACCGAGGCGGACGCCCTCTTCGACGCGGAGAGCGGCCAGTACCTGTACGAGGTGGACGTCAGGGGCGGCTGCCCCGGCTGCGGTTCGGGCACCAGCGGCAACATCTGCGAGGAGTGCGGCGAGCCCAACACCGTCACCGACCTCGCCGAACCGGTCTCCGCCCACTCGGCGGCCGCGCCCCGCCGCGCCCCCCTGGCCCGCTGGACACTGCCGCTGCACTCCCTCCGCGACGACATCGCCGCCCACCACCACCTCGGCCGGGTCCCGGCCCGGCTGCGGGAACTCGCCGACCGTCTTTTCAGCCGCCCGGCCCTGGACATCCCCCTCAGCCACCCGTCCGACTGGGGCGTCCCGCCGGCCGAGACGGACGTCGACGGCCAGGCCATCTGGGTGTGGCCGGAGATGTCCTACGGCTTCCTGCACGGCATCCAGTCACTCGGCGCCCGCCTGGGCGAGGACTGGCGGGCCGCCGCACCCGACCAGGACTGGAAGATCGTCCACTTCTTCGGCTACGACAACAGCTTCTACCACGCGGTGCTCTACCCGGCCCTGTACCGACTGGCGTTCCCCCACTGGACCCCCGACATCGACTACCACGTCAACGAGTTCTACCTCCTCGAAGGCAGCAAGTTCTCCACCAGCCGGCGCCACGCCATCTGGGGCAAGGAGATCCTCGGCCCCGACTCCGTCGACGCGGTGCGCTACTTCCTGGCCGCCACCCGCCCCGAAGGCACCCGCACCAACTTCCAGCGCGCCGTCTACGAGACCACCCTCAACGACACCCTGATCGGAACGTGGCAGGACTGGCTGAACGACCTCGGCGCCCGCGTCGCCAAGCGCCACGACGGCACCGCCCCCGACGCCGGGAACTGGACCCCGGAGCACTCCGCCTTCCTGGGCCGGCTCGGCGCCCGGCTCGCCGCGGTCACCGGCGCCCTCAGCTCCGACGCCTTCTCCCTCAACCAGGCCGCCGCCGAACTCGACGGCATCGTCACCGACACCCTCCGCTTCACTCGCCAGGAAGCCCTGGTCGCCGAGACCCCCGGCTGGGAGAACGAGGCCCGTACCGCCATCGCCCTGGAACTGGCCGCGGCGCGCCTCCTCGCCCACGCCGCCGCCCCCGTCATGCCCCGCTTCGCCGCCCGGCTCGCCGAAGCCCTCGGCCTGCCCGAGCCGTCCGTCTGGCCGCGGACCGTCGAACTCGTCGCCCCCGGCCGCCGGATCGGCCTCGCCGACGCGGTGTTCTTCCGGCCTTCCGCGGCGCCCGCGCCCCGCCCCGCCCACGCCGGCCCGCAGCTCGTGCCGTGGCTGAGCGGCCTGGTGCGCACCGTGCTCCAGCTCTCCGACGACGAAGCGGTCCGCGACCGCAACCTCACCCAGCTGGGCACCAGTTCGCTGCAGGCCGTCACCCTCCAGTACCAGATCCTCGACGCCCTCGACGTGGACATCAGCGTCGAGGAACTCCTCGGCAGCCAGGACGTCGCCACGCTCGCCTCGACGATCGAGGAGCGCGCCGAGGACGCCGCACTGGCCGCCCTCGCCGAAGTGGAGGACCGATGAGCTACCGCGAAGTGCTGCGCGAGATAGAGAGCCGCGGTCTGTCCGTCTCGCTGTCCGGAAACGACCTGCGGCTCCAGGGGGGCCGCGAGCGCATGGACCCCCAGTTCATCGCCCGTATCAAGAACGTGAAGCAGGAGCTGATCGCTCACCTCGCCGAGGAGGAGCGGCACGGCCCGGGCTTCCCCCTCACCCCCCTGCAGCGCGCCTATCTGCTGGGCCGCAGCGGCATCTTCGAGATCGGTGACGTGGCCAGCCACGTCTACCACGAGATCGAAGGCGCCTGGGACGTCGACCGGCTGGAGTCCGCGCTGGAAGCCGTCGTGGACGCGCACAGCGCGCTGCGCTCCCGCTTCGTCGGCGACGACCGCCAGGTCACCGAGTTCCGCCAGTACCGGCCCCGCATCCCCCGTCTCGACCTGCGGGGCGAGACCCCCGAGGAGCAGCAGCGGATCCGCCACGACCTGCGCGCGGAACGCTCCCACCGGGTGCTCGCCGCGGACCACATGCCGCTGCTCGCCGCCGAGGTCACCCTCCTCGCCGACGACCGGATGGTGCTCCACGTCAGCCACGACGGACTGGTCATGGACGGGATCAGCATGTTCCTGTTCTTCCGGGAATGGTGGCGCCGCTACCGCGAGGGCGCCGGCGAGGAGGCACCCGAGGAGCTGTCGTACGAGGAGTACGTCGCCGCCCTGGCAGCCGGCCGCGACCGGGCCCCGGCCCTCCGCTCGCGCGACTACTGGCTCTCCCGCATCGACGACCTCCCCCCGCACCCCGACCTGCCGCTGCGCACCAGCCCGGCGGCGCTCACCCGCACCCGTTTCTCGCAGCGGGCGGTGCGCCTGGGGGAGCGGGAGTGGACCGCCCTCAAGGAACGCGCCTCCTTCGCCGGCCTCACCCCCTCCGCGCTGCTGCTCGCCGCCTACGCCGAGACACTCGCCACCTGGGGGGCCGGGCCGCGGTTCACCATCAACACCACCGTCGCCAACCGCCCGCCGCTCCACCCGCGGATCTTCCAGGCCATCGGCAACTTCTCCGACACCCTGCTCGTCGAGGCCGAGGTCGACCGCGGCCGCAGCTTCGAAGAGCGCGCCCGCGCCCTGCAGACCCGGTTGCGCCGCGACCTGGACCACCGGCACTTCTCCGGCAGCGACGTCATGCAGGAACTGGCCCGGCGGCGCGGGGGAGTGGCGGGCGCCCGGATGCCGTTCACGTTCAACAGCGCCCTCGGCCTCGCCGGCGGCGAGGCCGACGGCTCCGCGCTGGAACTGTTCGGACCGGAGGTCTTCACCGTCAGCCAGACCCCGCAGGTGTGGCTCAACGCCTTCGCGATGGAGCAGCACGGCGGCCTCGTCGTCCAACTCGACGGCGTGGACGAGCTGTTCCCCGAAGGGCTGCTGGACGACCTCGCCCACGGCTACCGCACCCTCCTCGGCATCCTCGTCGACGAGGCCGCCTGGCAGCGCAACACCTTCGACCTGCTGCCCGCGGCCCAGCACGAGCGGCGCCGCGAAGCCAACGACACCGCCACCCCCCTGCCGGAGGAGATGCTCGGCGACGCGTTCGCCGCGCAGGCCGCGTGCACCCCCGACGCGCCCGCCCTGATCACCGCGGACCGGCGGATCGGCTACGGCGAACTCCTCCGCCGCGCAGCCGCGGCCGCCCGCTGGCTGCGCGCGGGCGGCGTCGGCCGGGACGAACTGGTCGGCCTGGTGATGCACCGCGGCCCGGAGCAGATCGTCGGCATCCTCGCCGCCGTGCTGGCCGGCGGCGCCTACCTGCCCGTCGACGCGTCCCTGCCCGCCGAACGGCAGAAGTACATGCTGCGCGACGGCCGGGTGCGCCGGGTCCTCACCAACACGGACTGGCAGGACCCCGACGGCGCATGCGAGGTGCTGCGCCTGGACGTCACCGCACCCGCCGACACCGCCGCGGACCTCCCGCAACGGCTGCCCGGCTCCGCCCCCGACGACCTCGCCTACGTCCTCTACACCTCCGGCACCACGGGCGAGCCCAAGGGCGTCATGGTCAGCCACCGCAGCGTCGCCAACGTCGTCGCCGACTGCCACAAGCGGTTCGGCATCGCCCCCCGGGACCGGTTCTTCGCCATCAGCGCCTTCAACTTCGACCTGTCCGTCTGGGACGTCTTCGGCGCCCTGTCGGTCGGCGCGGCCCTGGTGATGCCCGACCGCGACAAGGCCGTCGACCCCGCCCACTGGCTGGAGCTGTGCCGCGGCGCCGGGGTGACGGTGTGGAACTCGGTGCCCGCCATCGTGTCCCTGATGCACGACCAGGCCGTCGCCGACGCCACCGCCCCGCCGGCGCTGCGCCTGGTCATGATGAGCGGCGACCGCATCCCGCCGGCCCTGCCGGACGCGCTGCGCCGCCTCAAGCCCGGCCTGGACGTCGTCTCGCTGGGCGGCCCCACCGAGACGACGATCTGGAACATCCTGCACCCGGTGGCGCCCGAGGAGGACGGCGGCGAGTCCATCCCCTACGGCCGCCCCAACGCCAACAACCGCGCCTACGTACTCGACCGGGACGGCCTGGACTGTCCCGACTGGGTCACCGGCGAGATCTGCGCGGCCGGCACCGGCCTGGCCCGCGGCTACTGGGGCGACACCCGGCGCACCGCCGAACGCTTCGTCCACGACGTCCGGCGCGGTGAACGCCTCTACCGCACCGGCGATCTGGGCCGCTACCTGCCCAGCGGCGACATCGCGATCCTCGGCCGCAGCGACTTCCAGATCAAGGTCAACGGCTACCGCATCGAGGCCGGCGAGGTCGAGACCCGGCTGGTCGCCCTCGACGCGGTCGCCAAGGCCGTGGTCGCCGGTCGCCCCGGGGCCCGCGGCGACCGGCTGGTGGCCCACCTGGTGGCGGCCGGCGAGGCACGGCCCGCGGTGGCCGAACTGCGCGACGCCCTCCGCCGGGACCTGCCCGACTACATGGTGCCCACCGCCGTGGTCTGGCACGAGCGCCTGCCGCTGACGAAGAACGGCAAGGTCGACCGGGCACAACTCGCCGACGTCGCCGTCGAGGAGGCCGCCCCCGCCGCCGGCGCCCCCAGCGGCGGCGAACCCACCACCGACACCGAGAAGGCCCTCGTCGACATCTGGTCCGGGGTGCTGCGCGGCACCCGGGTCGGCCTCGACGACAGCCTGGGCGCCCTCGGCGGCGACTCCATCGCCGCCGCCCGCATCCTGACCGCCGTCCGCAAGCGCTTCGGGGTCACCATCCCGCTCGACGTCTTCGCGGACATGGACACCGTCCGGGCCATGGCCGCGGCCCTGACCACGGACGAGGAGACACCGTGAGCGACCACTCCGCGATCAACCACCTCGTATCCACCGCACCGCTCGGCGGGCAGATCTCCTTCGCCCGCCTCGACGGCACCGAAACCCTCGGGCTCCCGGAGCTGTACGAGCGCGCCGGCCGCCTCGCCCGGCGGCTGCGCGCCCGCGGCATCGGACCCGGCGACCGGATCGGCATCCTGGCCGCCAACTGCCTGGAGTGGGTGCTGCTCGACCTCGCGGCGCTGCGTCTGAAGGCCGAGACCGCCGGCTTCGAACCCGGCAAGTTCGATCCCGACGACGGGCTCATCAGCCGCTACGACGTCACCGTCCTCTTCACCGACCGGCCCGCCGACGACCCCCGGGCCGTGCCGATCGGCGAGGTCCGGGCCCTCGCCGAAGAGCCGGAGGCCCCCGGCACCGAGCCGCTGCCCCCCGTCCACTGGGCGCCGCGCGAGGTCACCACCGTCAAGTTCACCTCCGGCAGCACCGGCACCCCCAAGGGCCTCGGCGCCACCGTCGGCAGCATCGACGGCTCGCTCGCCGCGGTCCAGGAGATCTTCGAACACAAGCCGGGGGACGACCTGTTCGTCTTCCTGCCGCTGTCCCTGCTCCAGCAGCGCTACTGGGTCTACTCGGCGCTCCTCCACGGCCACGACGTCACCATCAGCACTTACGAGGCCGCGTTCGCCGCACTGCGCCGCACCCGGCCGACCGTCGTCATGGGCGTCCCCGCCTTCTTCGAAACGGCCAAGCGGCAGATCGAGGCACGGGTACGCCGCGCGGACGGCACCCAGACCGTCCCGGAGGCGGCACGCCGCATGTTCGGCGACCGCATCCGCTACCTGTGGACCGGATCCGCGCCCGCCGACACCAGCATGCTGCGGTTCTTCACCGAGGCCAGCCTGCCGATCTACGAGGGCTACGGGCTCAACGAGACCTGCATCGTCACCAAGAACCACCCCGGCGCCAACCGGGAGGGCAGCGTCGGACAGGTCCTGCCCGGCAAGCAGGTGCTGCTGGACGAGGACGGTGTCATCACCGTCCGCAGCGACCACCCCGTCAACGACCACTACGCGTACGCGGCCCCCGGCGACTCCGAGCGGATCTTCGGCCCTGACGGCACCGTGCGCACCGGCGACCTCGGCCATCTCGACGCGGACGGCTTCCTCTTCATCCGCGGACGCGCCGACGACGTCATCGTCCTGGACAACGGCAAGAAGGTCATCGTCCGGCCGATCGAGGAGAGCATGCGCACCAGCCCGGCCATCGCCGAGTGCGTGCTCTACTGCCCGGCGCAGACCGAGCTGGTCGCCGTCGTCTCACCGTCCTCGGTGCCCGCCGACCGGGACGCCATCGTCACCCAACTCGCCCTCACCAACGCCTCGTTGACCGCCGACCAGCGGATCGGCCGGGTCGTCGTCGCCACCACCCCGTTCAGCATCGACAACGGCCTGCTCACCTCGCAGTACAAGCCCAGGCGCCAGCAGATCCTCGCCGCACACCGGGCCGGGATCCACGACAGCAAGGAAGGCATCCATGCGGTCTGACATCGAAAACGCCACCAGGGAACACCTCTCCGCGGTGCTCAACCCGCCCGTCGCCCCCGACGCACTCGACCTCGACGCCGACATGGCCGGCATCTACGGCCTGACCTCGCTCAACAAGGTCCTCTTCCTGACCGAGGTGTGCGAGGCTACCGACACCGATCTCGCGCACTTCACCGAGCACGACCTCGCCGAGATGCGCACCCTGCGCAGCGTCGCCGAGTCCCTGACCCGACACACCAACAAGGCGGCTTGACCATGGCCTGGGCACAGCACGCAGCAGCGGTCCTGGAGAACGCACACCTCCTGGTGCGGCCGGTCACCGAAGCGGACCGCGAGCCCGTCCGGGCGATCGCCATGGACCCGGACATCTGGCGCTACTTCGTCTCCGCGGTGGAGACCGACGCCGACTTCGAGAAGTTCTTCGACGCCTGCCTCGCCGACCAGGCGGCCGGCCGGCGCGTCGTCTTCGTCATCATCGACAAGGCCGACGGCCGGGTCGCGGGCAGCATGAGCTACGGCAACATGGCCGAGGCCGACGCCCGGCTGGAGATCGGCTGGTCGTGGCTGGGCCGCGACTTCCGCGGCCAGGGCATCAACCGCTGGGCGAAGTACCTCCTGCTGCAGCACGCCTTCGAGCAACTGCACGCGGAACGCGTCGAGTTCAAGACCGACATCCTCAACACCCAGGCCCGCCGCGGCCTGCGCAACATCGGAGCCGTAGAGGAAGGCACCCTGCGCAGCTTCAACTTCATGCCCGGCGGACGCCGCCGCGACGCCATCTTCTACAGCGTCCTGCGCGCCGAATGGCCGCGGGTGAAGCAGGAGTTGGCCACCAAGCCGAAGGTCACCCAGCTGGACGCCGTCGGATGACCGGGGGCGGGGGCATCCCTCTCGTCCGCGCGTCCGGCGACCCGTTCGCCGTCGGCCGCGCCCACGGCGAGGCCCTCGCCGGTCCGCTGCGCGCCTTCCTCAACGACTCGCTCTGCCGCCTGAACAAGGTCCTGCAGGAGCCGGTCGGCTGGGAGGGGCTGCTGCCGTCGATCGCCGCCTACCGGGCGGCGGTCGCGGCGGCCCTGCCGGACCAGGCGGCGGAGGTCGCGGGGCTCGCGGCGGGTGCCGGGATCACCCAGGACGAGGCATGGCTGCTGCAACTGCGCCGCGAGATCATGGGCTACCACCGGATCCCGACCGCCGGCGACTGCACGACCTACGCCCGCACCGGGCACACCGTCCCGGTCCTCTCCCAGACCGTCGACCTCAACGGCAACCTGGACGACCACCTCGGCGTCCTGGAGATCGCCCGCACCGCCTCACCCCGTCGCTCGCTGGTGCTCAGCTTCGGCGGCCTGCTCGGCTACCTCGGCCTGAACAGCGACGGCCTCGCCGTGGGGCTCAACCTGGTCCTGGGCGGTGACTGGCACCCCGGCGTACCGCCCTACCTCGCCATCCGCCACCTGCTGGACACCGCACGGGATGTCACCGAAGCCCTGGAGATCCTGCGCAACCTCCCGCTCGCCAGCTCCCGGACCATCGTGCTGTGCGACCGGCGGCGAGCGCTCTGCGTCGAGATCCTCGGCGACGACCTCCGGGTCATCGAGCGCGACGACCCGGCCCGACCCCACGCCGTCCACACCAACCACTTCCTGCACCCCGACTTCGCGCCGGGCGACGAGATCAACGTCTTCGCCCGTAACTCCTCGGTACGCAGACTGAAGGCGGCCACCGCCGGACTGGACGAACTGCCGTCCGACGCCGGCGCGGAGGAGCACTTCGCCCTCATGGCGCAGCCGCCGATCTGCGTCCCCGACCGCGGCGACATCCGCGCCGAGCGCACCGTGGCGGCCGTCGTGATGTTCCCCGACCGCGGCGAACTGCACGTACGGCCCGGCGACCCGTCACTGTCCCGGACGCAGACCTTCCGCCTGTAGCGGAGGGCAGACAACGGGAGCACCCCGCGCAGGGCTGACGAAGGCGGGCTGACGCAGCAGGCGTACGGGCGTCACGTCGCACCGTTCACGGTCCATCGTCCAGGCTCGTCGCCCGGCGCGGCCGGTGCACGGGTGACCGCGAGCAGCGCCATGTCATCGCTGCTGCGGCCACCGGTGTGGTGGTTCACTTCGGAGAGCAGGGCGTCGAGCAGCGCATCCGGCCCGGCGAACTCGCCGCCGGTCAGCCCGGTTGCCGGGTCGTAGAAGTCTCCGGCGCGGTTGCGCGCCTCGTTCAGGCCGTCGGTGTACAGCAGGAGAGTGGCCCCTGAGGGGAAGGGCACCGTGTCGACCCGGTCCTGGCCGGCTGCCAGCTCCGCCAGCCCCAGGGGAAGCGCCGGCTCGGACGGTTCCGCGCTGTGCACCCGTCCGGCGTGCAGCAGCAGTGGCGCGGGGTGGCCGCGGTTGACCAGCCGCAGTTCGTCGTCGCAGGGCCGGATCTCGACCAGCACGCCGGTGACGAACCCCTCGGTCCGCTCGGGCCCCGTCCGCCGCTCTCTCTCCCGCAGCAGTGACCGCTCCAGCCGGGCCGCGACCCCGACGAGCGTGGGTTCCTCCTCGGCGGCCTCCCGGAACACCCCCATGGCCACCGCCACCGCCTTGACCGCGTCCAGCCCCTTGCCCCGTACGTCGCCGACCAGACAGCGCACGCCGTACGGAGTGTCCTGCGCGCTGTAGAAGTCCCCACCGATCTGTGCGTCCTTCACGGCCGCCTGGTAGCGCACCGCGATCCGCAGCGGCCCGATCGAGGCCGGCGGCTGCGGCAACACGGCGCGCTGCGCGGCCAGCGCGATCCTGCGTGCGGATTGCAGCCGTACGTAGCTGTAGTACATGAGGCGGTTGACGACGACGGCCAGGCCCGAGACGGTCACGACCGCCGCCAGCTCGCTCAGCCCACCGGAATCCCACAGGAAGCCGAAGTGGGCGAGCAGCACCATGTCGGTGACACAGGCTCCGATGCCCGCCAGGACGGTCGCGCGCAGTGACAGCAGCGCGGCAGCGGTCATCGGCGCCGCCGAGTAGAAGGCTTCCGCACTGACATGCGGAGGGGTGAGGTAGTCAACCAGGGCGCCTCCGGCCAGCAGGAGGACGGGGAGCAGCTGAAGGTGGCGCAGACACCAGCGTCCGACGGTGGCGCGCACCGCGCCCAGCGCCCTCACGTCCCCGCTCCCGCTCTGTCGCGCTGTACCACACCTCAAGCATCCTCGGGCCGGATGGCGACTGCCAGTCGTGCGCGCGCGGCAGGGGGCGTCCGGCGACGACGACAGCGGCAACGGCATACCGGGCGGGTCCGCACCGCCGGTCCGGGCCGGCGGTGAAGTCGAGCCGACCGCCGGAGGCGAGGTCGACGGCCGCGGAGATCTCCGCCAGGATCACAGCGAAGACATCGCAGGCGGCACCCGCGGCGGGCTCGGCACGTCCGGCCCGCCGGGCGCCGGCCGGCTGCTTGCCGGCTTCGACCTGACATCCAGGCAAAGCGAAACAATGTTCGGCTAGTGATACGGAACCTCGTTCCGTTTGGCGCGGTCGACGGCGGAGGGAGTCGCGCGGTGAACGACGGTGACGGCGGCCACGGGGGCGCGGTGCGGCCGGCCCAGCGGCTGCGGCATGTCCACTGGATCGGTGGCGGCAGTGGTGCGGGCAAGTCGACGACGGCCCGCCGACTTGCGGATCGGTACGGCTGGCATCTCTACGCGACCGACGACGTGATGGGGGATCACGCACGCCGGACCACCCCTGAAGAGGCCCCGTTCCTACACGAGTTCATCGCCATGGACCTGGACGAGCGATGGGTGAACCGATCTCCCGAGACCATGCTGGAAACGTTCCACTGGTTCCGGGGCGAGGGCTTCGCTCTGATCCTGGAAGACCTCCTCCAACTACCGCAGGAGCCCTGCGTCGTCGTCGAGGGCTTCCGGCTCCTGCCGCATCTCGTGGAACCTCTGCTCACCGTCCCCGGCCAGGCCGTCTGGCTCCTGCCCACGCCTCGGTTCCGCCAGGCAGTCATCCGGAGCCGGGCCATGCATGGGGGAGGGTTCACCGCGAAGACGAGCGATCCGGACAAGGCCAACAGCAACATGGCCGAACGCGACCGCATGTTCACCAACCGACTCCAGCGGGAGGCCGAGCGGCTTCGACTGCGCACCATCGAGGTCGACACCACCATGACCGAGGGCGATCTCGCCGAGCGGGTGGCCACGGCGTTCGGCCTCCGGCCTGGCGGCTCACCGGCGCAATGAGTGGAGAGCCACCGGCGTCGGAGTCGCCGACGGCCGGTGGGTTCTCGCCGTGTCAGCGGTGGGCGCTGTCGGCCCGGCCCAGGGGATGGGCATCGTGCCCGAGGGTGGGTACGGCGGGCTCGTCCGCCGCTTCGGCGAAGGAGCAGAAGAACGGTTCCTGCGCCATCTCGGCTTCCACACGGCCGCGTTCACCTTCGATGCCCCGGAAGCCCACGACCGGATCGGGGACAGGTTCTGCCTGACGGAATCCACCGGCCGACAGATCGGGTTCTACCGTCTGTGCGACGGACAGGTCGCTGTCTTCACCGTGCACCGCACCCCCGACCCCACGCTGCCGCCCGACCCGCGCGCCGCACTCCTGCGCCACTACGACGGCCTCGGCTGGATCACCCCACAGGCACTCGATCGATGCCCGGCCGCCGACCATGTCTACTACGACCAGGTCGCACAGATCGACCTGCCGTCCTGGAGCCGCGGCCATGTCACCCTCGTCGGCGACGCCTGCCAGGCGGTCTCCCTCCTCGCCGGCCAAGGCGCCTCCCTGCCCATCGCCGGCGCCTACCTCCTGGCCCAACGCCTCGACCGGGATCCCACCATCGAGACCGCACTGGACCACTACGAGCAGTCCTGGCGGCCGGTCGTCGCGGACCGGCAGCGCACCGCACGGAACGCCGCCCGCTGGTTCGTCCCCCACTCCGCCTGGCAGCTCCACGTCCGCCGCGCGGCGCTCAGGGCGACGAGCCTTCCGGCCATCAACCGGTACGTCGGAAAGGCTCTCGCCGGAAAGCCGGGCACCCTGCCCCTGTGAGACCAGCAGTCGGTCGACGACGGCTGGCGCCGACTCGGCGGTTTCGTGGGAAGGGAAAGATGCCTGTCAGCTCTCGCGACGGAGGAAGTCCCGCGCGCCGCGCAGTGTGGTGCGCAACGAGCGTTGCGTCCGAGTGCTGTCCAAGCGGACGTCCAGCGCCCCCGGGAAACCGGTGCCGGCGCGGCTTCCGGCGGTCAGCATGGCGACGTCCAGTCCATCGCGGTCGGCGATCAGGACACCGAGTTCATGTCGGCTGACGGCGTCGGACCCCGCGAGGTGGCAGACGCCCGCGCGGCCGGCGGCGGTCAGCTCAAGAACGGCCCGCGCGAGGTCGGCGACGTGAACGGGGCACCGGACGTCATCGGTGAACAGCACGCCATGGCGCCGCCCGGCGGCCAGATCGTGGACGAACGCCTCGTGCACGGAGCCGCCGTCGCCGATGATCAGCGAGGTGCGAGCGATGACGGCGGCCGGGGCGAACAGGCGGATCGCGGTCTCGGCCGCCGCCTTCGCGGCCCCATAGGGGGTGACCGGATCGGGCAGGGCGGACTCGCCGTAGTGGACGTCGGAGCCGGAGAAGACGGCGTCACTGGATACGTGCACCAGCCGGGCTCCGTGCTGCGCGGCGGCCATCGCCAGGCAGATCGCTCCGTCGGCCGTGGTGGCCCAGTCGGCCTTGCGGTACGCCGCATTGATGACGACGTCCGGCCGGGCCTTCCTGAGCGTCGGCGCGATCTCCTCCCCGCGACGCAGGTCCAAGGGCAGCCAGCGGATCCCGGGCACGTCACCGGCGCGGGTGGCGAAGGTCGCCGTCACGGCGTGCCCGTCCGCCCGCGCCTGCCGGGCCAACTCGCGGCCCAGGAAACCGCTTCCGCCTACGATCAGGATGTTCACGAGGCGCCACGTTAGGGCCCCGCGCGGCGCTCCATGCGGGTTGCGCCAGTTTTTGCCAACGGCGGCCCACACGCCGTTCCGCGCGGCCCACACACCGTTCCGCGGAGCGTGCTGCCGCCGACGGCCCGCCGCATGGCAGGGTGGGGGTATGTGCGGCCGATACGCCTCTACCCGCCGCCCGCAGGATCTTGCGGGCATGTTCGACGTCACCTTCTGGGACCCTGCCGAGGATCTCGCCCCGAACTGGAACGTGGCTCCGACCAACGACGTGTGGTCGGTCCTGGAGCGCGTTGAGCGTGACACCGGGGAGATCACCCGGCAGCTGCGGCCGCTGCGCTGGGGCC
>NZ_JBNHIN010000025.1:0-78650 GCF_050054615.1 Streptomyces sp. YGL11-2
TGGGGTCCTTGCGGACCTTGACCTGGCGGTACTGCATCTCCAGCGCGTCGTAGATCATCAGGCGGCCGACCAGCGGCTCGCCCGTGCCCGTGAGGACCTTGATCGCCTCGGTGACCTGGATGGAGCCGATCGACGCACACAGCACGCCGAGCACGCCGCCCTCGGCGCAGGACGGGACCATGCCGGGCGGCGGGGGCTCGGGGTAGAGGCAGCGGTAGCACGGGCCGTGCTCGCTCCAGAAGACGGATGCCTGACCGTCGAAGCGGTAGATCGAGCCCCAGACGTACGGCTTGTTGAGGAGCACGCACGCGTCGTTGACCAGGTAGCGGGTCGCGAAGTTGTCCGTGCCGTCGACGATCAGGTCGTACTGGCCGAAGATGTCCATCACGTTGTCGGCTTCGAGCCGCTCTTCGTGAAGGATCACGTTCACGTACGGGTTGATGCCGAGGACCGAGTCCTTCGCGGACTCCGCCTTGGAACGGCCGATGTCCGCCTGGCTGTGGATGATCTGGCGCTGCAGGTTCGACTCGTCGACCTCGTCGAACTCCACGATGCCCAGAGTGCCGACACCGGCCGCGGCCAGGTACATCAGCGCGGGCGAGCCCAGGCCACCGGCGCCGACACACAGCACCTTGGCGTTCTTCAGCCGCTTCTGCCCGTCCATCCCGACATCGGGAATGATCAGGTGGCGGGAGTACCTGCGGACCTCATCGACGGTGAGCTCCGGAGCGGGCTCGACCAGGGGTGGCAGCGACGTTGTCATCAGTTCTTTCCTCCGGTTCGGTCCGCCTCGCAAGGAGAGACGGCGGTGGCCCGGCCGGCCCACTGCGGCACCGGGCGTGGGTCGGGCACGGGCGTCCAGCGTCCGGAGACGGTCTCGTAGGTCCACTTCGGCCCGTGCGTCACCAGACCGTTCAGGGCGTCGAGGAGCCGGTCGATGTCCGCGAGGGTCGACGGAACGCCGAAACTCGCCCGGAGCGCGCCGCTGGGTGGAGCCCCGAGCCGTTCCAGGAGCGGATGAGCGCAGAACCTTCCGCTGCGGACGCCGATGCCGCACTCAGCTGCCAAGTACGCGGCGGCCAGGCCGGAGTCGAATCCGTCCACGACGAACGGCACGATTCCCACGGCGTCCTGCAGGTCCGGCCAGATGCTGAGGGTACGCACGCCGGGTATCGTCCGGAGGCCGTCCTCCAGCCGTACGCGCAGCGCCTGTTCGTGCCTCGCCCAGTGCTCGGGGTCGAGCTCGCCGAGTACCTCGCAGGCCCGGGCAAGTGCCGCGACGCCCAGCACGTTCGGGGTGCCTGCCTCGTGCCGTTCGGGTGCGGCGGCCCAGCTGGTGTGCTCGATGCCCACTTCGCGCACGGCACCGCCACCGCGCAAGTAGGGAGTGGCCGCGTCCAGCCAGTCGCGTGGACCGACCAGTGCTCCGGCGCCGTACGGGGCGTACAGCTTGTGCCCCGAGAAGGCGACGTAGTCCACGCCGGACGAAGCCAGGCTGAAGCGCCGATGCGGTACGACCTGGGCCCCGTCGACGACCACTCTGGCCCCGTGTTCGTGTGCGAGCCGCACAACCTCGGCAACGGGGACCACTTCGCCCGTGACGTTGGACGCGCCTGTGATCGCAAGCAGGTGAACCGGTGCCGACGTCAGTTCCCGTTCCAGCAGCCGGAGCGTCTGCGCCCAGGTCGGGGCGGCGCGGACAAGCCTGTGATCGCACATGGCCCACGGCAGCAGGTTGGCGTGGTGTTCGGTCTCCAGGGACACCACACGGGCTCCCCGAGGCAGGCAGTGGGCCAGCAGGTTGAGGGCGTCGGTGGTGTTGCGGGTGAAGACGACTGTGTCCGTCTCACGGGCGCCGGCGAACCGGGAGACGCCCATACGGGCCTGCTCGTAGAGCCCCGAGGTCACCGAGGAGGTATAGCCGGCCCCCCGGTGCACGCTCGCGTAGTACGGCAGGACCGTTGCGAGGTGGTCGGCCACCAGGGTCAGGGCAGGACTGCTCGCGGCATGGTCGAGGTTGACGTATCCGACATCACCCCCTGATACGACGGGGATTCGCAGGTCGGCGCCCACCGCCGCGAGCAGCGGCCGGTCGGGGGCCGCCAGAGCGCCGGCCGAACCGGCGACGACCGTGTTCGGGGTCATGCGCGCCCTTCCTCACGGTCGGACAGTTCGATACGGATGCGGCGCTTACCCGTGCCCTTGCTCTCGCACTTCTTCACCCGCAGACGGCCGATCTGCTTGGTGGAGCCGACGTGAGTCCCGCCGTCGGCCTGGACGTCGAGGCCCACGATGTCGACGACACGTACGTCCGTGATGTCAGGCGGCAGCAGGTTGGTGGCTGTCCGGATCAGGTCGGGGTTCTGGAAGGCCTCAGCGGCGGGCAGGGTCCGCACGTCAATCCGCCGGTCCTGCTCGATCTCCACAGCGCAGAGCTCTTCGATGTGTTCCTTGAAACCCGGCGCGAGCTCGGACAGTGTGAAGTCCATGCGGCCGACACCCGGGCCCATGTCGCAGCCGGTCACGAGTGCCCCGAAGTCGCGATAGACCACACCTGACAGCAGGTGCAGCGCGGAATGCGTGCGCATGAGCGCCGTGCGCCGCGGATTGTCGAGAGCACCGGTGACGACCGTGCCGATGGGAGGCAGGGGATCGTCTTCGGCCGGGATCAGGTAGAGCTCGTCCTGTTTGCGGGTGCCGACGATCGCGGTCTGCACTCCCTGCCACAACAGGACACCATGGTCCGGCGGCTGCCCACCACCGCCGGGGTAGAAGGCCGAGCGGTCCAGGACGATGCCGTCCACCGTCGCCGCGAGGACCACAGCCTGCCACTCCCGCAGATCCTGGTTCTCCAGCCACAGACCTTGCGTGCGGTGTACTTGCTTGGTCACGTCAGCTCCGAGAAGAGTTCCAGATAGTCGTGGCTGGTGTCGTAGGCGAAGGTCAACAGCGTCGCCGGTGCCGGGAGTTCGGCTGCCAGGCGCAGGGTGGCGGCGATGTTCGCTCCGGACGAGGGGCCGGCCGCGATGCCTTCCGTGCGCATCAGCCGCCTCATACCCTCGATGGCCTCGCGTTCGCTGACCGTCAGCATGTCGTCGACCACGTCCCGGTTCAGGACGGGCGGGATGTATCCCACCGACAGGCCCTGGACACGATGTCTGCGGAACTTCTCAGCGAACAGGTCGCAGCCTTCTGGCTGCACGCCATGGACCTTCAAGTCCGGCATGTGCTCCTTGAGCACTTCTCCCACCCCGGTGATGTGCCCGCCGGTACCGATGCCGGCCACGAGGTGGTCGACCGCGACCCCGTCGAGGTCGCGCAGGATTTCAGGGCCGGTGGCCTGGCGATGCACCTCGGGGTTGGCGGGGTTGGCACCTTGGTTGAGCAGGACCCAGTCGGGGTTTTCGAGCAACAGCTGGTTGGCGAGCTCGCCATGCGAGTTGTTGCCGCGGGTGCTGTCGGACAGCCGGATATCCGCGCCGAGTTCGGCGAGCAGCTGCTGCTTGGCGGGGCTGTAGTTGTCCGGGATGACCAGGACGACGCGGTAACCGAGTACGGCGGCCGCCATGCAGATGCCCATGCCGGTGTTACCACCGGTGGGCTCGATGATCGTCTGCCCGGACCCGCGGACGAGGATCCCCTGGTGTTCGGCCTCAAGAACCATGTTCATCGCGATGCGGGCCTTATGGCTGCCGCCCGGGTTGAGCTGTTCCAGTTTGATCAGAACGGTGCAGCCGGTGCCGGCCGCTAACCGGTCGAGCCGGATGAGCGGGGTATCCCCGATCGCGTCCAGTACGGACGACCTGATCCCTGTCCGTGCCGGGCTCAGAGAGGTCAACAACAGACACCTCCGGCGGTTGCGAGCAGCACCCGCAGTTCGTCGTCGGCGCCGATCTTGTCGTCGGCACTGACGCGTTCACCGCCGACGGACAGCAGTACGTGCCCCTTGGGCTTGCCGTTGGCGTGCACCAAGTGCTTGCCGAGCTCCGGGTGTTCGGCGCACAGCGCGGCCAGGACTTCGCCGACCGTCTCGCCACTCGCGTTCAGTGATGCGTCCACGCCGGCCGTATGGGCCAGGGTCTTCACCAGAATGACCGTCGCCATGATGATTTCTCGCTTTCAGCTCGTCGACTGAGTGGGATGGGGGTGCGGGGCGCGATGGGCCAGTTCGGTGAAGCCGCCCTCCAGGAAGGCGAAGAGTCGCGCCTCCCGCACGCCGGATTCATCGATGCCCACCACGAGTTGGAGCAAGTCCGGGTAGACGGGCTCCCCGCAGTGCAAGGCCCGTCTGGTGTCTTCCTCACTGAAGTAGGCGTGCCCGTTGGGATGAGAGTGATAGACCGCGAGTACGGGCCTCGGGGTGTCGAAGCTCCCATCCAGGAACAACGCGTCCTCAACGCTGAGGGCGTATCCCGTGGCCGAGGAACGCTCGAATGACTCGGGGTCGGCCGCATGCAGTTCGTCGATGACGTTCCGGGCCCTGCGCACGCCGTCGGCCAGGATGAACCCGCAGCACTCACGCGGGAATTCCCGGGCCGCATGGGCATAGATCTCCGCGAGATTCCCAGGTGAAAGGATGGTCGTGATCTCGGAACGCACGGCCTGTCCGGCGCGGGGGTTCACAACGCCACCTCCTGCTTCGGTGCGGCATCGGTTGCCTCCGCCGTGTCGCGCTTCTTGGTGAGAGCGAAGGAGCCGAGCATCGCCGCAGCCGATACCAGAGCCACCGGCCCGAGTTCGGAGTGCTCCAGAAGCGAGGAGACGAAGACTGCGATCACCGGGAAGAAGACGAAGACGAACGACAGTGACACCGGGTTCATGTGCTTGAGCAGGTAGAAGTAGGCCGCGAAGCCCACCACGGAGGCCACTACAGCCAGGTACACGACTCCCATCCAGGACTGTGCGGTAACGGCACCGAAGTCCGGATGTTCCACGGCGGCGCCCAAGCCGAGCAGCAGCACCCCGCCCATACCGATCGGCAGTACCTCCACGGTCAGCACGTTGATGTCTCCTGCGTGGCGGGCGAGCATCGCGTACGTGAAGGCGTGCAGCACGGCGGCGATGAGAACCGCCCCCGGCGCCAGCAGGTTTTCGGTGGAAAGGTCTCCGCCGGTGTCGAGAATGAGCACGACGAGGCACGCCAGACCAAGCAGGATTCCCAGCCACTGCCGCCCCGCCACCCGCGTTCCGGAGATGATGCGTGAGAACACCAGCAGAAAGACGGTCACGGAGGCGAAGAGAAGCGAGGCGAATCCTGAACTGATGTGCTGCTCACCGTAGTTGATGAGTGCGTACGGGACTGCGATGTAGACGACTGAGACGAAGGGGAAGAGCCAGCGTTTGCCCCGCGGGAACCTGAACGAGGCAGACGGGGACAGGGCCACCGCAATGGCGAGGAACGGGCACGCGATGACGAAGCGCAGGCCGGCGGCGGTGATCGGGGGAATACTCTCGACGCTCACCTTCATCCCGTACCAGGTGGTTCCCCATACGGCACAGACGAACAGGTAGATGGCAAGGAGGCGGATCCGTCGCGCCTTCCCTCCCCGTTGTCCGGTGGCGGATTCGGCCGGGAGGGGATCTCCCTGTCGCCGCGGGCGGGTGGTGACGTCCATCAGGACGGGCTCCAGTCAGTTCGCATGGAAGAGGAATCCAGATGACGCCACGTGACTTCCATCTGGGTGAGCAGAACGTGGTTTCCGTCGGGCATCGTGATGCGAAGCATCTCTCGCGAGGGCGCCTGCCTGCCGTGAAATCTGCAGTCGATACGACGACTTGCGCGCGAAAGGATGTCCACTTTCAGATATGAGACAGAAGTTCCCTGAGCGTCGATGAAATCAACCGTGGCACCATCAAGTCCAGAACCAAATATCTGAAACTTCCCCGGCCCGTCAGGTATTACCCCAAGGATGACACACCTTGCCCCTGCGGACCTGACTTGGCATTGATTCACTATCCTGACCCGCGACCCCTCAGGCACATCACTCACTATCAGTGCATGCGGGCTTATGTGACTGCCCGACCCCACGGTTACGGGCCCTAGGATTCGAGCGAAAGCTCCCACCTGCACTCGATTGCCCAGCGTGGGGTGGCGCTTGTCAGTGGGGTTCCCCGCAATGCCCGACGCACCAAGGATCACTCCTTGCAGCACGTAGCAGTCGTCGCCGATGACCGATGTCTCTCCGATCACGGCTCCCACGGCATGGTCGAGCACAAACCTCCGCCCGATCCGTGCGGCCGGGTGGACCTCCACCCCGGTCGTGACCTTGGCACGCTCCGATAACGACCTGGCCAAGGTACGCAGTTCCACCGAGCTCGACAGTCCTTGCGGGCGTTCCGCAGAGCGGTAGACGGCATGTGCGAGGCGGTACGACAGTGTGGCTCGGTACGCGGCATAGCTTCCCAGCACATAGCGCCACGACCCCCGGCTGGCCGGATCGAGCACCGTGAGCTCATTGAGGTCTTCGACCGCCAGGGAAGCGACCAGGCCCAATCCGTCAGCCAAGATCCGGTCAAATTGAGCCGGCCGTACGTATGGCAGGAGCAGAGATTTCAGTTCAGCAAGTACGGCAGCGCGACAAGAAGGCTCCGCATCGTCCGTATTGCGAACGAACTGTCGCGCCGGAAAACCGACGTCTGATCCGTTCGAGAGACTGGACCGTTGCAGCACAATGCCTTCAATACCGCTCACTTCAAGCCCCCCGTGACGAATGGCTTTGATCAAATCACTCGCCGCCCAGCCGAAGCAACCCCCAACCTGGAGATCGGGATCACTTCTCGCGATTCTCATCACCGACTGCAGCGAATTCTTATAGATCACTCAAGGGGCCCTAATAGGTGGTCAGCTATTGAACTACTGACCTCGATTCGTCAGCGGTGATGCCGCCGTGAGGTGATCGGTTCACTCCGGTTTGCGCCTTTGGCGTGAGCTCGGGGCGACATCGCTGGTGGGCGGCGCCGAGCATCACCTTGCGGATCGCGGCGACCAGTCGCTGTGGTGGTCGGCGATGACCAGACGCACTCCGGCCAGGCCGCGGGAGCGGAGTGAGCGCAGGAACTCGGCCCAGAATGCCTCGGTCTCGTTGTCGCCGACCCTCACACCCAGGACCTGGCGGTTGCTGTCCTCGGTGATGCCGGTGTCGATGACCACGCCCTGCGAGATGATCTGGTGGTTGACACGGACCTTGCAGTAGGTGGCATCGAGGCAGATGTAGCGGAAGCGGGTGTGGCCCAGGGGCCGGTCGCGCAAGATGGTCAGCTGTGCGTCCAAGTCACCGCAGATCCGGGAGACTTCGCTCTTGGAGATCCCCCTGTCCCCGCCCGGCGCCTTGACCGGCTCGTCGACCGAGCGGGTGGAAACACCCAGGACGTATGCCTCCATGATGACGGCGTAAAGCGCCTGGTCGATGCGGCGGCGACGCTCCAGCAGGCTCGGGAAGAAGGCTCCGGTGCGGACCTTGGGGATGGCCAGGTCCAGATCGCCGGCCTGTGTGTTCAGCAGCTTCTCCCGGCGCCCGATACGCCAGGTCGTGCGCGTGTCGGTGTGCTCGCCCGGCTCGGCATGGATTGCCCGCAAACCTGGCTGTGGCGGGAAGGGTCTCCGCGCCATAGCGGTGATGGGAAGGCACGTCCGTCGAAGCCGAGGCGGTGCGGGGGTGGGTGGCGAAGTGCTCAGGTGGAAGGGCTCGTTCGGGTAGTGCGGATGATCTTTCACTGAGTAGTGTGAATCATCGGATAGTGGGCAGCCGTGCGCACGCTGCCCTCGTGACTCCGCGCTCGACCGCTGACGCTTGCCATGCACGAAGACGTCTCTGCGGCTGGATGGTGCGCCTCAGGACGACGTCTCGTTCCTCGGCCGCGAGGTGGTTCGCGGCGTCGGGAAGAGCGACGCGCGTGCCGCCGACGCCGCAGAGGACCAGAAAGTGAGTGTAGACAGATGCAACCGACGTTCGTACTGGTTCACGGAGCTTTCGCGAACTCCTTCTCCTTCGCACCACTCCAGGCCGAACTCGGCCTCCTCGGACACCGTTCGGTCGCCATCGATCTTCCGGGGCACGGGTTCGCCGCGACGTACCCACGGGCCTATCAGGCGCCGCAGGATCTCGGAGGGCTCGCCACCGCGCCCGGGGCCATCAAGGGCGTCACGCTCGCCGACAACGCCGCGCACCTCATAGGGATACTGGAGCGGGCCAAGCGGAACGGGCCCGTCATCCTCGTCTCACACAGCCGCGGCGGCATGACGGCCACCGTCGCAGCCAACCAGCGGCCCGACCTGATCGACCGCATCGTCTATGTCTCCGCCTGGTGCCCCGTCGACCTCGACGTCAGCGCCTACTATGCCGAGCCCGAGATGGCCACGGTCGACGCCGCAGGGCTGGCATCGGCGATGGTCGGGAACCCTGCCGAGCTCGGGCTTCTGCGCTCCAACTTCCGCACCGCCAACCGCGGCGTCCTCGCGGCCTTCAAGGCGGCTTTCCTCGCCGACGGGACGGACGAGGAGTTCATGGTTCTCCTCAACACCTTCCAGCCCGACGAGAACCTCGACGCCGGCACACCCGATGACCGGGCGCAGCCCGACAGCTGGGGGCAGATCCCCAAGACGTACGTCCGGCTGGCCGAGGACACCAGCGTGCCGCTCGCCATGCAGGACCGGATGATTCGCGAGGGCGATGCGCTGACGCCGGAGAACCCCTACGACGTCCGCACGCTCACCAGCAGCCACCTGAAGTGGCTGGTCGACCCGGCACCGGCGGCCCGGGTTCTGGGGGAAATCGCCGCGCTCTTGCCTGCCGAATCATGATCGGAGCCAGATGAGGAGAGCGGCGGCGGTGACAGTGCCGAGGTAGACGTGCCCTCGCTTGTCCTATCGGGTAGCGACGGCTCTGAACTGCTTGAGCTTGCCGATGGCTCTCTCCACCGTGTTGCGATCCTTGTACCGGTCCTTGTCGAAGCCCGGAGGCCGTCCGCCGCGTGAACCCCGTCGCAGGCGGGCGGCTTTGTGGTCCTTCTTCTCCGGGATGACGTGTCGGATGCCACGCTTGCGGAGGTAGGTGCGGATCTTGCGGTTGCCGTACGCCTTGTCGGCGCCCACGCTGTCCGGAGTGCGGCGGGGACGCCCGAGCCCTGTGCGGGGAACGCGGATCTTGTCCATCGCCGGCTCGAACTGGGTGCAGTCCGCCTGCTGCCCCGGCGTGATGAGCAGCGACAACGGGCGGCAGCAGCCCTCTGCGGCAACGTGGATCTCGGTCGTCAGCCCGCCGCGAGAGCGGCCGAGGGCCTCACCCGGCGGTCCACCTCCTCCAGCGGGTGCCGCAGGGTGATGTGCGCGCAGACGAACTGGGCTTTGCAGTGCCCCTTTTGAGGAACTGGGTGGGTCGGGTGGCGCATTCTTGCGTGCGCCGGCGAAGTGCTGGTGGGCCGATCGCATCGACCCTGGATCCTGGATCTCGATCCGCCGCGGTGGGCGAAATCCTCCCTCGGCGGTTGCAGGCGGTCGTCCACGGCATGCCAACCCCTGGATCGCCTCGCCGCTGTTGTCCACGACAACGGCCGGCGCCACCGTCACGCCGAAGTCATGGCGCACCGGGCCCCGCCCGGTGCGCCCTGCCGCGTCTCCGCCAGGGCGAGGCCGGACAGGCCACGGCCACGGCCCGCCCCGAAGGTGCGCAGGCGCGCAGGGCATCTGCCCCGGCTGATCAGTCGAGTTCGATGGTGAAGTCCCAGACGGCGATGGTCCTGCCGTCGTGACGCCAGGTGAGTTCGGCCGCGCCCGCCTTGTAGGTGCCGGTCAGGGACAGGGTCGTGGTCTGCCCGGGGCGGGCGGTGACGGTCGCGGGGCCGTGGGCGGACAGGGGGATGGAGCTGCCGTTCTCGTCGCGGGAGGTGAAGTCGGCGGCGTCGAGGGTGAGGGGGCCGGTGGCTTCGCGGACGGTTACGGCGATCGTGCCGGTGGCGTGGTCGGGGACACCGCCGGGCTTGGCGATCGGGTTCTGTGTCGGGCCGCCGGCGGTGACCACCGCGTTCACGCCGGGCAGTTGGGCGTGCACGGAGTAGCCCATGGCCAGCAGTTGCAGGTGCTTCTCACTGGCGGTGGGGGTGGCCTGTGCGGTCGGGGGGCCGGGGATGGGGACGGCGCCCAGGTTCTTGACGGTGTCGGCCGCGTCGTCGGTCGCCTTCGGCGCGGAGTGCCCACCGCATCCGGTCAGGGCCAGGGCGAGGGCGGTGCAGGCGAGCGTGGCCAGGGGGGTCTTGGGGTGGGTGCGCCACGCGCCGGGGCGGCGGTTGCCGGCCCGGCGTGGTGCCGCGGTACGCGCAGCGGTCATCGGCGGCAGGTCTTTCCCTTCCGGTCTGCTGCCCGGGTCAGGGCTTCTTGGTGACGGGGTGCTCGGGGTCGTTGATGCGGGCCACGGCCGGGTAGACGGTGCTGCCCGAGGGCGCCGGGGCCAGGGCCTTGCCGGAGGGGTTGTTGTAGACGTCCGCACCGAACGGGCGCAGGCCGTCGGCAGCCGCGTAACCCAGGTGTCCGTGGCCGTCGGTGCCCCCGCTGCGGACGCCGAAGAGGTCCTCCATGCTGCGCAGCCACGAGTAGTGGTTGTAGGGCTGCTGGCTGACGGACCCCGGCTTGATGTAGCGGGAGAGGAACACGGCGCCGGTGATGCCGCCGCCCGGGGTGGTGTCCTGTCCGAACGCCTGGAAGCCGGGCTGGGCGGTGTTCGGGCCGGGCAGCTCGCTGCAGCACGCCACGACCGACTGGGCAGTGTCGGTCGGGGTGTTCAGCGTCTTGTCCGAGTTGCCGTTGTAGTCGGCGATGGAGTTGCCGTACATCTTGTAGGGCGGGAACGCCTCGTCGAAGATGACCTGGATCATGCCGTCGTGCTGGTACGCCGGGGAGGCCATGATCTGGGGGATGACCTTCTGAAGGAACGTGTCCGAGGCGTACAGGCCGCCCTGGTGGTTGTTCGGGTCACCGGAGAGGTTGTCGCCCTTGCAGGTGGCGTCGTGCGCGTCGGAGCAGTTGTTGGGACTGATCCACGAGAAGCGCGGCGTGGTCCTCTCGCTCTTGAGGTCCTGCGCCAGGCCGGAGACGGCCCGGTGCCCGGCCGTCGCGGCGAGGCCGCCCAGGGGCGCGACCTTGGCGCAGTCCTTGGGGTTGTCGATCAGCGAGTGGAACCAGGGCACCGGGTTGTGCTTGGGCACGTACTGGTCCGCCGCGGTCGCGCCGCCCGGGTCCGGCACACCGTTGCCCGCGGGGCTGCCGGGGATGCCGCACTGGTAGGCGTTCTCGCGGGTGGGGGTGTTGCCCATGTCCTGGGCGTACACCTTCCACGGGACCTTTTCCGTGTCGAGCTGGTTGAAGAGGGTCTTGACCGAGGACGGGTACACGCAGCCCGTCTTGGCGTTGACCTGGCCGTCGGCGGCCGAGGTGCCCGGGGAGACGTTCTTGTACTGCGGGCAGTCGTTCTGGTTGTCCGGCGCCGGGGACTGTCCGGACACCAGGCTGATGTAGTTGTCCAGGCTGTAGTGGCCGGTGCCGTAGTACTGGGTGAGCAACTCGCCGTAGGACGGGAGCGTCTTCCACAGGTAGCTGTTCTGGTTGAGGCCGGTGAAGGTGGCCTCGTACGACTTGTTCTCCAGGATGATCGTCCAGACGTGGCCGATCTTGTGGGCCGTGGGGTGGTGCTCCTCACCGGCCGATGCCGAGCCCGGCACCAGCGTGATCGCGGCTATCGTGCCCACGACCGCTGTCCCCGCCGCAAGACGCCACTGTCTGCGCCCGCGTATGAACCCTGCCATGTCGCTCCCTCACAGAAGGCAACGCGCGGCGAAGACCTCCCCCGCCGCCCGAGGCACTGTGTACCCACAGCCGACACACATCTCGACGCCACACCCAACTCCCGGTGGTGCGCTGGTGAACAGTGGCGGTACGCAGCGCTGTCCGATCGTCAAAGAGCGGCAGGACGCGGTGGATTCGAGCCGTAACGCCTCGGCATCCGCCCGTCGTCTGGCGGCCCTGCGCCCATCCGGCGTAACCCACCGGGCTGCGCGATTCCGATCTCCGCTGCGGCCCGTCCGACATGCAGGTGTTTCGCCAGAAGGGCAAAGTACTGTAACCGGCGCAGTTCCACAGCCTTCTCCCCCGTCAGATCCGCCATCGGCCGCAGCATGTTCCCGCCGAACCACGACGCCCTGCTGCCCCTGGCCGTCAGCCTCCTCGGCCTCCCGGCCGCCTTCCGCATGCGGGAGACCTACGGCGTACCCCTGCGGCACGAGGCGGCGGCAACGCCTGAAAGCACCCGGGTGCGCCGTGCGGCCGCTGACCGCGGCATCTGATCCGCCCCACCACCGTCATCCGCGCGGCACCTCCGGGGCGAGGACGACGAACTCCGCACCGGCGGGGTCCGTGCAGACGGCCATCCGGCCGACTCCCTCGGCGGTGTGCGGGCCCATGTGCACGGCGCCGCCGTGGTCCTTGACCAGGGTGGCCGTGGCGTCGCAGTCGGCGGAGCCGAACACCGGGTGCCAGTACGGTGTGCCGCCGTCCCGGAACATCTCCGGGACCTCCATCAGACCGCCGTGCATCCGCTCCTCGCCACAGCTGGCGGGCGTGAGGAGGGTGTAGGTGCCTCCCTGGCCGCCGGGGAGCGGCACGTCCTGGGCGGACCAGCCGAGGACGCTGCCGTAGAAGCTACGGGCGGCGGCCCCGTCGGTGGTGTACAGCTCGGTCCAGCTCAACTCGCCGGGGCCGTCCGCCGCCTCGAAGCCCGGATACGCCGCGGGCTGCCAGACGGCGAACCGCGCGCCCTGCGGGTCGGTGAACAGAGCGTAGTGCCCGTCACCGGCGCCGACCGCGGTGGGCGGGGTGTGGACCTCGCCGCCCGCCTGCCGGACCGCCTCGGCGGTGGCCGCCGCGTCAGGGGTGTGGAAGTAGACCGTCCAGGCCGGGCGGGCGCCCGCCTCCGGGAGCGGACCGACCGCGGCGACGGCCTTCCCGCCGAGCCGGAAGAGGGTGTACCCGCCCTCCTCCTGGTCGCCGTAGGCCGCGGCCTCCCAGCCGAAGACCGCGCCGTAGAAGGCGGTCGCGGCGCGGACGTCGGGCGCGCCCAGATCGAGCCAGCACGGCGAGCCGGGGACGAAGTCAGTAGTGATCATGGTGATCGCCTTTCGCGGGTGCTCGGATGTCGGATGCTCGGATGCGCCGCGGAAACGCTCCCCGGCGCAGGCTGATCTCTCCGTGCCTTCAGCCTGACACCCACCACTGACAATCGCCCGCCGGCGGGCAACTGGCCCCCGGCCGAACCCCGTTCACCCCCGGTACGGCGCGGGTCACGCCCGTACCGCCGGGTGGGCCGTGCGGTACAGCTCCTTCGCGATGATCGAGCGCTGGACCTCCGTGGCGCCCTCGTAGATGCGCGGGGCGCGCACCTCCCGGTAGAGGTGCTCCAGCAGATGGCCGCGGCGCAGCGCCCGCGCGCCGTGGATCTGGACGGCCGCGTCGACGACGTACTGCGCGGTCTCGGTCGCCAGCAGTTTGGCCATCGCCGAGCGGCGCGCGATGTCGGGGGCTCCGATGTCGTACGCCGACGCGGCGGCGTAGACCAGGAGGCGGGCGGCCTCGACGCGGGTGGCCATCTCGGCGAGCTGGTGGCCGACGGACTGGAGGTCGCGGAGCGGTCCGCCGAACGCGGTGCGCGCGCCGGCGTGCGCCAGCGCCGCGTCCAGCGCGGCCTGCGCCATGCCGACCGCGAACGCGCCCACGCTCGGCCGGAAGAGGTTCAGGGTGCGCATCGCGACACCGAACCCGCCGCCCACCTCGCCGAGCACGTCCGCCCCGGTCACCGGGACCCCGTCGAAGACCAGCGTGCCGATGGGGTGCGGGCTGAGCATGTCCAGGTGCTCGCCCGTCAGGCCGGGCCGGTCGGCGGGGACCAGGAAGGCGGTGATGCCGCGGGCGCCGGGTGCGCCCCCGGTACGGGCGAAGACGGTGGCGAAGTCGGCCTCGGGGGCGTTGGAGATCCAGCACTTCTCGCCGGTCAGCCGCCAGCCGCCGGCGCCGTCGGGGGCCGCGGCCAGGGCCAGTGCGGCGGCGTCCGAGCCGGCGCCCGGCTCGCTCAGCGCGAAGGCGGCGACCGCCCGTCCCGCGGTGACCTCCGGCAGCCAGCGGGCGCGCTGGGCGGCGGTGCCGGACTGCACGATCGGATAGGCCCCCAGCCCCTGGAGCGCCAGCGCGGTCTCCGCCTCCGTGCACTCCTGGGCGAGGGACTCCCGCAGCAGGCACAGGTCCAGGGCGCGCAGGTCCCCGCCGGCGGGGAAGAGGTGGCGCAGCAGGCCCAGTTCACCGAGCGCGGCGACCAGCGGACGGTTCACGCGGCCCGGCTTCCCCTCCTCCGCCAGCGGGCGCAGCCGTTCGGCGGTGTCGGCGCGCAGCCGGGCGCACCATTCCTGTTCGTCCGGTCCCAGCGCGAATGCGGTCACGAGCGGCTCCCCTGGTAGCGGTACCGGTGGCGGCGGTCGGTCCGATCGTCGTCGACGGCGATGCCGGCGCGCGGCCGGACGCCGCGGACGGTTATCGCGATCTGTTGACTGCCGTCACGAACACGTTACGCTGACGACCGATCCGTACGGCAGTCCCCGACCCGTCCCCGCCCGCCATCCGTCCGGCGGGACCGGCCCCGGAAGCGGCCCAGGCACGGCCGTACCGGCCCGCTCCCCGCCCCCTCTCCTCCACCCCTCTCCCGGCCGCCCGTCGGCCACCCGGCCCAAGGGGGCGCACCCCGCATGGAGCTACGGACCTCGGCCCACACCGACACCTTCGCGCGCGACCGGCTGCCCCCGCCCGAGCAGTGGCCGCACCTGACCGACCTGGGCTATCCCGACCGGCTGAACTGCGGTGCGGAGCTGCTCGACGGCACCATCGCGCGGCTGGGCCCGGACCGGCCCGCGGTCCGCGACGCGACCGGCGCCGTGTGGTCGTACGGGCAGCTGCGCGATCAGGTCGACGCGATCGCGCACGCGCTCAGCGGCCCGCTGGGCGTCCGGCCGGGCAACAGGGTGCTGCTGCGCGGGCCGACCACGCCCTGGCTGGCCGCCTGCTGGCTCGCGGTGATGAAGGCGGGCGCGGTGGCGGTGACCGTCCTGGCGGCGCAGCGGCCGGACGAGCTGGCCACCATCTGCCGGATCGCGCACATCGGCCATGCGCTGTGCGACGCCCGGTCGGTGGGCGACCTGGTGCGGGCGCAGGCGCCGGGGCTGCGGATCACCGAGTTCGGCGGGGACGGTCCGGGCGATCTGCGGCGGCTGGCGCGACCGGGCGGCGCCCCGTACGAGGCGGTGGCCACCGCCGCCGACGACGTCGCGCTGATCGCCTTCACCTCGGGCACCACCGGCCGCCCCAAGGGGTGCATGCACTTCCACCGCGATGTGCTCGCCGTCGCGGACACCTTCTCCGCCCAGGTGCTGCGACCGGAGCCTGACGACGTGTTCGCCGGCAGCCCGCCACTCGGCTTCACCTTCGGCCTCGGCGGACTGGTGGTCTTCCCGCTACGGGCCGGCGCCTCGGCCTATCTGGCGGACTGGGGCGGGCCGGAGCGGCTGCTCGGAGACATCGCCGAACACCGGATCTCGGTCCTGTTCACCGCACCCACCGCCTACCGCGCGATGCTGCCCGCACTCGGCGGGCGCGACCTCTCGTCGCTGCGCCGGTGCGTGTCGGCGGGCGAGAACCTGCCCGCCGCCACCTGGCAGTCCTGGTACGACGCGACGGGCCTGCGGATCATCAACGGGATCGGCGCCACCGAACTGCTGCACATCTTCCTGTCCGCCGCCGACGACGCGATCCGGCCGGGGACGACGGGGCTGCCGGTGCCGGGCTTCGAGGCCCGCGTGGTGGGCACCGACGGCGTGCCGCTGCCGGACGGCGAACCGGGACTGCTCGCCGTCCGGGGGCCGACCGGCTGCCGCTACCTGGCCGACGACCGGCAGACGGAGTACGTACGGGACGGCTGGAACCTCACCGGCGACACCTATGTCCGGGAGGGCGACGGCTACTTCCGCTATGTGGCCCGCGCGGACGACATGATCGTCTCGGCCGGGTACAACATCGCGGGCCCCGAGGTGGAGGACGCGCTGCTGCGGCACCCGGACGTCACCGAGGCGGCCGTGGTCGGGCGGCCCGACGAGGAGCGCGGCCAGGTCGCCGTCGCCCATGTCGTGCTGCGCGCCGGCGTCGCCTCCGGGGGCGAGACGGTCGACGCGCTGCGGGCGTTCGTCAAGGGCCGTATCGCGCCCTACAAATGCCCGCGCGTCTTCGTCTTCCACACGGCGCTGCCGCGCACCCCCACCGGCAAGCTCCAGCGCTTCCGGCTGCGCGAAGCCGATCTAGAGTGACCCGGTGAGCGACCAGCAAGCCCAGCAACCCCAGCACACCCCACGGTCCCTGATCGTCACGTTCTACGGCGCCTACGGGCGCGGCGGCCCGGACCATCCCGGCGGCGTGCCCGGACCGGTGCCGGTGGCGGCGCTGATCCGGCTCCTCGGGGCGCTAGGGGTGGATCCGCCGTCGGTGCGCTCCGCCGTCTCCCGGCTCAAGCGCCGGGGGCTGCTCGTCGCGGAGCGCACCGCCGCCGGCGCCGCCGCCTACGGACTCTCCGACGCCGCCCGGCAGCTGCTGGAGGACGGTGACCGGCGGATATTCGGCCGGCCGGCCGCCCGGCTGTCCGACGGCTGGGTGCTGGCCGTGTTCTCCGTCCCCGAGGAGGAGCGGCACAAGCGGCACCTGCTGCGCTCCCGGCTGTCCCGGCTGGGCTTCGGCACCGCGGCGCCCGGCGTGTGGATCGCCCCGGCGCATCTGTACGAGGAGACCCGGCACACCCTGGAGCGGTTGGAACTCGGCCCGTACGTCGACCTGTTCACCGGTACCCACGCCGGTTTCGCGCCCACCGCGCAGGCCGTCGCGCGCTGGTGGGACCTGGACGCCATCGCCGCACGGCACCGCGCGTTCCTCGCGGAGCACGAGCCGGTGCTGGCGCACTGGGCACGGCGCCGGTCGGTTCCCCCCGAAGCGGCCTACCGCGACTACCTGCTGGCGCTGGACGCCTGGCGCCGCCTCCCGTACGCCGACCCCGGTCTGCCCTCTCCCCTCCTCCCGGAGGACTGGCCGGGCGGCCGGGCGGCCGAGGTGTTCGGCCGGCTGGACGCCAAGTTGCGGGTGGCGGGCGCCCGTTACGCGCGTGAGGCGACGGCCGGGCCCCACCGCACCCGGGGAGCCGTCTGACCGGCTCGCCCTCGTACGCCCGTACGCCGTCGCCTCTCCTGCCCGCGGCCGGTGTCCCCCTCGGCCGCGCGCCCGCCCCCCGTCCCCGTCGTGTCAGCGTCGCCGCTGCTGCGCCCCTACCGTGACGGCGGCCGTCGGCCGCGGCCGGGCGGCGGCGATCACCGAGACCACGTCCTTGAAGGAACTGCACATGCGCGTCCCGGCGACCGCGGCGAGTTCACCGAACGTCCCGTTGCCGTAGGTCACCGCCACCGGCTCCATGCGCGCGGTGACCGCCATCCGCATGTCCCCCACGGTGTCCCCGACATACGCGCTCTGCCAGGCCGGGACCCCCAGCCGGCCGGCCGCGCGCAGCACCATCTCCGGGTGCGGTTTGCCGCGCCGGACCATGTCCTGCCCGATGACCGGGCCGACCAGGTCGCGGATGCCCATGACGTCCAGCAGGGCCTCGGCGCCGCGGGTCGTCTTCGACGTGGCGACGGCGAGTTCGACGCCGTGGGCGCGCAGCGCGGACAGCCCGGCCGTCACTCCGGGGAAGAGAAGCTGCGGCCCCTGGCACAGGACCTCGTACGCGAACAGCTCGCGGTAGCGGGAGATGGCGGCCTGCACCCGGCCGTCCTCCTCGGGCCGGCCCAGCAGCCGACCGAAGGCGGCGCCCGGGGGCTTGCCGATGGCGGCCGCCGCCTGCCGGGCGGTGACCGAACAGCCCTGTTCCGAGGCCACCTTGACGAGCAGTTTGCTGATCGCGGGGAGGGTGTTGGCGAGGGTGCCGTCGAGGTCGAAGACGGCGGCTCTGATGGTCTCGGCGCCGGCGCTCCGCGCGCCTCTGACAGGACGTTCGCCGACTTCCATTGATACGCGCATGGGGTGGAGACCTTTCCGGGTTCCGATGGGTGCGGGGGCTCGGGGGGACGTTGCTGGCACAGCTGGTCGGGCGGCCAGCGGTCGACGACCGGTGCAGGCAGAGGCGGTCTCGCCACGGCGCACCGCTGTCCAAGGGCGGTACGCGGCCGTCGGGGCGGCGGCATCGGAAGGGATCGTCCCGTTTACCGCCTTCGGAGATTTAAAAACCGCCTGCGCTGTTTGTCAATGCGCCTTTGTCACACCCTGACGGGTCGACAACACCCCACGGCCGGCGCCACACTGGTTACCCGCGGGTCTCCCCCCGCCACCGGAGCCGGATCATCGGGCGACCGACGGCTTCGCGACAGCGCCGGGCAGTTCCGGCCAATTACCCCGAGCATACCGAACCGCATGGTTGGTTTTCTATGTAGACTGCAAGGAGGTTGCAGTCGTACGAGAGACGGGACGGACACCGTGCCCACGCAGCATCGCGCCATCCAGAGTCGCCAGGCGCTCATCCGCTCGGCCGCAGAGACCTTCCTGGAAAAGGGAGTGCCCGCCGCGGGCATGGTCGAGATCAGCCGGCGGGCCCGGCTGAGCAAGGGAGCGCTCTACTTCCACTTCACGTCCAAAGACGACCTGACCCTCGCGGTGCGGGACGCCGCGCTGGCCACCCTGCAGGAGATCGAGGACGGCTTCCTCCGCTCCCCGAAGCCACTCTCCTTCGCCGTACGGGACTTCGCCGCCGAGCTGTTCGGCCGGGTGCAGTCGGACGCGGTGCTGCGCGCCGGACTGCGGCTGCGGCCGGAGACCGCGCCGGGCCTGGAGATCCACCCCCTGGAGCAGCGGTGGTACGCGCTCTTCCTCGACAAGGCGGTGACCTGCGGCACCGGCGGGCCGGTCGGCACCGCGGACGGCCCGGCCGGCCCGCGCCACTCGGACGCCGAACCGCGGCGCACCGCCCAGCTGCTGACGTCGATGGTGGTGGGACTTCTGCACCTGGGCGCCGCGGACCGGACGTGGTGGGACCAGGAGGCCGTCACCGGCCTGTGGGCGCTGCTGCCGGGCGCACCGGGCCGGGTCGCGGCCGGCTGCATCCCGGCGCCGGCGCAGGCCGCGGCCGGCTGACCCGCCCGGCCCGCCGCGACCGGACGGGCCCGCGCCGAGTCCGCGCCGGGCTCACAACTCGACGAGTACGGCCCCGATATGGCGCCCCTGCACGAGTTCGCACAGCGCCCGCGGCGCCTGCTCGATCCCCTTCAGCAGGGTGTGCGGGAAGACGAGGGAGCCGTCCCGCAGGCCCTGGCCGAACTCCCTGGTCCACTCCTCGGGCAGGTCGGGATGCGCGTACAGCCCGAAGCCGCGCAGCGCCACCCGGCGGGTGATGATCAGCCCCGCGTCCAGTTCGACCGGGGCGGCCACGCCACCGCCCTCGCCCAGCTGGCTGGAGAGCGCGCCGACGAGCACGAACCGGGCGTCCGGGCGGGCCACCGCGAGCGCCGCGGCGAGCTGCTCGCCGCCCACGGTGTCCAGCAGGACGTCGATCCCGTCCGGGGCCGCCCGGCGCAGCTGCTCCTCGATGGGACCTGCGCCGCGCACGATCGTGTCGTCGTACCCCAACTCGGCCCGCAGCACGGACGCCTTGCGCTCGGAGCCGGTGCTGCCCACCACCCGCCGTGCCCCCAGCCGCCGCGCCAGCTGCCCGGCCAGGCTGCCCACGCCGCCGGCGGCGCCGCTGACGAACACGGTGTCGCCCGGCCCTACCCCGGCCGCCCGGCGCAGCGCGCCCCAGGCGGTCGCCCCCTGGGAGAGGTGCGCGGCCAAAGAGGGCAGCGCGTCCGGGGCGAGGCGCCTTAGCCTGCCTTCCTCCACCACCGCAAACTCCCGCCATCCGTAAGGGTGATGGACCAGTTCGCCGGGGGTGAAGCCGCCGCCGGGGGCCGCCACGACCTCGCCGACCGCGGAGCCCCACAGCGCCTCGCCCGGGACGAACGACGGCATCGGCAGCCGCGCGCCGGTCATCTGCGTCCGCATCGCCGCGGTCACCGCCATCACCCGGGTGCGTACCAGCACCTGCCCGGGTGCCGGCTGCGGCACCGGGGCTTCGACCAGGGTGAAGTGACGCTCCGTCAGCTCATGGCCCGGGTGGGCGGCGAGCCGCACCTCCCGGTGCGTGGCGGGCACATCGGACGGGACGGGGACGGGCATCGGGCAGCTCCTTGAACGCGCGCGGTGCCGCATGACACCGCTCCGCCCGGGTGCGACCCGCTGCCGTGGCGGCGGGTCGGCGTGTGAATACCGCATGGTTGGCTTCTTTATGATGCGGAAATAGACTGCGCCGCCACGGCAGCGGGTCGCACTCAGGCACAACAACTCCAAGAAAGCATACGGAGGATGATCGGTGGTCAAGCAGGCACGCGCAGTGCGCACCCGGCGCGCCGTCCTCGAAGCCGCGGCCCATGTCATCGGCACTCGTGGATACCAGGCCGCCACGATGGCCGAGATCATCCAGCGGGCCGGGGTCACCAAGGGCGCGGTCTACTTCCACTTCCACTCGAAGGATGCACTCGCCCGCGCGGTCATCCGGGAGCAGACCGAACCGTTCGTGCCGCAGGTGAGCGAGTCCCGGCTGCAGGACGCCATCGACTTCACGCACCAGGTGGCGCTGGCGCTGCGCAGCGATCCGTTGCTGCAGGCCGGGACCCGGATCGCGGTCGAGACGACCTTCAGCGAGGATCCGCTGGTCCCCTATCAGGCGTGGACCGACATCATCACCACGATGTTCAGCGAAGCCCGGGACAACGGGGAGTTACTGCCCGCCGTGGCGCCGGAGCGGGCCGCCGAGTTCTTCGTCTCCGCCTATATGGGCGTGCAGTTGTTCTCGCGGGCCGCCACCAACCGCGCCGACCTTCCGGAGCGGGTCACGATGCTCTGGAAGCACACCCTGCCGGGTCTCGCCTCGCCGGGGGCGCTGAGTCATCTGGACCCGCAGGGCCGCTCCGTGAAGATCGCCGTCTGACCGACCGCACCTCGTCGCCCTGACGGGGTAATGGTCCACTCGGCACTGGAAAACAAACCACATGGTTCGTATCTTGGTGCCCCGGGCCGGAGACCGGACTCGGTCCGTCAGGGCGCTGAGCGCCGCCCACAGAAAGGGGCCCCATGGCCAGCGCCACCCTCACCTCGTTCGCGCCCGATCAGCTCCGCGTCGGCACCCACGGACGGTTCGCCGACGGGAACCGACCGCGGGCCCTGACCATGACCGTGCCCCGCGAGTACGTCCATCGCGCCGCCGTCTCCGAGGTGTTCCTGACGGACTGGCGGCGCGGCGGCCCCGACAGCTGGCTGGTGAGCGCCCAGTGGCCGCGGGCGCACAGCTTCTACCGGCCGGTGAACGGCCTGCACGACCCGCTGCTGCTGATCGAGACCGTGCGGCAGGCGGGGATATTACTGAGCCACGTCGCGCACGGCGTGCCGCTGGACCACCCGATCATCTGGCGCAGGGTCCGCTACGACCTCTCGCCGACGGCGCTGCGCGCCACGGACGCGCCGGCCGACGTGGAGCTGCACATCACCGACCGCGACGTGGTGCGGCACGGAAAACAGCTGGCCCGCGTCCGCCAGGAGTTCCGCATCGTGTGCGACGGCAGCGACCTGGCCTCCGCGGTGCTCGACTACTCCTGCCACAGCCCGGCCGTCTACCGCCGGCTGCGCGGCGACTACGGCGATCTGGCGCTGGCCAACTCCCTGAAGCTGCCGGTGCCGGAGCCGGTCGCCCCGGATCTGGTGGGCCGGGACCGCACCGGTGACGTGGTGCTCTCCCCCGCCGACGGTCCGGGCCGCTGGCAGCTGCGGGTGGACACCTCGCATCCGGTGCTGTTCGACCATCCCGTGGACCACGCGCCCGGCATGCTGATGATCGAGGCCGTCCGGCAGGCCGCGCTGGCGCTGACGCCCGGCGGGGCGCTGCCGGTCGCGCTGGAGTGCTCCTTCGAGCGGTACGCGGAGATGGACGCGCCCTGCTGGGTGGCCGCCCGGACCGCCGGGCGCTCCGGCGGCGGCTGCCGGGAGGTCGAGGTCGGCATGGAGCAGCACGGCCGGCGGGTGCTCGCCGCCAAGGTCGGCAGCCTGCCGATGCCCTGAGAGCCTCCCTCCCGGCACCGCGCCGCCCTCCAACGGCCCCGCCTCCCGCTGCTTGCGGCCTCCCCGTCAGTGCAGCGTGAGGCGGGGCTTCGGCGCGTCGGTGCGGCCGGTGGGCGGGGTGCGGCTGCCGGCCTGGTAGGGCGGCGGCCAGGGGGCGCCCGGCCCCGTGTAGCCCTGGTCGGCGGCGGCGTGCAGGGTCCAGTGCGGGTCGTAGAGATGCGGGCGGGCCAGGGCGCACAGGTCCGCGCGCCCGGCCAGCACCAGGGAGTTGACGTCGTCCCAGGAGGAGATGGCGCCGACCGCGATGACGGGGATGCCGAGGCTGTTGCGGATGCGGTCGGCGAACGGCGTCTGGTACGAGCGGCCGAAGTCGGGGCGCTCGTCGGGTACGACCTGTCCGGTGGAGACGTCGATGGCGTCGGCGCCGTGTTCGGCGAAGGCGCCCGCGATGGCCACCGCGTCCTCGGCGGTGGTGCCGCCGTCGGCCCAGTCGGTGGCGGAGATGCGGACCGTCATGGGCCGGTCGTCCGGCCACTGTTCGCGGACCGCGTCGAAGACTTCGAGGGGGAAGCGGAGCCGGCCTGCCAGGGAACCTCCGTACGCGTCGGTGCGTTGGTTGGTCAGCGGCGAGAGGAACCCGGAGAGGAGGTAGCCGTGGGCGCAGTGGAGTTCGAGGAGGTCGAATCCGGCGCGCGCGGCAGCGGCGGCGGAGCGGGCGAACCGGTCGCGCACGGCGGTGAGTTCGGCGGTGGTCAGGGCGTGCGGGATCTGGTTGACGCCGGGGCGGTAGGGCAGTGCGGAGGGGGCGACGAGCGGCCAGTTGCCGTCGGGGAGCGGCTGGTCGATGCCGTCCCACATCCGCCGGGTGGAGCCCTTGCGCCCGGAGTGGCCGAGCTGCACGCCGATGGCGGTGCCGGGGGCCGAGGTGTGGACGAAGTCGGTGATCCGGCGCCAGGCCGTCTCGTGGGCGGGGGTGTAGAGGCAGGTGCAGGCCGGGGTGATCCGCCCTTCGGGGCTGACGCACACCATTTCCGTCATGACGAGTCCGGCGCCGCCGAGTGCGCGGGCGCCGAGGTGGACGAGGTGGAAGTCGCCGGGGGTGCCCTCGCCGTCTGCGGAGTACATGTCCATCGGGGAGACCACGACCCGGTTGCGCAGGGTCAGTCCGCGCAGCCGGAAGGGGGTGAACATGGGCGGTGTCCCGGTGGGGATATCCGCCTCCTTCGTCACCGCGTCGACGAACTCCCGGTCGCGCAGCCGCAGATTGCCGTGGGTGACCCGGCGGCTGCGGGTGAGGAGGTTGAAGGCGAACTGGTGCGGCGGCTGGCCCGTGTAGGTGGCCAGGTCCTCGAACCACGCGAGGCTGGCGCGAGCGGCGCGCTGGGTGGAGGCGACGACGGGGCGGCGCTCGGCCTCGTAGGCGGTGAGCGCGTCCGGCACGGTGGCGTGCTCCTGGAGGCAGGCGGCGAGGGCGAGGGCGTCCTCGACGGCGAGTTTGGTGCCGGAGCCGATGGAGAAGTGCGCGGTGTGCGCGGCGTCGCCGAGGAGGACGATCCGGCCGTGCGACCAGCGCTCGTTGACGACGGTGCGGAAGGCGGTCCAGCAGGAGTTGTTGGACCGCAGCGGGCGGCCGCCCAGCGCGCCGGCGAAGAGCGCCGCGCACCATTCGGCCGAGGCGCGCTCCTCATAGGCGTCCAGGCCGGCGGCCCGCCAGACCTCTTCGCGCATCTCGACGATGACGGTGCTGGCGCCGCCGGCGGGCTCCGCGGAGCCGGCGCCGGGTCGCGGGCGGGCGTACGGATAGCCGTGCAGCTGGGCGATGCCGTGGCCGGTTTCGGCGATCTCGAAGCGGAACGCGTCCAGCGCGAAGTCGGCGGACAGCCAGATGTAGCGGCAGCGGTGAGTGGTCAGCCGCGGGCGGAAGACGTCGGCGTGGGCGGTGCGGGTGGTGCTGTGCACGCCGTCGGCGGCGATCACCAGGTCGTGGTCGCGGGCGAGTTCGGCGGCCGGCGGTGCCTCGGTGCGGAAGACGGTGCGCACACCGAGCGAGCGGCAGCGTTCCTGGAGGACGGCGAGCAGCCGGCGCCGGCCGAGCGCGGCGAAACCGTGGCCGCCTGAGGTCAGGGTGCGGCCGTTGTGCACGGTGTCGATGTCGTCCCAGCGGACGAACTCCGCTTGCAGGGCGCGGTAGACGACCGGGTCGGCGTGCTCGATGCCGCCGAGGGTCTCGTCGGAGAGGACGACACCGAAGCCGAAGGTGTCGTCGGGGGCGTTGCGTTCCCAGACGGTGATCTCGCGAGCCGGGTCGAGGCGTTTGAGCAGCGCCGCCGCGTAGAGCCCGCCGGGTCCGCCGCCGAGGACGGCGACCTTCAGCGGCCGGCCGTCCCGCGCCGCGGACATCGTCATTTCCCCTGCCACTTGGGGGTCCGCTTCTCGGTGAAGGCGGCGTGGAATTCGGCGTAGTCGGCGCTGTTCATCAGCAGTGCCTGGGTGGCGGCGTCCATTTCGACGGCGGCGGCCAGCGGCATGTCGAGTTCGGCGGTGAGCAGCGCCTTGGTCTGGGCGTGGGCCAGCGCGGGCCCTTCGGCGAGCCGCCGGGCGAGCGCGGCGGCCGTCTCGTCGGCGCGGCCCTCCTCGGCCAACTCGCTGATCAGGCCGAGGCGTTCGGCCTCGGGCGCGCGGATCGCGTCGCCGAGCATCAGCACCCGGGTGGCGTGTCCGAGGCCGATGACGCGGGGCAGGAGGTAGGCCGCGCCCATGTCGCCGCCGGAGAGGCCGACCCGGGTGAAGAGGAACGCGAAGCGGGCGGAGGGGTCGGCGACGCGGAAGTCGGCGGCCAGCGCGAGCACCGCGCCGGCGCCGGCCGCCACGCCGTGCACCGCCGCGATGACCGGGAAGGGGCACTCGCGCACCGCCCGTACGACCTGGCCGGTCATCCGGTTGAAGTCCAGCAGTTGTGCGGTGTCCATGCCCAGGGTGGCGCCGATGATCTCCTCGACGTCGCCGCCGGAGCAGAAGCCGCGGCCTTCCCCGGCGAGGACCAGGGCGCGCACGGAGCGTTCTCTGGACAGTTCCGCGAGCAGGTCGCGGAGGTCGGCGTATGCCTCGAAGGTGAGCGCGTTGAGCTTCTCGGGGCGCGCGAGGGTGACGGTGGCGATGCCGTCTTCCCTGGCCACCCGGATGTGCTGCCAGGCGCCGGTGCTTCGGGCGGATCCTGCGAACGGGCTCATCGGTCTGCCTGCCCCCCTCAGCCGGACGGCTGGTGTGTGCGGTGGCTGCGGATGCGGTGGCGGTGCGCGTGAACCCCTCGAAGCTATCACTGATTTGTGACTGTCGTCATGAGGCCGCGATACATTGTCCCGTGTGCGCCGCATGCTGCGGGCGGGTTGCGCGTGGGCCGAACGTCCCATCCGGCGGGTGACCCAGGTCCCGGTCGGCCCTGCCGGTCGGCTCTGATGCCCGGCCCGGCCCCGGCCCTACGGTGAAGGTGTCCGATGGGGCCATGAGGGATCCGACCCGGCCCCGGGCGAACGGAACACCTCATGCCGGAACCGCTCCTGCCGGAAGCCAGCGCCCCGCCGCTGCCCGAACCGTCCGACGTCACCTCCTGGCACGTCGCGCTGCCGCACACCGCGGCCGCCGTGCCGATCGCCCGCGCGCTGATCAACACCGCGCTGCTGGACCTGCGGGTCACCGCCGACCACGACACCGCGGCCCTGCTGACCGCGGAGCTGGTCGCCAACGCCGTGGCGCACACCGGCGGTTCGGATCCGATCGAGCTGGTGGTGAGGCTGCGGCCGGCGGGCTGCGAGGTCGAGGTGCACGACGGGGACCCGGCGCCCCTGGCGGGGCTGGAGCGGCCGGAGGGCGCGGCGTACGGCGCACCGGCGGCGGGGCCGGTTCCGGAGGCCGGGAGCGCCGGCGCGGCGGCCGACCGGTGCCCGGCCGCGCGCCGCGGGCTGCGGCTGGTCCGGGGCCTCAGCTCCGCCGCCGGCTGCCGGCCGACCGCGCACGGCAAGGCCGTGTGGTTCGCCCTGCCCCCACTGCGGGAGCCGCGGCTGCCGCAGCGGCCCTGACCCACTGCCCGCCGGGACCGCGTCGGCCCGGCCCGTGCCGGGCCCGTGCTGCGCGGAAACCGCCGAGCCGCTTCCGCCGGCTTCCCGGACCGGCTACTCCTGGACGGCCCCGACCCGGTCCCGGATCCCGCCCTCGGTCCCGCCGGCGTCCGGACCCCCGTCCGCTCCCCCGTCCGCTCCCCCGTCCGCTCCCCCGGCGGCGTCCCCGCCCGGCTCCCGGGTCCCGTTCCCGAGGCGGGAGTGGCGGCGCCCGTACAGCGCGTAGACCAGCGCGCCGACGGCCAGGAACCCGGCGAACTGCAGCCAGGTCGCCGAGCCGGTGCCGTAGATCAGATAGCCGCAGAAGGCGATGCCGAGGACCGGGCTGACCGGGAAGAGCGGGACGCGGAAGCGGCGCGGCAGGTCGGGCCGGGTGCGGCGCAGGACCAGCACGCTCACATTGACCACGGCCATGATCGCCAGGGTCCCGATGGTGGTCAGGTTCATCACCACGTCGAGCGGGACGACCGCGGCGGGGACCGCGAAGACGGCCGCGACGATCCAGGTGTTGGCCACCGGGGTGGAGGTCCGGGGCGAGATCCGTTCGAAGATCCGCGGGATCAGGCCGTCCCGGGACATCGACATCAGGATGCGCGTCTGCCCGTACATCACGGCGAGGACGACGGAGGCGATGGCGACCACCGCGCCGAAGGCGATCACGCCGCCGCCGAGGGTGGAGTGGGTGACGCGGTTGACGATCAGCGACAGCGCGGCCGGCTGCCCCGCGACCTTCCCGGAGGAGAGCGCGCCGATGGCGCCGAGCGCGACCAGGCAGTACAGGACGGTGACCACGCCGATGCAGATCATGATCGCGACGGGGATGTTGCGCCGCGGGTTGCGGACCTCTTCACCGGCGGTGGTGACGGCGTCGAAGCCGATGTACGAGAAGAACGCGACGGAGGCTCCGGAGGTGATCCCGGCGATGCCCTCCGGGGCGAACGGCGCGAGGTTTCCGCTCCGGAAGGCGCTGAAGCCGATCACGCAGAACAGCGCCAGGACCGCCAGTTTGAGCACCGCCATCGCGGCGGTGGCACGTGCGCTCTCGCGGACGCCGCGGACGAGCAGCAGCGCGGCGAGCAGCATCACGACGACGGCGGGGACGTTGACGATCCCGCCGGCACCGGGCGGGCTGGAGAGCGCGGCGGGCAGCTGCCAGCCGGTCAGGCTGCCCAGCAGTTCGTTGAGGTACTGGCCCCAGCCGACGGCGACCGCGGAGATCGAGATGCCGTATTCGAGGAGCAGGCACCAGCCGACGAGGAAGGCGGTGCGCTCGCCGAGGGTGGCGTAGGCGTAGGAGTACGAGCTGCCGGAGACCGGGATGGCGCCGCCCAGTTCGGCGAAGGAGAAGGCGGTGAAGACGCAGGTGATCGCGGCGAGGACGAAGGAGACGATGACGGCGGGGCCGGCCTGCGCGACGGTGTCGGAGAGGCCGACGAAGATGCCGGTGCCGACGATGGCGCCGATGCCGAAGCAGACGAGCTGGAAGAGGCCCATGCTGCGCCGCAGGCCGTTGCCTTCGAGGTCCGCGCCGGATTCGGCGATGAGGAGGTCGGGGGACTTGATGCGCAGTCCGGACGGGCCTGAGCGGGACATGGGGTGGTTCTCTCTCTGGTGGTGCGGTGCGTGCGGCGGGGTGGCCGCCGGGCGCGGAGCGGGGTCCGAACCGGTGGGTCCGGACCCCGTGAGCGGCTCGATGGTAACCGCCGGAACTGCATGATCGCCCATTGAACCGTATGGCTATGCACCGACGCGGGGTGCCACCCGGGACCGCCGCCGGCTTCCCGCGGGGACCCAGGGGCCGTCCGACGGTCAGGTCAGGGCCGGGCCAGCGTCGCCACCAGCACCGCCTTGATCGTGTGCATCCGGTTCTCCGCCTCGTCGAAGACGACCGAGTGCGCGGACTCGAAGACCTCGTCGGTGACCTCCAGCGACGACAGGCCGTGCCGGGCGTGGATCTCCCGGCCGACCGCCGTACCCAGGTCGTGGTACGCGGGCAGGCAGTGCAGGAACTTCACGTCGGGCCGGCCCGTGGCGTGCAGCACGTCCATCGTGACCGCGTACGGGGCGAGCAGCGCGATCCGCTCGTCCCAGACCTCCTTCGGCTCGCCCATGGAGACCCAGACGTCGGTGGCGACGAAGTCCGCGCCGCGGACGCCCTCGGCGACGTCCTCGGTGAGGGTGATCCGGGCGCCGCTCGCCTCGGCCAGCGACCGCGCCTGCGCGATGACCGCCCCCTCGGGCCACAGCTGCTTCGGTGCCACGATCCGCACGTCCATGCCGAGCAGCGCACCGGTGACGAGGTAGGAGTTGCCCATGTTGTTGCGGGCGTCGCCGAGGTAGGCGAAGGCGGTCTCCTCCAGGGGGCGGCCGTTGCCGTGCTCGACCATGGTGAGCACGTCGGCGAGCATCTGGGTGGGGTGCCAGTCGTCGGTCAGCCCGTTGAAGACGGGCACCCCGGCGTACGCGGCGAGTTCCTCGACGTCGGACTGGCGGCTGCCGCGGAATTCGATACCGTCGAACATCCGGCCGAGGACGCGTGCGGTGTCCTTGACCGACTCCTTGTGCCCGATCTGCGAACCGGACGGGTCCAGGTAGGTGGTCGAGGCGCCCTGGTCCGCGGCGGCGACCTCGAAGGAGCAGCGGGTACGGGTCGAGGTCTTCTCGAAGATCAGGGCGATGTTGCGGCCCTTCAGGCGCGGGACCTCGGTGCCGGCGCGCTTGGCCGCCTTCAGCTCGGCGGCCAGGTCGATCAGTCGGCGGAACTCCTCTGCGCTGAAGTCCAGCTCCTTGAGGAAGTGGCGGCCCGTGAGGTCTGTCGCCATGGGTCGGCTCCTGGTTCGCGGCAATCGGGGACGGGATCGAACACTGGAAGTGTATACGACACGCCGTATCTCTATACGGGATCGTCGGGTGGGGCACGCGGCGGGACACCGCGCCCGAACGCACCGGCCCGGCCCCGCCCCGCTCACGCCGCCCCCGGTACCGCCTCCCTCGTCACCGGGCAGCTCATACAGCGCGGACCGCCGCGCCCCCTCCCCAGCTCGCTCCCGGGAATGGTGATCACCTCGATGCCGCGCTTGCGCAGGAAGGTGTTCGTGGTGACGTTCCGCTCGTACGCCACCACCACCCCCGGCTCCACCGCCAGCACGTTGCATCCGTCGTCCCACTGCTCGCGCTCGGCCGAGTGGACGTCCTGGGTCGCGGTCAGCACCCGGATGTCGGAGAGGCCCAGGGAGGCCGCTATGGCGCGGTGCATGTGCTCCGGCGGATGGTCGGTGACCTTGAGGTCCTGGTCGCCCGAGCCCGGTTCGATGGTGTACGAGCGGAGCATGCCCAGGCCCGCGTACTGGGTGAAGGTGTCCCCGTCGATCATCGTCATGACGGTGTCGAGGTGCATGAACGCCCGCCGCTTGGGCATGTCCAGCGCCACGATCGTGCGCGCCGAACCCGCCGCGAACAGTCCGCGCGCCAGCAGTTCGACGGCCTGCGGCGTGGTCCGCTCGCTCATCCCGATCAGCACCGCGCCGCTGCCCAGGACCAGCACGTCGCCGCCCTCGATCGTCGAGGGGAAGTCCGCCTGCCCCTCCGACCAGACGTGGAAGTCCTCGCCGCGGAACAGCGGATGGTGGTGGTAGATCGCCTCGTAGTGGACGGTCTCGCGCTGCCGGGCCGGCCAGCGCATCGAGTTGATCGACACCCCGTCGTAGATCCAGGCGGAGGTGTCGCGGGTGAAGAGGTGGTTGGGCAGCGGGTCCAGCAGGAAGTCGTCCAGATCCATCACATGGAAGCGGACCGAGGTCGGCTCGGAGTGGCGCTCCAGGAACTCACGCTTGGTCATACCGCCGACCAGCGCCTCCACGAGCTCGGGCACGGGCAGTTCATCGAACACCGCCCGCAGATGGTCGGTGGCCAGCGGGCCGTACTCCTTCTCGTCGAAGACCCGGTCCAGGACCAGCGTGCGCGCCTCGGGGATCTGCAGGCTCTCGGCCAGCAGATCCCCGAAGAGGTGCACCTCGACGCCGCGGTCCCGGAGCACGTCCGCGAACCCGTCGTGCTCGGCCCGCGCCCGGCGCACCCACAGCACGTCGTCGAACAGCAAGGTGTCCTTGTTGGAGGGCGAGAGCCGCTTCAGCTCCAGATCAGGGCGATGCAGGATGACCCGGCGCAGCCGCCCGGCCTCTGAGTCGACATGGAATCCCATCTCCCCATCTTGTCCGCTCCGGCGGCCCGGCGTCGGGACTCGACGCGATGTCGACGCGATGTCGGGGAGATGTGGGGGTGAACCTCCGGGAGGCCCCGGGTCCCGTCCTCAGGGAGATCCCGGGGCCGTTCCTCAGGGAGATACCAGGGGCCGGACCGGGGCCCATCCCCCCACCCCCGGGAAGGATTTGGCGTGGGGCCGCCTCATCCGGAGCGGGAGCCTCCACGTCCGGATCACACGCCTCGGCCTCCGGATCACGGGCCTCCGCGTCCCGAGTCGGGGCCGTGGTACTGCCTCCCCACGTCCTACCCCGCCCGCACCGTCCACGCCCGGCCCACCGCGTACCGTCACGCCGGCCCGCCCGGCCCACCCGGCCCACCCGGCACCGTCATACCGACGTCATCCGGTCCTCCGCGCACGGTCACCGACCTCACCGACCTCACCGACCTCACTGGCCTCACCCGGCCCCCGCGTACCGCCCCGCCGCAGCGTCAGCGCCGCCGCCACAGCGCCCGCCGAGGTCACCGCGGCGACGATCCAGCCGGCGCGCAACGCCCCGAAGTCCGGCTGCTGCCCGCCACCCATGACGGCTACCAACACGGCCACCCCCAGCGCCGTACCGGCCTGCCGCGACACCATCAGGACGCCGGAGCCGAGGGAGAGTTGGCGGCTGGGCAGCAGTCCCGTCGCGGCGAACATCACCGGCTGGTACAGCCCGGTGCCGAGCCCGGCGAAGATCAGGCCGGGCAGGAAGTGCGCCACGTAGTGCGCACCCCCGCCTCCCCGTCCGTCGTCGGCCAGCGCCAGCCACCACAGGGTGGCCGCCACGAAGCACAGTGCCCCGATGACGCCCGTCGCCCGCGCCCCGACCGTCCCGACGATGCGGCCGGAGAGCGCGGAGACCAACAGCACCGTCAGCGGCCAGGGCGCCAGCGCCAGCCCGGCGGTCCGCACCGAGTAGTGCCACACATCGGTGAACAGCAGGCTCGCCCCGAGCACCATCGCCCCGTAGGCCACGAAGTAGCTGAGCAGCCCCAGCGTGGCCGCCGCGAACCCGGGCGTCCGGAACAGCTCCGGGTGCACCACGGGATCCGCGGCCCGCCGCACATGGCGTACGCCGAGCGCGCCGGCCAGAACTCCGGCGGCCAGGACCGTCAGTGTGGCGGGGGCGGAGTAACCCCACTCGGGGGCCTCGACGCACGCCGTCACCAGCGCGCCGACGCACACCAGCACCAGCGCCGTCCCCGGCAGGTCGAGCGCCTGCCGCCCGCCGCGTTCGGAGCGGGGCAGCAGCCGGACGCCCGTACCCACCGCGAGCACCACCACCGGGACGTTGATCAGGAAGATCAGCCGCCAGTCGGAGGCGGCGAGCAGTCCGCCGATCACTGGGCCGGAGCTCGCCGCCACCGCGCTGACCGCCGTCCAGGCACCGACCGCGGTCGCGCGTTCCCGGGGTGGGAAGGCGGGCAGCGCGAGGGAGAGGGAGGTGGGGATCAGTACGGCGGCCGCCACGCCCTGCACCACCCGCGCCACGATGAGCAGCGTGAGGGTGGGCGCCATCCCGCAGGCCGCCGACGCCAGGCCGAACAGCAGCATCCCGGTCAGGAAGCAGCGCCGCCGGCCGGCACCAGGAGCGCGGCGAGCACGACGGTGTAGCCGTTGAGCACCCAGGAGAGCGCGGAGGCGGGCGCCGGCGCGAAGTCCTGGCCGATCGCCGGGAACGCGATGGTGACCGCGATCAGATCGAGCACCGCCAGGAACTGTGCGGCGGAGGCGATGGCCAGGATCAGCCAGCGGCGCGGGTCGGCGGCGTCGGGCCCGTCGGCGTCAGGCCCGTCGGCGTCGTCGTCGGGAGGGATCGTGCCGGCGCCGCGACGGACGGCAACGGCGTCACGAGGGACGGCTTCGGCATCACGAAGCGCGGCCTCGGCATCACGAGGCGCCGCTTCGACGTCATGAGCCGCCGCTCCCGCATCACAAGGCGCGGCTTCCGTGGTGCGCCGGACCGCCGCGGCGGCAGGAGCTGGGTATACGGGCGCGGTGCACGCAGCGACGGTACGTGCGGAGGAGGTTCGAGCGGGAACGGTGCGTGCGGGGGCGCCGGGAGCGCCAGGGTCGCCCGGTGCGGAGGCCCCGCGGGAGGGCACACCCGTCCCCCGGCCGCCCGGAAAAGGAGTGGTCATGTCGATCAAGCATCCGCCCCCCGCTCTCCCGCCACGAGTGGCAGCACTGCCACCGTCCGCTACGTTCCTGCCACGTCTTCTGCCACACTCCCGTCATGGCCTCCCTCGCGATCGCCGTCACCACCGGCATGCCGTTCCTCGAACTCGCCATCCCCTGCCACATCTTCGGCACCGACCGGATCCAGCCGCCCCCGGACTGGTACGACCTGCGGGTGTGCGCGATCGGCCCGGGCGGCGAAACCCCTCTCGCCGGGCCGTGGTTCAGCACCCGCACCCCGTACGGCGTCGCGGAACTGGTCACCGCGGACACGGTCCTCGTACCGGCCTCGGCCGATGTGCACGGCGATCCGCCGGACGAACTCGTCGCGGCCCTACGCACCGCCCACCGCCGGGGCGCACGCGTGGTCTCCCTCTGCTCGGGCGCCTTCACCCTCGCCGCGACCGGCCTGCTGGACGGACGCACCGCCGCCACCCACTGGATGTACGCGGAACTGCTCGCCGAGCGCTACCCGGCCGTCAGCGTCGACCCGTCGGTCCTCTACGTCGACCACGGAGATGTGCTGACCGGCGCGGGCTCCACCGCCTCCATCGACGTCTGCCTGCACCTGATCCGCGAGGACTACGGCACCGAGGTCGCCAACTCCCTGGCCCGCCAGCTGGTCGCGCCCGCGCACCGGCCCGGCGGACAGGCCCAGTACATCGAGACGCCGCTCCCGGAACGCAGTGACGACTCGCTCGCGCCCCTCCTCCACTGGGCCGCGGAACGCCTCCGGCACCCGCTCACCGTGGCGGACCTGGCCCGGCACGCCAACACCAGCCCGCGCACCCTCGTCCGCCGCTTCCACGCCGCGACCGGGACCACGCCGATGCAGTGGATCCAGTCCCAACGCATCGCACGGGCCCGGGAGTTGTTGGAGAGCACCGATCTGCCCGTGGAGCGGGTCGCGGAGATCGCCGGCCTGGGGACGGCGGCCAACCTCCGCCGCCACTTCGCCCGGGCGATGGGGGTACCGCCGGTCGACTACCGGCGGACGTACCGGGCGGCGCGTGCAGCGTGAGCGGCGTCAGTGGCATCGACAGCTTCAGCAGCGTCAGTTGGAGATGAACCCCCGAGCGGGGCGGAGTACCCCCGAGAGACAGACGCCGTGCCCTGGGAAACAGACGAGGTCCCCGGCGAACAGACAACGCCCCGGTGAACGGACCGGGTCCCGGCCGCGGGCGACCTGCCGTCGGGCCCGGGGAGGTACGCGACACCCCGGACCCGGCGGGCACGCCGCCGGCTCCCCCACCGCTACAGCCGCGGATCCACCGGCTCCGACTCCAGCGCAAGCACCGCGAAGACCGCCTCGTGCACCCGCCACAGCGGCTCACCGGCCGCCAGCCGGTCCAGCGCCTCCAACCCCAGCGCGTACTCGCGCAGGGCCAGCGAGCGCTTGTGGCCGAGATGGCGTATGCGCAGCCGCTGCAGATTCTCCGGGCGGGTGTACTCCGGCCCGTAGATGATCCGCAGGTACTCGCGGCCACGGCACTTGACGCCCGGCTGCACGAGCCGGCCGTCCGTCTGCCTCACCAGCGCCTGCACCGGCTTGACGACCATGCCCTCACCGCCGTCCGCGGTCAGATCCAGCCACCAGGCGACACCGGCCGCGACCGACGCCTCGTCCTCGGTGTCGACGACCAGCCGACGGGTCGGCGCGAGCAGCCGCGTCCGCTCACCCTGCACACCGTCGCCCGCCTCGGCCGCGCCCTCGGCGACACCCTCGTCCGAAGCCTCGGCGCCGTTCCCGGCCGCCGTACGGTCACCATCACCGTCCCGCGCCACCAGGGTCTCCTCGGCCGCTATCAGCCGGTCGATCAGCGCCAGCTGTTCGGTGTGCGGCAGCCCGGCAAGGCTGCGCCCCTGCGCGGCGAGTATCTGGAACGGCGCCAGCCGGATCCCGGCCGGCACGCCGAGCCCGGCACCGCCCGCCGCCCCTTCGGGACCGGCCGCGTCCGCGGTCGCGCCCACCCGCCAGCAGTAGCGCCGGTACGCCGCTGTGAACGCCGCGGCATCGGCCGCCCGACCACGCTGCCGTTCCAGCAGCGCCGACACGTCCACACCGCGGGCCTGCGCCGCCTCCAACGCGCCGATCGCCCCCGGGAAGACCGCCCCGGACGCCGCGCCGACCGCCGCGTACTGCCCGCGCAGCAGACCGGTCGCCTTCAGGGACCACGGCATCAACTCCGCATCCAACAGCAGCCAGTCCGTGTCCAGTTCGCCCCACAGCCCGGCCTCGGCAACACAGGCGCCGACCCGCCGCAGGATCCGCTCGGATATCGCCGCGTCGTCGAAGAACGGCCGTCCCGTACGGGTGTACACCGCGCCGGAGACGCCCTTGCCCGGCACCCCGAACCGCTCGCCGGCCACCGCCTCGTCGCGGCAGACCAGCACCACCGCACGGGACCCCATGTGCTTCTCCTCGCACACCACTTCCCGGACGCCCGCCGCGCGGTACTCGGCGAACGCCTCCGCCGGGTGCTCCAGGAAGCCCTCCCCCTGCGCCTCCTCCTTGGACGTCGCACACGGCGCCATCGTCGGCGGGAGGTACGGCAGCAGCCGCGGATCGATCGCGAAGCGGCTCATCACCTCCAGCGCCGCCGCGGAGTTCTCCTCCCTCACCGCGAGCCGGCCCATGTGGCGGGTCTCCACGGTCCGCCGGCCCGCCACGTCGTTCAGGTCCAGCGGCCGGCCGTCGGCACCGCCGGGCGCCTCCGTGGCGAGCGGCCGGGCCGGCTCGTACCAGACGCGCTCCGCCGGTACGTCCACCAGCTCCCGCTCCGGCCAGCGCAGCGCGGTCATCCGGCCACCGAAGACGCAGCCGGTGTCCAGGCAGATGGTGTTGTTGAGCCAGCCGGCCCGCGGTATCGGCGTATGGCCGTAGACCACGGCGGCGCGGCCCCGGTAGTCCTCCGCCCACGGGTAGCGCACGGGCAGGCCGAACTCGTCCGTCTCGCCCGTGGTGTCGCCGTAGAGCGCGAACGACCGCACCCGGCCCGACGTCCGGCCGTGGTACTTCTCCGGCAAACCCGCGTGGCACACCACCAATCCACCCCCGTCCAGGACGTAGTGGCTGACCAGTCCTCTGATGAACTCCGCGACCCCGGCGCGGAAAGCGTCGTCCTCCTTCTCCAACTGCTCGATCGTCTCGGCAAGGCCGTGCGTGTGCTGAACCTTGCGGCCGTTGAGGTAACGACCGAGCTTGTTCTCATGGTTCCCGGACACGCACAGAGCGTGACCGGCCGCGACCATGCCCATCACCAGCCGCAGGACACCCGGGCTGTCCGGCCCCCGGTCGACGAGGTCGCCGACGAAGACCGCCGTACGGCCCTCCGGGTGCACGGCGTCCACCGCCCGGCCCGTGGCATCGCGCCGCATCTCGTATCCCAGCCGGCCGAGCAGGCTCTCCAGCTCCGAGCGGCAACCGTGGATATCGCCGACGATGTCGAACGGGCCCGTGAGATGGCGCAGATCGTTGTAACGCCGCTCCCGGACGATCCCGGCGGCGTCGACCTCCCGCTGCCCCCGCAGGATGTGCACCTTGCGGAAGCTCTCGCGCTCCAAATGCCGTATGGAGCGCCGCAGTTCCCGCTGGTGCCGCTGGATGACCCGGCGCGGCAGCCCGGCCCGGTCGGCGCGCGCGGCGTTCCGCTCGGCGCAGACCTGCTCGGGCACGTCCAGCACGATCGCCACCGGCAGCACGTCGTGATCGCGCGCCAGCCGCACCAGCTGGGCGCGCGCCTCCGCCTGCACGTTGGTGGCGTCCACGACCGTCAGCCGCCCGGCCGCCAGCCGCTTGCCCACGATGAAGTGCAACACCTCGAACGCGTCGCCGCTGACGCTCTGGTCGTTCTCGTCGTCGCTGACCAGCCCCCGGCAGAAGTCCGACGAGATCACCTCGGTCGGCTTGAAATGCCGCGCGGCGAAGGTCGACTTGCCGGACCCGGTGGCCCCGACCAGCACCACCAGCGACAGATCGGGCACGGGGAGCAAACGGCCCTGCCCGTCGGCGGTGGACGAGGACGGCGGCTGACGGTGGCCCTCCGGCCGGTCCCCCGATCGCTGCTCGCGCAACCGCCCCTGCTTCTCCTGCTCCTGCTCGGGCCCTCGCACCTGCTGCCGCTCCGTACGCTTACCATCCGTCATGCCGCCGCCCCCTTTCCACTGTCCGAGCCACCACGGCCGTCACACCTGCCACCATTGTCCCTGCTGTCACCCATGCCGCTTTTGCCGCCGGCACTGCCCGCACCACCGCTGCCGGTGCCCCCGCTACCACTGCCGTTGCGTGGTGCCGCGGGAGCATCGCTCTCCTCACGGGTGAAGCACGCGAGCTGAGTGGGCGGCCCCACCTCCGGATCATCCGGCCCCACCGGGCCGAACGTCACCGCGTAACCGTGCCGCGTGGCGACCTCCCCCGCCCACCGGCGGAACTCCTCCCGCGTCCACTCGAACCGGTGGTCCGCATGCCGCACCTGCCCGGCGGGCAGCGAATCCCAGCGCACGTTGTACTCGACGTTCGGCGTGGTCACCACCACCGTCCGCGGCCCGGCCGCCCCGAACACCGCGTACTCCAGCGCCGGCAGCCGCGCCGGATCCACATGCTCGACGACCTCGCTCAGCACCGCCGCGTCATATCCCGTGAGCCTGCCGTCCGTGTACGCCAGCGAGCCCTGCACGAGCCGTACGCGCGCCGACTGCCGCTCGGACACCCGGTCCAACCGCAACCGGCGCCGCGCCTCATGAAGCGCCCGCATCGACACGTCCACCCCGACGATCTCGGTGAACTGCCCTTCCTTCAGCAGCGCACCGATCAACTGCCCCTGCCCGCAGCCCAGATCGAGCACCCGCGCCGCCCCGGCCGCCCGCAGCTCCCTGAGGATCGCCTCCCGTCGCTGCACCGCCAGCGGCACCGGCTTCTCCTCAGTGTCGGCCTCCTCGTCCACCGCGTTGTCGATCTCCTCTGCAAGGGTGTCATCCGCCTCGGCCAGCCGCTCCAGCTCCAGCCGCGCCATGGCCTCACGGGTCAACGACCAGCGCCGCGCCAGATAGCGGCCGACGATCACCCGCTGCTCGGGGTGGCCCTCCAGCCAGCCCTCACCGGCCCGCAGCAGCTTGTCCACCTCGTCGGCCGCGACCCAGTAGTGCTTGGCGTCGTCCAGCACGGGCAGCAGCACATACAGATGCCGCAGCGCCTCGGCGAGCACACACTCCCCGTCCAGAACCAACCGCACATAGCGCGAGTCGCCCCACTCCGGGAACGTCTCGTCCAGCGGCAGCGGCTCGGCCAGCACCGACCAGCCCAACGGCCGGAACAGCTTCTCCACCAGCTCCGCGCCGCCTCGGGCGGGCAGCACCGGCACCTCGATACGCAGTGGCATCGCCCGCCCGACCAGCTCCGGCCGCGCCACGCACTGCCCCTTGATCGCGCTCGCGAACACCGTCCGCAACGCCACCGCCAGCAACGACGACGCCGCGTACGGACGGTCGTTCACATACCGGCCCAGCGCCGCGTCCGGGGCTCCGCCACGCCCCTTGCCCTGCCCGCGGCGGACGAGGGCAACGGGATCGACCTCCAACAACAGTGCCGCCGTGCACCGTTCCGCATTCGCCTCGGGGTAGAGGACGTGTGCGATCCCGTGCGACGTCGAGAACTGCTGCGCCTTCCCGGGATGCTTGTGCAGCAGAAACCCGAGGTCAGTGGCGGGGCGGTCGGTGGTACCGGTGGTCGTTATCGTCAGAAACACATGACCAGTATCTGCGGTCGCGATACCGATGCCCCAGCGAATTTCCCCCTTCCCCTCCGACACACCGAACCGTCACGCGCGTTCCTCCCTCACTGCCCGCTCCCGGCATCCGTCTGCTCCCGGAGCAGGCGGCGCTTCCGGCTTCCGGCTTCCGGCTTCCGGCAGCACCGTCCGTACCCCGGCCCGGCCGGGCTCAGCTCAGCTCAGCTCAGCTCAGCTGGGACTGCACCTGCGCGGAGATCAGTTCCAGGTGGTCCAGGTCGTCGAGGTCCAGCACCTGCAGGTAGACGCGGGACGAGCCGATGGCGGCGTACTGGCCGATCTTTTCGACGACCTCGGCGGGCGAGCCCGCGAGGCCGTTGGCCTTCAGCTCGTCCACGTTCCGTCCGATGGCCGCGGCCCGCCGTGCCACCTCGGCGTCGTTCTTGCCGACGCAGGCCACGAGGGCGTTGGAGTACACCAGGTCGTCTCCCCTGCGCCCGACGGCTTCTGCGGCCGCCCGCACCCGTCCGAACTGGCGCTCACTGTCTTCGAGTGAGGCGAAGGGGATGTTGAACTCGTCGGCGTACTGCGCCGCGAGTCGCGGGGTACGCGTCGCACCGTGTCCGCCGACCAGCACCGGCACCTTGTGCTGAGCGGGCTTGGGCAGTGCGGGCGACTTCTCCAAGTGGTAGTACCGGCCGTCGTAAGAGAACTCCTGTCCTGTTTCAGTGGCCCACAGGCCGGTGACAATCGCCAGTTGTTCTTCCAGTCGTGCGAACTTCTCCTTGGGAAACGGAATGCCGTACGCCCGGTGCTCTTCCTCGAACCACCCCGCGCCGAGGCCGAGTTCGACCCGTCCGCCGGACATCTGGTCGACCTGGGCCACCTGGATGGCCAGCACGCCCGGCAGCCGGAAGGTGCCCGCCGTCATGAGCGTGCCGAGGCGAATGCGCCGGGTCTCCCGGGCCAGGCCCGCCAGGGTGATCCACGCGTCCGTCGGGCCGGGCAGCCCGTCGGCGTGCCCCATCCGCAGATAGTGGTCGGAGCGGAAGAACGCGTCGAACCCGAGGTCCTCGGTGGCCTTGGCGACCCTGAGGAGGGTGTCGTAGGAAGCGCCTTGCTGGGGTTCGGTGAAGATTCGTAGGTCCATACCTCCATCCTGCACGTTGAGCTGCGGACCAACCGCCGGGGCGTGTCAAAGCACCGGGTCGGGTCATACCGGTGTGCGTAGTGGGTTCACAGGTGTGAGTCGTGAGCGCGAGTCATGAGTGGCGTGCGGAGTCATGGGAGCCGGGCAGCGGGTGGTCGGCGTGACGGGCGGGAACCCGTCTGCCCCAAAGCAATTGCTGCACGCGCGTGATGCGGCACCTCGGGGGACGGCCCCAGCTCGAACCGGCTGTGGGCGCGAAAGCGACGGCCGTGGGGGTGGCGGCGGTGCCGGTGCCGGCAGATGAAGTGCCGCTTGCGGTAAAGGCACTTGAGGTGTTGGTTCGACGCCGTGGACACCATGCGGATGGTGTCGATCACGAGGACGGTAGCGGCGGTGGCGGCCGGGGGCTACGGGAAGGGGCGGGCGCGGATCGGGGCGTGGCCGGGCCGAGCCGGGGCACGGGTGGGCGGGCACTGCCCGGGCATGCCGGGTGGCGCGATCAGCCCGCGTGGTCGGAGCCATGACGTGCCGACGTCTGCCGTGGGAACGGCCGGTCAGCGGCTCTCCCCTCCGTCAGGCAGGATGACGGTCGCGCACCTCCAGCTTCTCCAGTATTCCGGCAACGTGGTCCCTGGATTCGTCGGCGGTGTCCATGGCTTCCACGCAGGTCCAGTACATACCCTCCTCGTCTGCCGAGATCACTACTCCCACCAGCGCCTCGCACACCTCCCGCAGCAGTTGGCAGAGGCCGGTCAAAGCCGCCTTGACGTCACGTATTTCGGTCAGTTGAGCCGCCCGGAGCCCGCCGGCGGTCGCTGTCGAGCACAGCAGTCCCCCGCTGAACCGCCCGCCCGCATCGCCCAGCCCCCGGGCTCTGGACCGCACTTCGTACGGCCCGAATATCGCGAGATGGCTGCCTATCGCTTCCGCCAAGGCTTGCGCCTGCCACGCCTCGACGATCACGTCATGGACCGAGTTCGCCTGCGCCAGGTCGCGGCGACTGGCCGCGATGATCCGCACCGCGTCCATCTGCCCCCTCCTTCCTTCTTCCTTCGCATGCACCCCGCACTCCTTCCACTACCCAGCGTGAGGGTTAACAGGCAAAAAAGCCAGGGGAATTCGCAAATCTGTGGACAACCAAGGCGTTGTGGAAAGATCGACAACTCCGAAGAGTGACGACAGGCGGTTCGGGTGCGGTCGGGACGCGGCCTTGGCTCCACTTCGTCCGCTTCGCGCCCCCACGCGTCACTCAACTCCCGCCCCGCTCATGGGACTCAGTCCGCCACTCACGTCTCGCGGGACACTCCCGCAGCGCCGGTCACCATGATCCCTTCGGTCGCCTCCCACCACATGGCAGTTCACCGTGCAGGAAACGGATCGAGCCGTGCGGATCAGGGCGCGACGGCGCGGATCAGCGTCAGGCGGCCCTGCCCGGGAGCGGTCGTCCGGCGGTGGACACCGCACGGGCCGGAGGCGGGAGCGGGGGCGCCGGCGCACAAACGAGAGGGGCGGAGCCGCCGCCTCGCCCCGCCCGGCGATCCACCCGCCCGCGTCCTGCTACTCGGCATCCCGCGGCCGGTCCGGCGGAGCCTGGCGGACCGCCGGGAAGCGCGTCTCGTTGCGCTCGATCTTCGCAGCCAGCGCCGTCAGCGCGTCAATGCCCAGCGCCTGGCAGAACTGCAGCAGATACGCCAGGACATCCGCGACCTCGTCCGCGACCCGGGCAGCCGCCTTCGGGTCGGACATCACCGTCGCCGACTCCTCAGGCGTCAACCACTGGAAGATCTCGACCAGTTCCGCGGCCTCGACACTGAGCGCCGCGGCCAGGTTCTTGGGCGTGTGGTACTGCTGCCAGTCCCGGGCAGCCGCGAATTCGGCCAGACGTCGCTGCAGGGCATGAAGATCCTCGCTCATACCCCTAGGTGTAGCACCTGTACGCCGGGCAGCCCTTCGGCGACCGTCGGATCCCGCACCGTCCCCAGGAGCCGGACGTGGCCGCGGTCGGCCATCCGCACGGCCAGCGACACCAGCTCGCGGGCCTGTCTGCGGTCCATGCAGCGGTCCATGCCGTCCGCCATGACCGTCATCTGCTGCTGCGCCGACGGGATCTCCCCGGCGGGATCCATGGCGAGCACCCCGGGGCCGGTGAGGAGGACCAGCGCCAGCGCGAGAAAACGCAGTTCGCCGTCGCCCAGCTGCTCGACGGGCATCTCGCCGAGGGCGCCGCGGTCGAGGACGGCCTGCAGGGCTTGCGGCCCCTGTGCCGTCTGCGCCGCCCGGGCGCCCGCTGCCCCGCCGTCTCCGGCGCCTACCGGAGCTGCGGCGGTGCCGGCCGCCGCGGGGCCCGGCTGCCGGGGCACCGCACGCAGTCCGTCGACGGTTCCGGAGCAGGCTTCCCGTACCGCCGCGACCAGAACGGCATGCCGGCGGGCACATTCGCGGCTCGTACGGTCGAGGACGGCGGAGAGGTTGTCGCAGGACGACCGGAGCCGCCCTTCGTCCCCCTGGTCAGCGTCGCTGCCCCAGCCGCTGGCGTCGCGACCACCGCGGACGGCCTTGCGTCCGCGCGTGCCCGCCGGACCACCGGCCGCAGCCGGACCGCCGGACTTCCTCGACCGGCCCGAGGCACTCGTGCGTGATCCGCTTCCGCGTCCGGAGCCTCCCCCGCCTGACGCACCGTCCGCCGCGGAGCCGTCCTCCGCACCCACCGCCGGCCCCCGCATGGCCTCCGGCCGCGGATCGCACACAAAGGCTGAACGCAGGGCGACCACGACTTGTTCCGCCGCCGCCAGGACCAGCCGCTGACCGGCTGTCTTGCCAGCGACGCGAAGCGGCAGCAGGGAGGTGCCGAGCCGGTCATCGGGGAGCGGCGCGCGGGTCACGGGGGTGGCGCCGGCGGTATGCCAGGCGGCTTGGACGGCGGGGCGGGTCGGGTCGGTGAGGGCGGTGGTGAGGAGTGTCTCGCCGCCGCCGATCAACCGCTCGCCCACGATGCGGAGTTCGGGTTCGGCCTGTACGGCGAGATCGAGCTGTACCGGTCCGGCCGGGCCTTCGACCGTGCACCCGATACGGAAGCCGCGCCGTCCTTGCTGGTCGGGGTGTGCGCCCGCCGGGACGCACGCGCTCGCCCCGCCCGCCACCACCCCGACGGCTCGTGCCAGCGGTTCCCCGCTGCCGAGCCGGGCGAGGATCTCGTACGCCTGCAGCGCACTGGACTTGCCGCTTCCGCTCTCGCCACTGAGCAGGGTCAGCGGACCGAGCGGGAGGGTGACGCCTCGATGGGCCTTGAAGGCGGACAGCCGTAATTCGGTGACCGCCGGTCGTGCACTGTCAGTGTCCATGTAGGGACGCTATGCAGCCACCCGACCGGAGAACCGTTACACCCAACTGCTCTTCCTACGAATGGGGGATGGTGCCCGCCGCCGCTTACGCCACCTCGGTGCCGACGGGCGCCAGCAGGAACACATTGGTGTCGACGCGGTGCATCCCGCTGCCGAGCCCGAAGACGACCCCGCTGGAGAAGTCCAGGATGCGCTTGGCGACGTCGGCGTCGGCGCTGCTGAGGTCCAGGAGCACCGGCAACTGCGCCATGAGGTACTCGGCGACCTCGCGGGCGTCCGCGAAGGTCTGGACGCGGATGACGATGAACCGCCGTGCCTCTTCTGCCGGTTCATCGTCCGGGAGGGCACGGTGGTCGGGCCAGGAAGGCCATTCGCTGCTGCTGCGAAGCGGTACGACCTCGGCGAGCCCTTCCCACTGCTCGTCGGTGGCATCGGGGCCGTTCACCGAATCACCTCATCCAGAGGGGCGCTGACTATCTGCGGTATCTGCATCGCACGATTCTAGAGATAAACCTACAAACGTTGCCGGATGCGACACACGCGGCGCCACAACCTCTCCCCATCCTGCACCATGGCCCCTGACCAGTGCAGACACGCCAGGCAGATATCCTGCGTCGAGTTTCTGTGTGCCCGTTCATCCTCTCTTGTGACGGAGGCCGCTTCCGCCGCGAGCCTTGAGCCCCCGGCCGCTGGCCGCGTGGCCTGCGCGGTCTGCACAAACCGTCGAGGAACCGGCCCGCCACACCCTCGCCCACCGGGGCCGCGGCCGTAACCGAAACCCCGGAGTCGTCCACCGAGGCCCCGAACAGCGTCATCAGTACAGCCCTGTACCGAGACGGACGGCATGTCAGCAGCCATGGGCGCGCTCGCCGACACCGTCGGGTAGCCGCGCGCCACCCGCGACCCGCTGGCGTGGATCGGCGGCCTGCACCGCCCCACATCCTCCGAACTGGGCACACCGGCATCGGAGTTCGACCTCCATCCGCTCGCCGTTGAGGACGTGCTGGAGGCTCATCAGCGGCCGAACCCGGAGCGGCACGGCGCGCCCTCTTCGTCGTACTGCGCGCGGCGCGCTCTCTGGACGATGCCGAAGAGGTGGATCTCGGCGAGGTGCACGTCTTCGTGGGCCGCGGCTTCGTCATCACCGTGCGCCACGGCGGCGCACCCGACCCCTCCGTCGTCCGTCCGGGCGACTTGCGTCCGGCCGGCGTGACGCACCACCTCAGGGCTCCCCTTCACTGGCGCCCCCAGGCTGCCAGGGCCCATCCCGCTCCCCAACCGCCCACCCCGGCCGCGGCGCTCGGAGCGCGGGTCCCCTGCGCCCTTCCCATCCCGCCCGCCTCGCCCTCAAGGAGGATTCCGCAGGCCAGGGGCCCTGTCAGTGGCCTGCCGTACGGTAGCCACATGACTACTGAGCGTTGTTTCATCCCGAGATGTTTCCGCAGACAGCGGGTGCGGGCGGGGCCCGGCTCGCCGTGCCTCGCCCTGCCGCCGGACGGCCGGGCGACGGTGGACGAGAGCGCCTCAGCGCGCCAGACGGCCGAGGAGGGAGGAAGCCGCGGCGATGCCGAGGACCGCGGCGCCGGTGAGAACGGCGAAATCCAGGCCCAGATGGGAGGGGGTACCCAAGAGCAGTCCGCGGAGGGCGTCGACCTGATAGCTGAGGGGGTTAGCCTTGCTCACCGCCTGAAGCCAGCCCGGCATGACCGCCACCGGGTAGAGGGCGTTGGAGGCGAAGAAGAGCGGCATGGTGATGGCCTGGCCGATACCCATCAGACGGTCACGGGTCAGCACGATTCCGGCGATCGTCATCGACAGACAGGAGAAGAAAGCCGAGCCGAGGATCACGGCGACGACCACACCCAGCAGGCGCAACGGGTTCCACGTCATGGCCACACCGAGCAGGGCAGCGATGACGATCACCACCACCGCCTGGAGCAGCGCTTTCACTCCGGCGGCGAACGCCTTGCCCGCAATCAGGGCGGACCGCGGAGTCGGAGTGACCAGCAGCTTGGTGAGGATGCCGGCGTCCCGCTCCCAGATGATCATGATGCCGTAGAAGATCGCGATGAACATGGCCGACTGGGCGATGATCCCGGGCGCCAGATAGTCGATGTAGGGGGTGCCACCGGTGGGGATGGCCTTGATACGGGTGAAGGTCTCACCGAAGACCAGCAGCCAGAGGGCGGGTTGGACGGCCCGGGTGTACAGCTCCGTCCGGTCGTGACGCAGCTTCTGCAGCTCGACCATGCACATCGCGACGACCCGGGCGGGCAGCACCCGCCAGCCGGTACGGGCACGCGGCGGGGCCAGCAGCAGGTCCAAGTGGACTGTGGCAGAGGAGGGTTCAGCCGACGCGAGATGCGGTGCGGCGGGTGCTTCGGACATCGCGGAAGTCTCCTGACTGCTCGTCGAGGCCACTGCCGGCGACGTCCCGGAAGACGTCCTCCAGCGTCGGCTCCGCGTCGGACGAGGGAAGCGAGGGAGGAGAGGAGGAGGGAGAAGGGGAAGGGGCGGAAGGGGAGGAAGGCAAGGACGATGAGGAGAAGGGTGAAGAAGGGGGTGCAGTGTGCGAGGGCAGCGGTGTCGAGGGGAGGGACGAGGATGGGGGTGGGGTGAGGGGCACGCCAGGGGCGGTGGCGGCACGAGCCCGGCGGGCCCGTAGCGCGGAGCGGAGTTCTTCGGGTGTGCCGAGGGCGCGGATGCGTCCGCGGTGCATCAGGGCGACCCGGTCGCAGTACTGCTCGGCCTCGTCCATGTAGTGCGTGGTCACCAGAACCGTCATGCCGGTCGCGGCGCGGACTGCGTTGATGTGCTCCCAGACCGTGGTCCGGGCGATCGGGTCGAGACCGATCGTGGGTTCGTCGAGCATCAGCAGACGGGGCGCACTGACCAGCGCCTGGGCGAGTTCCAGACGGCGGATCATGCCGCCGGAGTACGTCTTGGCGAGCCGGTTGGCTGCCTCGGTGAGGTTCATGGCCTCCAGAGCCTGGGCGACACGGGCCGCGCGCTCACGGCGGGAGACGTCGAAGACCCGGGCGAACAGCTCGACGTTCTCCCGGCCGGTCAGCCCGGCGTCGGCGGACAGCTGCTGCGGTACGTAGCCCAGGAGGCGCCGGACCGCCATGCGCTCTTTCGCCGCGTCGTGCCCGAACACCCGGACCATGCCTGCCGGGACGGGGAGGAGTGTGGTGATGCAGCGGATGGCGGTCGTCTTGCCGGCGCCGTTGGGGCCGAGCAGACCGAAGACCTCGCCAGGCCGGACGGAGAGGTCCACGCCGTCGACGGCCTTGGTCTCTCCGAAGGCGTAGTACAGGGCGCGGCAGGTGACGGCGTCCGGGGACGCAGCCGGGGCGGAGGCATCGGAGGACGACCGGCCGGCCGGCTCGTCCGGGGGCTCGGGGGCCGTGGCGGGGGCCTGGGCGGTGGCGGTCCACGGGACTGTCCGGCCGGGGTCTTCGGTGGTCATGGTCCCTCCGTCTCCTCGTGCAGGTTGTGGGCAAGCCGGCGCAAGGCCGGAAGGGCGGCGGCCAGTGCCGCCCGGTCAGCCTCGGTCAGCCGGGCGACCTGTTCGCGTACGAGCGCGCTGCGGCGGGTCTCCCAGTCGTGCAGCCGCGACCGGGCCTCCGGGGTCGGGTACAGCAGGGCCGAGCGCCGGTCGTCGGGATCGGTCTCCCGGAGCAGGTATCCGGCCCGGCTGAGCTGGTTGACCAGGGTGGAGACCGAGTTGCCCGCGAGATAGAGATCCTTCGCGGCGGCGGAAACCCGGATACCGGGCTGGGAAGCGACCAGCCGCAGGAGTTCGACCTGCGCGCCGCGCAGTCTGGGGGCGGTCAGGCCGCGGCGCAGCCGCCGGCGGATCAGCCGCTGGATTCCGGCCAGTACGTCGGCCAGCGAGTCGGGGAGGTCCCCTGTGGCCACACCGCCAATTTTAGCTCTGAGTGAGAGATAGGGACCAGACGAGGAGCGGGACCGGTGGGAGCCGGGGCGAGGGGTCGGCCGGCGTCCGGCGGGGTGCGCGCGAGACGGGCCGCGGGGGGGCGCCGGTGTCCACCAGTAGTCCGCCCGCCACCCGGATCGCCTCCGATGACGTTGGCCGCATGCCTGTCAGGCGACGGCTACCGGGCGCGGACGGTAACGGCTCCGCGAGCAGGTCGGGTGCGAGCAGCGTGGCGGACGGGTCGGGTACATCCTCCGGCCGTACGCCGAGCAGTGCTCTCGGGCCGTTCAACGACGCCTTGCAGGCGGGCGGCCGGGCGTGGAGGGAAGGCGGAGCGCTGGACGGGGAGTGCGGAACGGCCGTGGAGAGGGTGAATGAGGAGGCGGATGCGAATGGGGATGCGGATGGGGATGGGGATGCGCAGCGACCTTACGGGGCTCGACGAAGGTGCCCCTACAGGTGGCTGACGGGGAGTCGGTATTGTGACGCCACGTGGGTGACAGCACGGTGTGGACTCTGGCGATCGCGGCGGTGACCGGCGGTACTGCGGTACTGGCCAGTTGGGTGACGAGCCGGGGCAGTGCGCGGGCCGCCAGGATCCAGGCGGAGACCGCCGCGCAATCGCAGCGTGCGGAGCGGCTGCGCGAGAGCCGTCGTACCGCGTATCTGGATCTCATTGAACAGACCCATCGGATGGGCGAGTTGTACTGGGACATTTCCGCCCAGCTTCGGCTCCCCGCCTCGGACAACCGTACCCAGGAGCTCAACAAACTGCACGACCAGGAGGTCGCCGGGTACGCGAAGATCCGGCGCTGCGCTCGGGTGGTGGAACTGGAGGGGCCGCGCTCGGCCGCCGCTGCGGCACTCGCCCTCCAGAAGGCGACCGGTCCCTTCTACGAGGCGCTCAAGTCCGGCCTGACCGATGGCATCGACTGCCGCGAGGAGTTCGATGCCGCCTACACTCCGTTCTGGGCTGCTCTGGAGCGGTTCGTGGACACGGCCCGGGACGCGCATCAGACGACGGGCTGAGGGACCGGCGGAGCAGCCGGGCCACAGCCGAGGTGGGGCGACGGGCGCGTTCCGCTTTCCGGATCCGTAGCCGGGCATCGGAGCCGTACCGCGTACTCGTACCCCAGAGGCGGCCCTTCTGGAGTGCTTGCCTGCGGTAGGTCTCCCCCTGGTTCTCGGATCTCCAGCTCTCCGATCTCCGGCTCTCCATGCCCGCTGATCCAGGCCGTCGGTCCGGGCCACCGATCGGGGCCGCCGGACCTACCGCACCCGTGGCTGACGTGTCAGCTCGGCGGCTCAGCCGTTCTGTGCGCGCCGACGTGCACGGTAGGCACGCAGGTTGGCCGCGTTGCCGCAGCTCTTGACGTCGTGCCACACCCCGCTGTTGTTCCGCGAGCGGTCGTAGAACGCCACCCGGCATCGGAGGTTGCGGCAAGTCTTGAGGCGGCGCCGGGTATCGGCCTGCTGCCCCTCGAAGGCGGCGGCCAGCGCCAGCGAGGTCAGCCGCCGCCATCCAGATCCCCGCGGCTCCAGCCGGACCAGCCCGCTATCGCCCAGTTGGAGCGCGGCGGTCGCGGAGTGCAGTACGAGCGCGAGCGCGCCCGGCCCGGATCCCGCATCCTGCGCCTTGGCCGTGGCCTCCTGGAGGTCGTTGCGGAAGGCCCGCAGCTCCGTCAGCCCGTCATCGTCCAGCGCAACCCGGGGCACCCGCTGTCCGGTGACCGCCGCCCACTGCGCCGTCGCCTCGTCGACCCATGCCTGAGCCTCAGCGACCTCGGCGAGCAGATCGGGAATCCGCGGGGCGCCCGCGCCAACGGTGTTGAGCAGATCCTGTACAAGACCGAGGCCGCCAGGAGCGGGGTCCAGGCCGTACCGGGCGGTCGCTGACCAGGACATCGTGGATCACACCTCCTGTGGGAACCGGCGTACGACTGGGGTACGCCCGTCGGGGGCGGCTCATCTTCGCACAGCCGCCGTTGCCAACGGCCAGGGAAGTGGCCGGGCTCGATCGGACCGCCCAGCCGCCTGCGGAACCGGAGGCGTACAGGGCGAGCGGCCCGCCCTGAGGACACTCGGTCCGCGTCCCTTCCGGAGCCCTCCGACGCCCCCACAGCGTCCGTGGCAGCCATGAACAACCCGACATTACTCACGCCGCGTCACCGGCGCCATGGCGATCCGGTTCTTCACGGTGTCAGGTCACCGATGGTGAACGGCTGCCCCAGAAGCCGCCCGGCCCGCGAGCCCTCGGTCACTCATCGTGCACTCCCCCGCTCCACTGGAGCCAGCAGACCAACGATCAATCAAGCCATCAATCGACCGGCCGATCGATCAACCGGCTGGCCGGCTAGCCGTCCGGCATGACTGTAGCGTTCTTGGCTATGTCTCCAGGGGGCCTTGTCTTGGCGATCTCCTCGCCACTGCCCTTCCGGAGCAGAAGGAGTCCGCCGCGCGGACCTGCGGCCCGCGCCCCACGGCACCGCCCGCAGGCGCGGTCGCTCCGCAGCCCCGTCCCACATCCGCCGCTCACCCATCACCCAATCGGTCTAATAATTCGGCCGGGTACCCCGTCCCGTAATACACAGGGGAATTACGGGCGCCACGTACCGGACCCCGTACCCGCGAATTCGGCAGCGAAGGCGGTGCCGCTTCTCGATGGCTACGCTATCCGGGATGAATTGGCGCCCTCGCGGCCGAAAAGCGCGCACATGCGACGCACGGAGAGCATGTGCCGATTGCCGAGGGCAGGTACGTCCTCGACGGTGCACCCGCCGCATCGAGAAAAGCCAACCCTCACACCTCACTCCGGGAGTTCAGAATGGCATCAGAATCCGGCTCCACCGTCTGGGACTGCCCATTCGACTACGCCGAGGCCCTTGAGTTCGATCCGACGCTCAAGCGCCTGCTGACCGAGGAACCGGTCGCCCGCATTCGGCTGCCGTACGGCGAGGGCGAAGCATGGCTCGTCACGCGGTATGAGGACGTGCGCACGGTGACGACGGACCGGCGGTTCAGTCGTCACGCCATCATCGGCCGGGACTTCCCCCGCATGACGCCGGAACCGATCGTCCAGGCCGAGGCCATCAATGTGATGGACCCGCCGGCCAGCAGCCGGTTGCGGAGCCTGGTCTCCAAGGCGTTCGCCCCGCGTCAGGTGGAGCGTATGCGAGAGGGGACGCAGCGGGTCGTGGACGAACTGCTGGACCGGATGATCGAGAAGGGTTCTCCGGGTGACCTGATGGAGGATCTGGCGTCGCCGCTGCCGCTGACGACGATCTGCGAGGTGCTCGACATCCCCGACGGCGACAGCGCGCAACTGCGTGCCCACGCCCGGACGATGATGAACGTCAGCCTCGACAACAAGGAAAACGCCATCCACGCCAAGGCCGAAATGCGCAAGTATTTCGAGGAGTTGACGGCTCTGCGGCGACGGGAGCCGGGAGACGACCTGATCAGCGCGTTGGCCACGGCTCGTCACGAGGGCGAGGTCCTCGACGAGAAGGAACTGACCGTGATGGCCATGGTGCTGCTCATCACCGGTCAGGACACCACCACGTACGAAATCGGCAACCTTTCGTACACGCTGCTCACCCGTCCCCGAGAGCTCGCCATGCTGCGCGAGCGGCCGGAGGCGCTTCCGCAGGCGATCGAGGAAATGCTGCGGTTCATCCCGTTCCGCAAGGGAGTTGGTATTCCTCGCGTCGCCCTTGAGGACGTGGAACTGAGCGGGGTGACGATCCGGGCCGGGGACATCGTGCATGTCTCGTATCTGACGGCGAACCGGGACAGTCGCAAATTCGACCGCGCCGACGAGCTGGATATGGAACGGGAAGGCTCGTCCCATATGACCTTCGGCTGGGGTGCGCATCACTGCCTGGGCGCCCCGCTCGCGCTCACGGAACTCCAGGTCGCACTCAGCACGCTCCTGAAGCGTTTTCCGGAGCTGAGGCTTGCCAAGCCGGCCGAGGAAGTACGCTGGAACAAGACCTCGATCTGGCGCTATCCACTGGCGTTGCCGGTCATGTGGTAGAGGAAACGGCCACGGTGCCGGCGCCAACAGCAGCATGCGGAACCTACTCCCCTGGCGTACGGTTACTCGTAAAGATGACCCACCTGTAGGGGAGAGTTCTTTCTTCGACGGATGGTCCGCTCGCGTCCCGCCCAGGGTCTTGGACGTCAGGCCGCCGGAACGACCGTGATGATATGTCCCGCGAAATGCGAGCACATCACCGCTGCGAGTTCCGTCGGCCGACGAACGGAAACGGTGACGCGAATTCAGAGCAGAAACTGCACTGGCGGACCACATCTGCAAGGAGTGCATCCCATGGCGGTTCTGTGTAAACCGGCGATCGCGGTCCCTGAGTACATCATCACCAGGGAAGACACCCTCGAACTGGCGCGTCAGCTGCACAGCGATCATTCGCAGCTCAATCTGGTGCTCCGGCTGATCGAGCACACTGGCGTGGTCAGACGGCATTTGATCCAGCCGATCGACAAAGTGCTGGAGCACCCGGGATTCGACGCCCGAAGTGCCATCTACGAAGAGGAGTCCAAGGCGCGCGTCCCGGACGTGGCACGGCGGGCGCTCGACAACGCGGAGCTGGAACCGCAGGACATCGACCTCATCATCTATGTGTCGTGCACCGGGTTCATGATGCCGGCACTGACGGCGTGGCTCATCAACACGATGGGTTTCCGGTCGGACACCCGACAGATTCCGATCGCCCAACTCGGCTGTGCCGCAGGGGGTGCCGCGATCAACCGGGCACACGACTTCTGCCGGGCCTATCCGGACGCAAACGTGCTGCTCATCGCGTGTGAGTTCTGCTCACTGTGCTACCAGCCCACGGATGTGGGTGTCGGATCACTGCTGTCCAACGGTCTGTTCGGCGACGCGGTCGCGGCGGCCGTGATGCGGGGCACCGGCGGCACCGGCGTCCGTCTGGAACGCAACAGCTCGTACCTCATTCCGGACACCGCGGACTGGATTTCCTACGCGGTGCGCTCCACCGGATTCCATTTCCGGCTGGACAAGCGAGTTCCGGGAACGATGGAACCGCTCGCGCCCGCCCTGCGTGCACTCGCGGAGGAGCACCAATGGGACGCGGGCAACCTGGACTTCTATATCGTCCACGCGGGCGGCCCGCGCATTCTCGACGACCTGAGCCACTTCCTCGGCGTGCCTCCCGAGGCATTCCGTTTCAGCCGGGCGACGCTCACCGAGTACGGCAACATCGCCAGCGCGGTGGTACTCGACGCCCTTGCGCGGATGTTCGACGAGGCGTCGGCCATCGACGGCCAGCGCGGCCTGATGGCGGGCTTCGGCCCCGGCATCACCGCCGAAATGTCCCTGGGCACCTGGACATCGGAGACGTGACCGGATCCCGGGGGAAGAGAGAAGCACGGCGGCTACCCCTCTTTCCCGACGTGAGAGGCAGGAAAGAGGGGGGGCCGCAGGTCAGTTGCGAGGTGTGACCGCGCTGAGCGGGCCTGCGGACGCCCGGCGCAGCCACACGGGCGTCACGACCAGCCAGAGCAGCGCCGCTGCCCGGCCATACCGGCAAGGTCCCCCGTCGTGGCGGGGCATCCCCATCACCTTGGCGACCTCATGCCCTCCACCGTGGAGGGGGCGGTGGCCTTCGAGGGTGAATCCCGGAACCGGCCGGCAGTTCAGGCGCCCTTCGCGGTCTTCTCCAAAATCGCCACGCACTCCACATGATGCGTCATCGGAAAGAGATCGAACGCGCGCATCCGTCGCGGTGAATAGCCCGCCTCGCGGAAGTAGTTGAGGTCGCGGGCGAGGGCGGCCGGGTCGCAGGCCACGTAGGCGATGCGGCGGGGGGTGAGGGAGGCGAGGTGCTGGACGGTCTTCTTGCCGGCGCCGGCGCGGGGCGGGTCGAGGACGATGAGGTCGACGTCGGTGATGCCGGTGCGGGGGAGGATCTGGTCGACCTTGCCGTGTTCGATGCGTACCCGGTCGAGGTCCTGGAGGTTGTGGCGGGCGTCCTCGACGGCGCGCTTGCCGGATTCGATGCCGAGGACCGCGCCCTTGTCGCCGACGCGTTCGGCGAGGGCGCCGGCGAAGAGGCCGACGCCGCAGTAGAGGTCGAGGGCCATGTCGCCCTTCTTGGGCATCAGGCCCTGCATGACGGCCTCGACGAGGAGGTCGGCGGCCTTCGGGTGGACCTGCCAGAAGCCGCCGTTGCCGACGCGCCAGGTGCGGCCGGCGGCGCGTTCGCGGACGAAGGGGCGGCCGTGGACGCGGTGGACGCCGCCGTCCTTCTCGTCGATCCGGAGGACGGAGACCGGCTTGTCGAGTTCGACGATGGGCAGGCGTCCGCCGGGGCGGGGGGTGAGGATGACCTGGCGGTCGTGGGAGCCGGTGGCGGCGATGGCCTCGACGGTGGCGATCTGCGGCCAGCTGCGCTGCTCGATGCCGAGTTCGGAGACACCGGGGGCGGCGATCATGCAGTGGGTGACCGGCTCGATGTCGTGCGAGCGGTGCTTGCGGAGCCCGGGGCGACCTTCGGCGTCGACCGCGTACTGGACGCGGGTGCGCCAGGCCGGGACCTCACCCTTGGCGACCTTGTCCCCGGGTGCGGGCTCGACGGTGCCGTCCCACCCGCTCTCCTCCGGGGTGAGTCCGGCCAGCCGCGCCAGCTGCTCGGTGATCACCGATGCCTTCAGGCGGCGCTGGGCACCGGGCGCGGGGTGCTGCCAGTCGCAGCCGCCGCACCGCCCGGGACCGGAGAACGGGCAGGGCGCCTCGACGCGGTCCTTGGAGGGGGTGAGGATCTCGACGGCGTCGGTGCGCAGGAAGCGGGCGCCCTCCTCGCCGTCGGTGACGCGGGCGAGGACGCGCTCACCGGGCAGCGCGTGCCGTACGAAGAGGACCTGGCCTGCTTCGGTGCGGGCGATGCAGTGACCGCCGTGGGCGACCGGGCCGACCTCGACCTCGTACTCCTCGCCGACCAGCGACTTCTTGGGTTCCGGCTGCATGGCGGACGAGCTCCTGGGGTGGGTGCGGGAGGCGGTACGGCCGGCCTCCGGGCGGAGGCCAGCCGTCAATTCTACGTCCCCTCGCGGGGTGCCCGGCTCCGGTGAAGGGGGCCGTGGCGCGCGGCAGCGTCGGGCGGTGCCGCGCGCCCGCGGCTACTTCTTGGCCGCGGCCCGTTCCCGCTTCTCGGGCTTCTCGGGCTTCTCCTTCTTCGGCTGGGCGACCGGGCCGCGGCGCACCGCACCCGGGGCGTTCCATTCCGCGCGCTTGCGGGCGCGCTTCTTGGCCGCTTCGGAGGAGTCCAGCTGCCAGGGCACGGAGGTGACCATGACGCCGGGAGTGAAGAGGAGGCGTCCCTTGAGGCGCAGCGCGGACTGGTTGTGGAGCAGGTGCTCGTACCAGTGGCCGACGACGTACTCGGGGATGTAGACGGACACGGCGTCGCGCGGGCTCTCAAGGCGCAGCGACTTCACGTAGTCGATGATCGGCCGGGTGATCTCACGGTAGGGGGAGGCGAGGACCTTGAGGGGGACCTCTATGCCGCGCCGCTCCCACTCGTCGCGCAGCGCCCGGGTGTCGGCCTGGTCGACGTCGACGCTGACCGCTTCGAGGGTGTCGGAGCGCATCAGCTTGGCGTAGTTCAGGGCGCGCAGGGTGGGCTTGTGCACCTTGGAGACGAGGACGAGGGAGTGCACCCGGGAGGGGCGTACGGCGTCGTCGTCCGGGGCGACCTCGGCGGCGATCTCGCCGGCGACCCGGTCGTAGTGGCGGCGGATGGCGGTCATGGTGACGAAGAAGACGACCATGCCGAGGAGGGCCACCCAGGCGCCGTGGGTGAACTTGGTGAGCAGGACGACGACCAGGACCAGGCCGGTGAAGAAGGTACCGAAGGCGTTGATGGCGCGGGAGCGGTACATACGGCGGCGGTTGGCCGGGTCCCTCTCGGCCAGCAGATGGCGGTTCCAGTGACGGACCATGCCGGTCTGGCTGAGGGTGAAGGAGACGAAGACGCCGACGATGTAGAGCTGGATGAGGCGGGTGGAGTCCGCGCCGTAGAGGTAGACCAGGACGGTGGCGGCGCCGGCGAGCAGGACGATGCCGTTGGAGAAGGCCAGCCGGTCGCCGCGGGTGTGCAGCTGGCGGGGCAGGTAGCGGTCCTGGGCGAGGATCGAGCCGAGCAGCGGGAAGCCGTTGTAGGCGGTGTTGGCGGCCAGGAAGAGGACCAGTGCGGTGGCCGCGGCAAGGACGACGAAGAGGAAGCTGCCCTTGCCGAAGACCGCCTCGGCCACCTGCGAGATGACCGGGTTCTGGGTGTAACCGGAGCCGACCGGCCTGCCGTTGCGGAGCAGGTCGGTGGCGGGGTTCTCGGCCATCCTGACGTGGGTGGTCATGGCCAGCGCGATGATGCCGCAGAACATGGTGACGGCCAGCCCGCCCATGAGGGCGAGGGTGGTCGCGGCGTTCTTGGACTTCGGCTTGCGGAAGGCGGGCACGCCGTTGGAGATCGCCTCGACGCCGGTGAGCGCGGCGCAGCCGGAGGAGAAGGCGCGCAGCAGCAGGAAGATCAGCGCGAAGCCGGCCAGGCCGCCCTGTTCGGGGTGGATGGTGTAGCCGGCGGTGGGGGCACGCATGGTGTCGCCCAGTACCAGGCCGCGGACCGCGCCCCAGGCGATCATGATGAAGACGCCGGCGACGAAGACGTAGGTGGGGATGGCGAAGAGCTTGCCGGACTCCCTGACGCCGCGGAGGTTCATCAGCGTCAGCAGCACGATGATCACGATCGCGCTGAGGGTCTTGTGCTCGACGACGAAGGGGACGGCGGAGCCGAGGTTCTCCACGCCGGAGGCGATGGAGACCGCGACGGTCAGGACGTAGTCGACCAGGAGCGCGCTGGCGACGGTCAGGCCGGCCTTGGGACCGAGGTTGGTGGTGGCGACCTCGTAGTCGCCGCCGCCGCTCGGGTAGGCGTGCACGTTCTGCCGGTACGACGCGACGACAGTGAACATCAGCACCACGACCGCGACGGCGATCCAGGGGCTGAAGCTGTACGCGGACACTCCGGCGACGGACAGGACGAGCAGCACCTCGCCCGGCGCGTAGGCGACGGAGGAGAGCGGGTCGGAGGCGAAGACGGGGAGTGCGATGCGCTTGGGGAGAAGGGTCTCCGCCAGCCGGTCGCTGCGCAGTGCGCGCCCGATCAAGATCCGTTTGGGCACGTCGGTCAGTTTGGACACCCGAAGAATGCTAAGGGTTCGTCAAGGTTCTCGCCCACCCGTCACCGGATCAGGTAAAGGGGCACGAGTGGGTTTCGCTGCACAGCCTTGCCGGGCTACGCAAGGAATGCGAAACATCCCCACGACTTCTACGTCTTGCATGCATGAGGCCACCGTCGTTGCGGGGAAGTCGCCCCGGCCGGCCCGCGGGTCACGGGTCACGGGTCACGGGGTTGCTCTACTCCCCCGCGGCGCCGGCCGTCCGCGGGTGCCGGGACAGCAGATCGCCCAACCCCTCCCGGGTCGCGGCCAACAGCACCCGGTCCTGGGGGCGCAGCACATATCCGTCGCCCAACTCTTGCGCCAGGAGCGCCGGCGCACGCTCCGCACCCGGCTGGGGCGCACCGGCCGCCGTGTCCGGCTCCGGGTTGTCGGGCGTGGAGGTGTCGACGGCCAGCACGGTCGTGGAGCCGTCGGCCCGGGGCGGTTCCTCGCCGCCCGCGCCGCGGCTGGCGGCGACCGCCGCCGCCTGGTCGAGCAACTCCTCCAGATGCTGGCCGAGTTTGCGGTGGTAGAGCCGGATGACCAGCCGCAGCCGGGGGTTGAGGCGGCGGGTGCGCAGGGCGGCGTGGATGTTGAGCTCGTCGTCGTCCTGGACCAGCGCCAGCGCGCCGGCCTCCGCAATGCCCGCCTCGGCCAGCACCGCGTCGTCGGCCTGGGCCGCCTCCAGGATCCGTATCGGCTCGGGCGGCGGCTCCGCGTCGGTGCGGGGCGCCGCGGGCGGCGGTACGGATGCGGCGGCCGCGGCGCCCGGCCCGGTGCGGGCCACCGCCGCCGAGACCCGGCCCAGCAGTGCGGTGGCTCAGCCCAGCAGTGCGGTGGCCCGGCCGAGGCCGCGGGCCGGCGGCGGAACACGGTGGCGGAGCGGCTCCCGGGCGGACGGGACGACGAGCGTCACCCGTTCGCGGTAGACGTCCCGGAGTTCGGCGGCGAGCCGGTGCGCGAGCGCGTCATCGCCGCAGACCACCATGTGCGGTGTGGGAGAGCCCAGTTGGGGCTGCTGTGGCAGGTGGGGCACACCTCGTCGCGCGCCCTACGGGCGCGGCGGCGCGCAGCCGGGCGCGCGATCCGGCGGCTGCGCGCGGCGCGCCCGCATCGAAACCGGTGGCCACCGCGCCCCCTACGGGACGCGGCATTGCGGCTACGGTTGTACCGGGCCACGGTGCCGCCGACGCTGCCGTGCGACGCACCGGGCCGCTGTGGCGAGCAGTGGCTTCGTGTCGCCGGTACTCGGAGAAGAAAGTAGTGAGCAGGGTGTTTGTGCAGGTCAGCGCGCTAGTCCAAGGCACGGGGTAATCAGCATGCACATCGTCATCATGGGGTGCGGGCGGGTCGGCTCGGCGCTCGCACAGACCCTGGAAAGCCAGGGGCACACGATCGCCGTGATCGACCAGGACCCGACCGCGTTCCGTCGCCTCGGCTCCGCCTTCGGCGGTCGCCGGGTGACCGGTGTCGGCTTCGACCAGGACACCCTGAGGGAGGCCGGCATCGAGGAGGCGGGTGCCTTCGCGGCCGTCTCCAGCGGTGACAACTCCAACATCATCGCGGCCCGGGTGGCCCGCGAGATGTTCGGCGTCGAGAACGTCGCGGCCCGGATCTACGACCCGCGCCGCGCCGAGGTCTACCAGCGCCTCGGCATCCCCACCGTCGCCACCGTCCGCTGGACCGCGGACCAGATGCTGCGCCGGCTGCTGCCCTCGGGCGCCGAGCCGCTGTGGCGCGACCCCAGCGGCGGCGTCCAGCTCGCCGAGGTGCACACCGCCACCTCCTGGGTCGGCCACAAGATCAGCAAGCTCCAGGACGAGACCGGTGTCCGCGTCGCCTTCCTCACCCGATTGGGTGAAGCGATGCTGCCGACCTCGCAGACGGTGCTGCAGGAAGGCGATCTGGTGCACGTGATGATGCGCAGCGACGAGGTCGAGAAGGTCGAGGCGGCATTCGCCCAGGGGCCTGAGGAGGCGCACGCATGAGGGTCGCCATTGCGGGTGCCGGCGCGGTCGGCCGCTCCATCGCCGGTGAACTGCTGGAGAACGGCCACGAGATCCTGCTCATCGACAAGGCGCCGACGGCCATCTCCGTCGAGCGGGTGCCGCTGGCGGAGTGGCTGCTCGCCGACGCCTGCGAGATCACCTCGCTCGACGAGGCAGCGCTGCAGCGCTGCAACGTCGTCATCGCGGCGACCGGCGACGACAAGGTGAACCTCGTCGTCTCGCTGCTCGCCAAGACCGAGTACGGCGTGCCGCGGGTGGTCGCCCGGGTCAACAACCCGAAGAACGAGTGGCTGTTCAACGAAGCCTGGGGCGTCGACGTCGCGGTCTCCACTCCGCGGCTGATGTCGGCCCTGGTCGAGGAGGCGGTCAGCGTCGGCGATCTCGTACGGCTGCTGCGCTTCAGCCACGGCGACGCCAACCTCGTCGAGCTGACGCTGCCCCCGGAGGCGGCACTGGCCGGCACCCGGGTCGGCGATGTGGACTGGCCCGAGGACACCTCCCTGGTGACGATCATCCGCGGTACGCGGGTGCTCACGCCCAACAAGGAGGACGCGCTGGAGGCGGGCGACGAGCTGCTGTTCGTGGCGGCCCAGTCGCGCGAGGAGCAGCTGGAGGACCTGCTGTCGGTGCGGCGCGACGACAGCTGACCGACAGACGAACGCCGGGGCCCGGGAACCACGTTGGTTCCCGGGCCCCGGCGTTGTGCGACGCGGTGCGGCCGACCCGTCAGCGGCGGTGGCGCGGCCCGCCGCCCCGCCGGTCCGCGGCGGCCGCGTCGGGAGCCGTGGCCAGCAGGCCGCGCTGCCGGTCCCGTTCGGCCTCCTCCGCCTTCTCCTGCGCCTCCATCTCGGCGAAGACGTCGATCGGCGCCGGCGCCTTCACCAGGAACACCCAGGTCAGATACAACGCGAGCAGGAACGGCGGGATCTTCAGGGCCACCAGCACCCAGCCGAGCTGCGTGGTGTCCGCCCACCAGTAGAGCGGGAAGAGGATCAGGCACTTGGCGAGCAGGATCAGCCCCCACGCCCAGCTGGCCTTCGCATACGCCGTCTTGCGGCCCGGGTTGCGGGTGCGCCAGGAGAGGTTCTCCTTGAACACCGGGCCCAGGATCAGCCCGATCAGCGGGACGCCCGCGAGCGTGGTGACGATGTAGGCGAGGGCCAGGCCGAGGGTGTAGAGCATGCCCGGCAGGTAGAAGTCCTTGGCGTTGCCGGTCATCATCGCGAAGACCACGCCGAAGGCCACCCCGAAGACGCCGCTGAAGGCGTGCTTGACGGTGTCCCGGCGGATCAGGCGGACCGCGCACAGCACCAGCGACACGGCCAGCGCGGCGATCGCCGAGATGTGCAGGTCCTTGTTGACCGTGAAGATCGCGACGAACAGCAGGCCGGGGAGAACGGTTTCCACCATGCCCCGCACACCGCCGAACGCCTCGAACAGCGCCGCCTCGGTCACCTCCCGGCCGGCGTCCGGGCCCGCGCCGGCCCCCGGCGGGGCGGAGAGGCCGGCCGGGGCGGGCGCCTGGTGGCCGGGGGAAGCGTCAGGGTCAGTGGGCGGTCGGTCGTACGACGTCACCGGCTACTCCTGTCCGAGCGGTCGCAGTTCGTACTTGGGGTTGAAGAGGACCCGGCGTCCGTGGCTCAGGGAGACGCGGCCCGAGGCGATGAGCTTACGGCCCGGCTCTATCCCGACGATGGAACGGCGGCCGAGCCACACCACGTCGAGGGCGGCGGAGCCGTCGAACAGCTCCGCCTCCAGCGCGGGCACACCGGCACGGGGCCGCAGCGTCACATGCCGCAGGGTGCCGGTGACCTTCACTATCTGGCGGTCGTCGCAGTCGGAAATACGGGTACACCCCGTCGCCTGTGTGTCCTCCTGCAGCTCGGCGGACTGGAGCTCTTCCTCGGAGGACGACAGCCTGTCGAGCATCCGGCGGAAGCGGCCGGCCGGCTTCTCTGGTCGGATCCCAGCACTCATAACCCCAGCGTACCGGGGGCCGCCCGACCGCCCCGCACCGCGCGATCCGGCACCCTCGGCCCGGCACGCCCCCCGAACCGGCGCCCCGCCCCGGGTTCCGCGCTGCCGCCCCCCGGCGGCGCGGCCCCTCACTGCTCGAACCGGTACCCCATCCCGGGCTCCGTGATGAAGTGCCGGGGGTGCGACGGATCGCCCTCCAGCTTGCGGCGGAGCTGGGCCATGTAGACCCGCAGATAGTTGGTCTCCGTGCCGTACGACGGCCCCCACACCTCCTGGAGCAGCTGCTTCTGGCTGACCAGGCGACCCTGGTTGCGCACCAGGACCTCCAGCAGATGCCACTCGGTGGGGGTCAGCCGGATGTCCCGGCCGCCGCGGTTGACCTTCTTGGCCGCGAGATCGACGGTGAAGCCCTCGGTCTCCACGATCACCTCGTCGTCGGCCGGCCCGGTCGGCTCGGCCCGGCGCACCGCCGCCCGCAGCCGCGCCAGCAGCTCGTCCATGCCGAACGGCTTGGTCACGTAGTCGTCCGCGCCCGCGTCCAGCGCCTCGACCTTCTCGTCGGACGTCTGCCGGGCGGAGAGCACCAGGATCGGCACCCGCGTCCAGCCGCGCAGCCCCTTGATGACCTCGACGCCGTCCATATCGGGCAGACCGAGGTCGAGGACGATGACATCGGGGTGTCGGGCGGCGGCGAGTTTGAGGGCGGTGGCCCCGTCGGGGGCTGCGTCGACCTCGTACTTGCGCGCCTTCAGGTTGATCACGAGGGCGCGGACGATCTGCGGCTCGTCATCGACCACAAGCACCCGGTTCACTGGCGTTCTCCTCGTGGTGTCGGTCGCCGGCGGGCGGGGCCCGCCGGGCATGTGGTGAGTGTGGCCGGTACGGTCCGGCCGGTGGTGAGGCCCGGACGCGTGTCGCGGAGCGGATGCACACCGTCGTGCGGACGCGACGGTATGCCGCGCCCGGGGCTTCTGCCATGGCCCGCTGGGCTCATGTCGTCGCCTGCGCCGGGAGATCGGGCCGGACCGGCGGGCCGCCCGGAGCGGCCCGGAGGGTGAGGACCATGGTCATCCCGCCCCCGGGAGTGTCCTCCGCGGCCAGCGTGCCGCCGATCGCCTCCGCGAAACCGCGCGCCACGGCCAGGCCCAGGCCCACTCCGGCGCCGCGCGGGGCGTCACCGTACCGCTGGAACGGCTCGAAGATGCGGTCCTTGGCACTGTCCGGGACGCCCGGCCCCCGGTCCGCTATCCGCAGCTCCACCCGGTCGCCGAGCGCACTGGCCGAAACCAGCACCACCTCGCCGTCCGGGCTGTACTTGACAGCGTTCTCGACGAGGTTGGCGACCGAGCGCTCCAGCAGGCCCGGGTCGACCGCGACCATCGGCAGCTCCTCGGGGATGTCGAGGCTGACGCTGCCCTCCGGTACGCCGCCGAGGGCCATCGGGACCACCTCGTCGAGGTCGATCTCGCGGATCAGCGGGGTGACCGTGCCGGTCTGGAGGCGGGACATGTCCAGGAGGTTGCCCACCAGATGGTCCAGCCGGTCGGCGCCCGCCTCGATGCCGGCCAGGAGCTCCGCCTCGTCCTCGTCGGACCAGGCGACGTCGTCGGAGCGCAGCGAGGTGACCGACGCCTTGATGCCGGCCAGCGGCGTGCGCAGATCGTGGCTGACCGCGGCCAGCAGCGCCGTCCGGATCCGGTTGCCCTCGGCAAGCTCCCGGGCTCGCTCGGCCTCGCCGACCAGCCGCTGCCGGTCCAGTACGACGGCGGCCTGCGCGGCGAACGCGGCCAGCACCCGGCGGTCCTCGGCGGGCAGCACCCGGCCGGTCAGCGCCATCGCCATGTGGTCGCCCACCGGCATGTCGACATCCGCGTCCTCGGGCCGCAGCAGCGGCGGCGTGGTGTCGTTGCCGCCCGCGCGACCCGCACACGTCCACGGGTCGACATCGCTGCTGCGCTCCAGCAGCGAGACCGTGTCCATCCCGAACGTCTCCCGGACGCGCTCCAGCAGGGCGTTCAGCGTGGTCTCACCGCGCAGCACACTGCCCGCCAGGAACGACAGGATCTCCGACTCGGCACGCAACCGCGCGGCCTGATGGGTGCGCCGGGCGGCGAGATCGACCACCGACGCCACGGACACCGCCACGGCGAAGAAGATCGCGATGGCGACGATGTTCTTCGGGTCGTTGATCGTCAGGGTGTGGACGGGCGGGGTGAAGTAGAAGTTCAGCAGCAGCGAGCCCACGGCCGCCGACGCCAGCGCCGGCAGCTGCCCGCCCAGCAGCGCGGCGACGACGGTCAGGAAGAGGAACAGCAGGACGTCGTTGGCCAGCCCCGGACCGTTGGAGATCTCGGTGAGCAGCAGCGACAGCAGCACCGGGCCGCCCACGCCGACCAGCCATCCGGCGATGATCCGCGCCCGCCCCAGCCGGGCACCGCGCGGTACCGGCAGCCCGCGGCCCTTGGCGACCTCTTCGTGGGTGACGATGTGCACATCGAGATCGGGCCCGGAATCGCGGGCGACGGTCGCCCCGACACCCGGTCCGAAGATGTACTGCCACGCCTTGCGGCGGCTCGACCCCAGCACGATCTGGGTCGCGTTCACCCCGCGCGCGAACTCCAGCAGGGCGCTCGGTATGTCGTCGCCGATGACATGGTGAAACGTCCCGCCAAGATCCTCCACCAGCTTGCGCTGGACGGCGAGCTCCTTGGGCGAGGCCGACGTCAGCCCGTCACTGCGGGCGATGTAGACGGCGAGCACCTCGCTGCCCGAGCCCTTGGCGGCCATCCGCGCGGCGCGACGGATAAGCGTACGCCCCTCCGGACCGCCCGTCAGCCCCACCGCGATCCGCTCGCGCGCCTGCCAGGTCGAGCGGATCGAGTGCTCCGCCCGGTACTCCTGCAGGTATTCGTCGACCCGGTCCGCGACCCACAGCAGCGCCAGCTCGCGCAGCGCCGTGAGGTTGCCCGGCCGGAAGTAGTTGGACAGCGCGGCGTCGACCTTGTCCGACTTGTAGATGTTGCCGTGCGCCATCCGCCGCCGGATGGCCTGAGGCGACATGTCGACCAACTCGATCTGGTCGGCCCGCCGGACGATCTCGTCCGGCACCGTCTCCCGCTGGCGGACACCCGTTATCGACTCGACGACATCCCCGAGCGACTCCAGATGCTGGATGTTCACCGTCGAGATCACCGTGATCCCGGCTTCCAGCAGCTCCTCGACGTCCTGCCAGCGCTTGCTGTTGCGCGACCCGGGGACGTTGGTGTGCGCCAGCTCGTCGACCAGTGCCACGGCTGGCTTGCGTTCCAGGACCGCGTCCACGTCCATTTCGGTGAACGCCGTGCCCCGGTACTCCAGCTCCCGGCGCTGGATCTGCTCCAGCCCGTGGAGCATGACCTCGGTGCGGGGCCGGCCGTGGTGCTCGACGAACGCCACGACGACGTCCGTTCCGCGCTCCATACGCCGGTGCGCCTCGGACAGCATCGAGTACGTCTTGCCGACGCCCGGTGCCGCGCCGAGATATATCCGTAGCTTGCCGCGTGCCATGGCCCCATTGTCTTACGTGCAGCCCGCCCCCACCGGGCTGGGCCTACTCCGACCCTACCGACCGGACAACGGGACAAAAGGTGCAGGTAGCGGCTTCACGCCCGGTCTTGACGCGACTCTGATACGGGGGTGGTGGAGGAGCGGGCGGGGGCTCCGAGCTGGTGAGGCGCCGGGGGCGGGAGGGCTTGGGGCTCGCGTCGCACTGCGCGGTGCGGGTCCTGTCTACATGGGGCATTGCGGGTCCTTCTGGGGTGAGCCTTGTCGGGCCGTCCGCTCCGGCTCGTACCGGGCCCTTCGACGCACCGTGCGCCAAGGTCCCCATTACGGCTAGCCGGACAACGGGACGACGGGGCTACGAGCCACCCCGAACTTCCCGCCACGCCGGTGTCGGGTGCCTGCTCGCCCACGGTCCACGCCGGAGCCAGCTGCGCTGCGATCTGGCCGCTCTGGCCGACCTGCCGCCATGTGGCCCTCGCCTTCGTCGCACCGGCTGCCCCCTCGGGCCCGGACGCCGCTTCCCGCATCCGCCGGTGCAGCCGGACGGGCCGACACGCGGCATCTTCAGAGCGGCATGTCCCAGAGCGGCACATCGCAGAGCGGGCAGGGGCGCCACGGTTCGCAGGGGCGCCACGGTCCTCCTGACAGGACATGGTCCCCCTGACAGGAGAGGAGGGTGGGCCTTGTATGCACGTCACCGACCGACCCGGGAAGGCGGCGGCGACAAGGGGCGGGCGCCGCGCGAAGAGGTACGCGGCGCCCGCGACGGCACCCGGTGGGGCGACCGGACCGGGCAAGCGCACACCACGCACCGCCGTGAGGCGGCCGGCCCCGGTGGCACGGAACGCCCGGTCATTCCCCCATCACAGCCCCAACTCCGCCCGACCACCAGATCAACTCGCCTTCTCTGACGCATTGCTGACAGTCGAACAGCGCCGAAAAGCCGTCGCCCCGCCAACCGGCCGACTGCGACGATGCCGTCCATGACGCCCACGCCCGCCCCGACATCCAGATCCCACACGGCTGACGTACGCCTCGCCCACACCTCCGACGTGGACACCGCCACCCTCAAGGCGGCCCGCGCCCTCCTCTACGACGTCTTCGACGACATGACGTCCGAGGACTGGGAGCACTCACTCGGCGGACTGCACGCCCTGGTCCACGAAGGCAGCGAACTGATCGGGCACGCCTCCGTCGTGCAGCGCCGACTGCTGCACAACGGACGCGCGCTCCGTTGCGGCTATGTGGAGGGGGTCGGCGTGCGCGCGGACCGACGCGGCAGGGGCCATGGCGCGGCCATGATGGGCGCCCTGGAACGAGTGATCCGCAACGCCTACGACCTCGGCGCCCTCGGCGCTTCCGACGAGGCCACCGCCTTCTACGCCGCACGCGGCTGGCAGCTGTGGCGGGGCCGCTCCTGGGCCTTCACCCCGGACGGCATCCGACGCACGCCGGACGAGGACGGGTGGCTCTACGTTCTGCCGGCGTCCGCTCCTCTCGACCTCGACGCCGACCTCACCTGCGACTGGCGCGAGGGCGACGTCTGGTAACTCGCGGGACGGCGGCCGGGCGCCGGGAAGGCGACGGCGCTTCGGGGCCCCTGGTAGGGAGGTTCCCCCGCCCCCGGGCCGCCTGCCGCATGCCCCCACCCCGAACGCCCGCCCCGGTCCCCTCAGTTGTTGTTGTCCGCGTTCGTCAATGTCTCCCAGGCGACAAAGAGATTGTCGGAGCCGGCCGGCCGCTGCTTCTCCGTCAGTTTCCGTGTGGCGGGCATCGCGTAACCCATGCGGTTGTGCAGCGCGTTGTAACCCACTTCGGTGACTGGACCCAGGCCGCGCTTGACGCTGCCGCCGCACAGCCAGGACGGCGGAGTGGTACCCAGCTCGTATGCGGCCTGGAAGTCGAGGGCCTGGCGCAGCCGGTCGGCGACCTCCGGGTAGCGGTCCTGGCCCTGGAGGCGACTGGTCTCGGCGATGTGCGAGATGGCCGACAGGCCGTATCCGGTGTGGGTGAAATCGCGGCAGGTTTCCTGGGTGAGGCCGTTGACGAAGGTGGACTGGCCCTGCCAGTACTTGATGATCTTGGCGCGGGTGTCGAGGCCGCTGCCCGGTGTCGTCTTGGGCAGGGCGCCGTCGGACTTCAGGTAGATGTACGCGGGGACCCGGGCGCGGTAGGTGGCCATGGCCTTGTCGTAGGAGCTCTTGTCCTCGGTGAAGACGGATATCCCGACGGCCGCCTCCATCATCGTCAGTTCCCAGTTGCCGTTGTTGTGGGAGCCGTTGATGACCTTGGGGAGGTACACGGTGCGCAGCATGGCGGCGAAGCGGTCGATGCGGTCCTTGGGCCAGCCCTTGTAGGTGGAGCGGATGATCTCGGCGGCGCGTGGCCAGGTGGAGGCGGCCCAGCCGGACTGCAGTGGTGCGTTGCTGTTGGTGTGGTCCTTGAGGGTGCCCGACCAGGCGTCCATGACCTGGATCGCCTTGTCGGCATACCTGGCGTCGCGGGTGACGTACCAGGCCAGGGAGAGGGTGTAGGCGGCGAGGGCGTCCTCGCGTTCGTCGGTGCAGCCGTGGTTGGGGTGGGAGTAGGGGCCGCATTCGACGGTGGCGCGGGGTTTGGGTGTACGGGAGAGCGAGGCGTAGGGGCTCGCCATCATGGCGTCGTAGGCGCTCTTCCAGGGCTGGGCGCCCGAGTTGACCTTGGTGCGGATGAAGTCGAGCTGGCGGGTGCCGAGGAGGACACCGGGGTGGGTGAAGGTGGCGGGTGCCGCGGACGTCGGGGCGCCCAGGAGCAGGCCCGCCGTCAGGGTGCCGAGGAGGGTTCCGACGGCGAGGGTGAGCTTTCCGCGCATGGGGGGTGTGCCTTCCGGTCGAGAGGCTCGATGGACGGGAGCGGACGGGAGCTGTTCTCGTATGTGAACAGCAGGCGTTGACATGAACACCTGCGATGGCTCGCGAACGTAGGGGCAAGCCCCCATGCCGTCAAGACCCGGCGCCGGGACGGGACATCACCACGGGACGGGGCAACCGCCCTGTCCCGTGGGCCGGTTCGTTTCACCGGCTGGCAAGCGGCGGAACGCGGCACCCGTACGCCGCGCACAACGGCGCCTCTCCCGGTCTCCCCCGCCCCGCCTCCCCCTGCCACGCCAACACCCCACCGCACAAAAGCGGGTGGCCCCGAGGATCATCGTCCTCGGGGCCACCCGTCATCCGGTCCGCAGACCGCCGATCCGTATTCCCGCATGTCCACGGATCAGCCGGCCCGCGGCCCGTCAGGACCGCGCACCCGCATCCCCCTGCCGAAGCCGCGGCCCAGTCCGACCGATCGTCGCGGGCGGCTGCTCAGTGCATCCGCCCGCGACGATCACCTCTTGAAGGCGCCGCTCAGCCCTGCTTCTGCACCAGGTCGCGCAGTGCCACGTTCAGCTCCAGCACGTTCACCCGGGGGTCGCCCATGAATCCCAGCTGGCGGCCCTGGGTGTGGTCCTTGACCAGCTGCTCCACCTTGTCCGCGGGGAGGTTGTTCTCCTTGGCGACGCGGTTGACCTGGAGTTGCGCGTACTCCGGCGAGATGTCCGGGTCCAGACCGGAGCCGGAGGACGTCACCGCGTCCGCCGGAACCTGCGACTCCGGTACGCCGTACGTGGTGGCGACCCACTGCTTGGCGTCCTTCACCGACTTGAGCAGGTCGGTGTTGGAGGCACTCAGGTTGGAGCCGCCGGAGACCTGGAGGTCGTACTGGGGGTTGACCGGGGGCTTCGCCGTCCGGTTGCTGCCCAGTCCGGCCGACGGGCGGGGCTGGAACCAGTGCAGGTCCGGGATCGGGTTCCCGGCCTTGTCCTTCCCCTTGTCGTAGCGCTGGCCGAGCAGGGAGGAGCCGACGACCTTGCCGTGCGAGGTCAGTTCGGATCCGTTGGCCTTGCCGCGGAAGGCCGCCTGCGCCACTCCGGTGACCACCAGGGGGTAGATCACCCCGCAGACCACGGTCAGCACGAGCAGGGCGCGCAGCCCCGCTGTCAGCAACCGGGCTGTGTTGCGTACGGAGTTGTTCACGGCGGTCACCCGATTCCGGGGATGAGAGAGATGAGCAGGTCGATGATCTTGATGCCGATGAACGGCGCGATGAGGCCGCCGAGTCCGTAAACCGCGAGGTTCCGCCGGAGCATCTTGTCGGCGCTGACCGGCCGGTACTGCACGCCCTTGAGGGCCAGCGGCACCAGCGCGATGATGATCAGCGCGTTGAAGATGATCGCGGACAGGATCGCGGACTGGGAGCTGTGCAGCCGCATGATGTTGAGGGTGTCCAGGCCCGGGTAGGCCACCGCGAACATCGCCGGGATGATCGCGAAGTACTTCGCGACGTCGTTGGCGATCGAGAAGGTCGTCAACGCACCCCGGGTGATGAGGAGCTGCTTGCCGATCTCGACGATCTCGATGAGCTTCGTCGGGTTGGAGTCCAGGTCCACCATGTTCCCGGCCTCCTTGGCGGCCGAGGTACCGGTGTTCATGGCGACGCCGACGTCCGCCTGGGCCAGCGCGGGCGCGTCGTTCGTGCCGTCACCGGTCATGGCGACGAGCTTGCCGCCGGCCTGCTCGCGCTTGATGAGCGCCATCTTGTCCTCGGGCGTGGCCTCGGCGAGGAAGTCGTCGACGCCGGCCTCTTCGGCGATGGCCTTGGCCGTCAGCGGGTTGTCACCCGTGATCATGACGGTCTTGATGCCCATCTTGCGCAGCTCGTCGAAGCGTTCGCGCATGCCCTCCTTGACGACGTCCTTGAGGTGGATGACGCCGAGGACGCGGGGACCGCGCTCGTCCTCCAGGGCGACCAGCAGCGGGGTGCCACCGGCCTGGGAGATCTCCTCGGTCAGCCGCTGGGCGTCGTCGGCGACGTCACCGCCGCGATCGAGGACCCAGGCGATGACCGAACCGGTGGCGCCCTTGCGGACCTTGTTGCCGTCGACGTCCACACCCGACATGCGGGTCTGGGCGGTGAACGGCACCCATTCGGCGCCGGCCAGGTCTTCCTGGTGGCGTTCGGGCAGCTCGTACTTGTCCATGGCGAGGACGACGATGGAACGGCCCTCAGGGGTCTCGTCGGCCAGGGAGGACAGCTGGGCGGCCTCGGCGAGTTCGGCTTCGGTGACGCCCTGTACGGGGACGAACTCGGCGGCCTGGCGGTTGCCGTAGGTGATGGTGCCGGTCTTGTCGAGCAGCAATGTCGATACATCGCCCGCCGCTTCGACGGCACGTCCCGACATGGCCAGGACGTTGCGCTGGACGAGGCGGTCCATGCCGGCGATGCCGATGGCCGACAGGAGCGCGCCGATGGTCGTCGGGATCAGACAGACCAGGAGGGCGAGCAGCACGATCATGCTCTGTTCGGCGCCCGAGTAGATCGCGAACGGCTGGAGGGTGACGACCGCCAGCAGGAAGACGATGGTGAGCGACGCGAGAAGGATGTTCAGCGCGATCTCGTTGGGCGTCTTCTGCCGTGCGGCACCCTCGACGAGGTTGATCATCCGGTCGATGAAGGTCTCGCCGGGCTTCGTCGTGATCTTGATGACGATGCGGTCGGAGAGCACCTTCGTACCGCCGGTCACCGCGGAGCGGTCACCGCCGGACTCGCGGATGACCGGGGCGGATTCGCCGGTGATGGCGGACTCGTCGACGGAGGCGACGCCTTCGACCACGTCGCCGTCACCGGGGATGATGTCGCCGGCCTCGCAGACGACCAGGTCGCCGATGCGCAGTTCGGTACCGGGGACCTGTTCCTCGTCCGTGCCGTTGAGCCGGCGCGCCACGGTGTCGGTCTTGGCCTTGCGCAGGGTGTCGGCCTGCGCCTTGCCGCGGCCCTCGGCGACCGCTTCGGCGAGGTTGGCGAAGATGACGGTCAGCCACAGCCAGGCGGCGATCGCCCAGCCGAACCATGCCGTCGGGGTCTTGAAGGCGAAGATCGTGGTGAGGACGGACCCGACCTCGACGACGAACATCACGGGGGACTTGATCATCACCCGCGGGTCGAGCTTGCGTATCGCGTCGGGCAGGGACTTGACGAGTTGCTTGGGGTCGAAGAGACCGCCGCCCACGCGGCCGTCGCCGGGCTGCTGCCCGCTGGGGACGTCCTGTTGCGGGGCGCGAGTCGGAGTGGCGGTGGACATGGGGCCGGACTCCTCCGGTTTCACGGGGGCGGTCATGACAGGCCCTCCGCCAGCGGCCCGAGGGCCAGCGCCGGGAAGTAGGTCAGACCGGTGATGATCAGGATCGTGCCGACGAGCAGCCCGGCGAAGAGCGGCTTCTCGGTACGGAGGGTGCCCGCGGTCTCCGGAATCGGCTTCTGCTCGGCGAGCGAGCCGGCGAGTGCGAGCACGAACACCATCGGGAGGAAGCGGCCGAGCAGCATCGCCAGACCGATCGTGGTGTTGAACCAGGTGGTGTTGGCGTTCAGCCCGGCAAACGCGGAGCCGTTGTTGTTGGCGCCGGAGGTGAAGGCGTAGAGCACTTCGGAGAATCCGTGCGGACCGGCGCCCGTCGCCTTGGTGTTGAGCATCGAGCCCAGTGCGTCGGGCAGCACCATCGAGACGGCGGCGAAGCAGAGCGCCAGAGTGGGCGTGATGAGGATGTAGCAGGCGGCGAGCTTGATCTCGCGGGTGCTGATCTTCTTACCCAGGTACTCGGGCGTGCGGCCCACCATGAGGCCGGCGATGAACACCGCGATGATGGCCATGACGAGGATGCCGTAGAGGCCGGAGCCCACTCCACCGGGTGCGATCTCGCCGAGCATCATGCTGAGCAGTTGGACGCCGCCACCGAATGCGGTGAACGAGGAGTGCGCGGAGTCGACGGCGCCGGTTGACGTGAGGGTGGTGGCCACCGAGAAGATCGCGGAGCTGCCGACGCCGAAGCGGGTCTCCTTGCCTTCCATGGCGCCGCCCGCGGCCTGCAGGGCCGCGCCGCCGTGCGCGAACTCGCTCCACATCATGAGCGCGGTGAAGCTGAGCCAGATGACGACCATCGTGGCAAGGATCGCGTAGCCCTGCTTCACGTTCCCGACGAGCTTGCCGAAGGTCCGGGTCAGCGCGAACGGGATGACCAGGATCAGGAAGATCTCGAAGAGGTTGGTGAAGGCGTTGGGGTTCTCGAAGGGGTGGGCGGAGTTGGCGTTGAAGTAGCCGCCTCCGTTGGTGCCCAGTTCCTTGATGACCTCCTGGGACGCCACCGCGCCGCCGTTGGTCTGCTGGGAGCCGCCCAGGAACTGGCCGACACCGTGGATGCCGGAGAAGTTCTGGATGGCGCCGCAGGCGACGAGGACGACCGCGCCGATGATGGAGATCGGGATGAGGATGCGGATGGTGGTGCGCACCAGGTCCGCCCAGAAGTTCCCGATGTCGCCGGTGCGGGACCGGACGAAGCCGCGGACGAGGGCGATGGCGACGGCCATGCCGGTGGCGGCGGAGACGAAGTTCTGCACCGCGAGGCCGGCGGTCTGCACGACGTGGCCCATGGCCTGTTCGCCGCTGTAGGACTGCCAGTTGGTGTTGGAGACGAATGATGCCGCGGTGTTGAACGCCTGGTCCGGGCTGATGGACGCGAAGCCGAGGGACAGCGGGAGGCTGCCCTGGAGTCGCTGCAGCAGGTAAAGGAAGAGCACCCCTGCCACGGAGAAGGCCAGGACGCCGCGGAGGTAGGCGGGCCAGCGCATCTCGGTGTCGGCGTTGGCGCCGATACAGCGGTAGATGAACTTCTCTATCCGCAGGTGCTTGGGCGAGGAGTAGACGGCGGCCATGTAGTCGCCGAGGGGGCGGTACGCCAGGGCGAGCGCCGCGACGAGCGCTATGAGCTGGAGCACGCCTGCGAGAACGGGACTCATGGAGGCCGTTGCGGTGGCAGCAGTCGACACCTCAGAACCTCTCCGGGAAGACGAGGGCGAGGACGAGGTAACCGAGGAGGGCGACGGCAACGATCAGGCCGACGATGTTCTCGATGGTCACAGCTTCGTCACCCCCTTGGCGACGAGGGCCACTACCGCGAAGACCGCGATGGTGACGATGACGAAGGCCACGTCGGCCATCGTGTGCTCCTAGAGGGATGCGGCGGATAGGACCCCCAAAGCAAAGCGGTATTCGGCCACCGCGTGAACGTTGTTGACGCCTCCCTTACGGCCATTAGCGCCCCGTTGACGGACTTCTTACGCATCCCGCCCTGACCTGCGAAAACAGCAAGGGCCCGTACCCCCTCAATGGGGATACGGGCCCTTGCGACCGTCAGGTTCCGGCCGACCTGGGCGCCTCTTCACGCCAGTGGGCTGGACAGATCGTCAGCGGATCTCGGTGATCTCCGGTCCGCGCTCCAGGCGCTCCACGCCACCGCCGAAGCGCGACCCCTCGGCCACGTCCTGCTGCACGCCGTCCGGCACCATCTGGGCGTCGTCGGGCAGCTTGAGGACGATCGGGTCGCGGGGCGCCATCGGGGCCTCGCCTCGGATGACGACGGTGTCCCGGAAGATGTGCTCCAGCACGCCCGCGGCCTGCGGCTGTACCGCGCCCTGGCCGGAGATCACTCCGCGCAGGAACCAGCGGGGGCCGTCGATGCCCACGAAGCGCACGACCTGCACCCCGTTCGTCCCGTCCGGCAGCTGCACCGGCACCTGGGCGCGCAGCTCCCAGCCCAGCGGGCCCTCGACCTCGTCGATGACCCCGCCCTGCTGGGTGATGCCGGCGGCGATCTCCTCGCGCACCTCGCCCCAGATGCCCTCGTTCCTCGGAGCGGCGAACGCCTGCAGCTGCACGGCGCTGTCCTGGAGGACGACCGTCGCGGCGACGATCGCGTCACCGGCGACCTCGACCCGCAGTTCCATGCCCTCGACGCCCGGCACGAACAGCCCGCCGAGGTCCACCCGGCCCTCGCCGGGCTCCTTGACCTCCGACGCGTCCCAGGGACCGTCGGGCCGCGGAGCGGGCGGAAGATTGAGCCGCTGCGCCGTCGCGTCGTCCGCGTCGGCCACCGCCTCGTCGGCGAGCGCCGCGTCCCCGGCCGGCTCTACAGGAGCCTCGTTCTTCTTGCGACGTCCGAACACGTCACTGTCCTTCCCGGTCGTCACCGACCGATGCGTATTCATTCCCGCCCGTGGAGCCGCCCACCGCCGCATGACCGCCGGTGGATCCGAATCCCCCCTCGGCCCGCGCCGAGCCGGGAAGTTCCGCCACCTCGTGGAAGCGCACCTTCTCGACCTGCTGGACGACCAATTGGGCGATCCGGTCGAATCTCTCGAACCGCACGCTCTCGCGGGGGTCCAGATTGACCACGATCACCTTGATCTCTCCACGGTACCCGGCATCCACCGTCCCGGGGGCATTCACCAGCGCCAGTCCGCAGCGGGCCGCCAGACCCGACCGCGGGTGCACGAACGCCGCGTAGCCGTCGGGCAGCGCGATCGACACCCCGGTGGGAAGCACGGTGCGCTCCCCCGGCGCCAGTTCGGCGGCCTCGGTGGTCACCAGGTCCACACCGGCGTCGCCGGGATGCCCGTACGCCGGAACCGGCACCTCCGGGTCCAGTCGCCGCAGCAGCACATCCACCGGATTCCGTAGCTGACTCACGGGTTCACCTCGAAGGCACGCGCTCGCTTGACCTGGTCCGGGTCGGCCATCGCCGCCTGGATCTCCTCGGCCCTTCCGTTGTCGATGAAGTGGTCGACCTTCACCTCGATGAAGACGGCCTCGGCGCGCACCGCCACCGGGCCGTCCGGGCCGCCTATCCGGCCCACCGCCGTCGAGTAGATCTTCCGCCGGTGCACCGCGGTGACCCGCGCCTCCAGGTGCAGCACCGTGCCCAGCGGCACCGGCGCCACGAAGTCGGTCTCCAGCCGGCCGGTCACCGCGATCACCCGCAGCAGCCAGTTCAACGACCCGAGCGTCTCGTCCAGCGCCGTGGCCAGGACCCCGCCGTGTGCCAGGCCCGGCGCACCCTGGTGGGCCTCCTTGACGGTGAACTCCGCGCGTACGCTCACGCCCTCGCCGGCCCGCGCCTCCAGGTGCAGCCCGTGCGGCTGGCCCGTACCGCAGCCGAAGCAGCGGTCGTAGTGCGCGCCGAGCAGCTCTCCGGGCGCCGGCGCGTCGGGGTGCCGGACCGGAGCGGCGGCGTCCTGGGGTGGCGTCAGCCGCGTCCTGGTTTGGTCAGTTCCACTCACGAGTGCAGACCCTACCCGCGCGCGTAAGGGGCCCGTACCGCCGTGCCAAGCTGGAGCCATGCAGTCGTACGAAGAACGTCTCACCGCGCCCCGGTCCTGGTGGGTGATCGCCGCGCTGATCGGCGTCGCCTGCGCCCTGATGCTCCTCCCGCTGGGGACGCTCCCGATGCTCGGCGGGCTGATCGGCGGCGGCGCGCTGTCCGCGGTGGCGGTGAGCTCGTACGGCTCGGTGCGGATCCGGGTGGTGGGCGGCGCACTGATCGCCGGCGACGCGAAGATACCGCTGTCGGCGCTGGGCGAGGCCCAGGCGCTGGACGCCGACGAGGCACTGGCCTGGCGGACGTACAAGGCGGACGCACGCGCCTACATGCTGCTGCGCGGCTATGTGCGCACGGCGGTGCGGGTGGAGATCACCGACCCCGAGGACCCGACGCCCTACGCCTATCTGTCGACGCGGGAGCCGGAGCGCCTGGTCTCGGCGCTGGCGTCGGCGCGCGACTGACCGCGCCGGTCGTCGGGGAGGGCGTCCCAAGGGACCTGCCGGCGGCGCAGGTCCACACGGATCCCGGCGGCGAGCCGTGCGGTGTCGCGGCGGTTCAGGAACGCGCCGACGGCGGCGCCGACCAGGAGCGGCGTGAGGTGGGGGAGGTTGCGCAGCGTGCGCTTCATGATCTGCCGGCGCAGCTCGCGCCTCGCCTGCCCGCCGAGCGCGGCGTCCAGCGAAGCGGGTTTGACGACGTCGATGCCGCGTTCCCGCGTCCAGGACGTCAGATAGGCCGTGGTGCGCTGCGCCAGGTTTCCCGGGGGGCGCAGGCCGTAGACCTCGTGCAGCTCGGCGATCAGCTTGATCTCGACCGAGGCGACGCCGGCGACCTCGGTGGCCAGTTCGGCGGGCATGGCCGGCGGTACGGGCAGCATGGCTGCCGCGCCCACCCCCGCACCGACCGTCGCGGTGCCCGCGCAGGCGCCCGCCACCAGCTTGTCGGCCAGTTCCTCGGGGGTCAGTCCGGGGAACTGCGCGCGCAGCGCGGCGAGGTCGCGGACCGGGATCCGCGGCGCGGTGGCGATGATCCGGTCGGCGGTCGCGGCGAGCACCACCCGTACGCTGCCGCCGCCTTTCCGGGCACCGCGGCCGACCGTGGCCGCGAGCGAGGCCGTGCGGCCCCGCTCTCGCGGTGCGTCGGCCGTCCGCTCCTCGGGGAGGGCGGTCGGGTCGGCGGGCACGGGCGCGGTTTCCTCGCGTGATCGTGCGCCGGCCGCCGGACCTCTGCCGCCCTCGCGTCCCTTACGGAACGGGTTCACGCCTGGCACGGCGCGGACCGGTCAGGCCGCGCAGTCGCGGCAGATCGGGTTGCCGTTCTTGTCCTCCGCAGCCAGCTGGCTGCGGTGGTGGACCAGGAAGCAGCTCATGCACGTGAACTCGTCCTGCTGCTTGGGCAGCACGCGAACCGCGAGTTCCTCGTTGGACAGGTCGGCGCCGGGCAGCTCCAGGCCCTCGGCCTGCTCGAACTCGTCGACGTCGACGGCCGAGGCGGACTTGTCGTTCCGCCGCGACTTCAGCTCCTCGATGCTGTCCTCGTTGAGGTCGTCATCGGTCTTGCGTGGGGTGTCGTAATCCGTAGCCATTTTCGCTCTCCCCCTCTGGGTGTCTGCGGTGTCTCAGCGCTCGTAACGCGTGAGAGGCCGGACTTGTGCCCGACCTGAGGCGGAGATTTTGCCTCACATCAAGGTCTGTTACTCAATCGACACCCAACCGCACCCCTGAAGAGGTGATCGGTTTGGATGGCGATCAGGACCGTACACGGTCCGAATGTCGCACCTCGCGGAGCCCATCACGTGTACTTCCCGTGATCTGGCCTCCGGGAAACCCGGATTTTCCCGGCTTTCCGCCGGGCATTTCGATCACGGAGCGTAGATGGCCGGAATGACGCCTCTGTGAGGGATCACACACGGTCAGGGCGGCGGGCGGACCAGCCGAATTCCGCGCAAAGCGAACTCGGCGAAGGATCCCCGCACACCCGCCCTTTCGTCAAACCGGGAGGCAGGGCGGTGTACGGCCGTCGGGAGGGCTACCGTACGCGCCGGTAGCCCTGGGGTCGCCGGCGGGTCGCGCGGCCTTCCAGCGGCCGTACAGCGGCCCTGCGGCCCTCGTCAGAGCGGCAGTACCACCCGCATGTCGAGCCCACCGCCCTCCCGTGGCTCCGCGGTGATCGTGCCGTCGTGGGCGCGCACCACCGACCGCACGATGGACAGGCCCAGGCCGACGCCCTTGTCGCTGCCGGTCCGCTCCGTGCGCAGCCGCCGGAACGGCTCGAAGAGGTTCTCCACCTCGTAGGCGGGGACCACCGGGCCGGTGTTGGAGACCACCAGGACCGCGCAGCCGGGCTGCGGCTCGGTGGTGACCTCGACCCAGCCGTTCTCGGGGACGTTGTAGCGCACCGCGTTCTGGACGAGGTTGAGCGCGATCCGCTCCAGGAGGACGCCGTTGCCCTGGACGAAGACCTGCTGCCGGACGCCGCGCAGCTCCACCCCCTTGGCCTGCGCTTCCTCGCGGGTCTGGTCGACGGCCTGCGAGGCGACCTCGGACAGGTCGACCGGCTTCTTGTCGACGATCTTGTTCTCGCTGCGGGCGAGCAGCAGCAGGCCCTCCACCAGCTGCTCGCTGCGCTCGTTCGTCGCCAGCAGCGTCTTGCCCAGCTGGGTCAGCTCGGGTGACGCGTCCGGGTCGGCGAGCTGGACCTCCAGCAAGGTGCGGTTGATGGCCAGGGGGGTGCGCAACTCGTGCGAGGCGTTGGCGACGAAGCGCCGCTGCGACTCGAAGGCGCGGTCCAGGCGGTCCAGCATCTCGTCGAAGGTGTCCGCGAGCTCCTTGAGCTCGTCGTCGGGCCCGCCCAGCTCGATCCGGCGGTGCAGATCGGAGCCGGCCACCCGCTGGGCGGTGCGCGTGATGCGGCCCAGCGGGGACAACACCCGGCCGGCCATCGCGTAGCCGAAGGCGAAGGCCACGATGGTCAGGCCGAGCAGCGCCAGCAGCGAGCGGTTCAGGAGGCTGTTGAGGGCCAGCGCGCGCTGGCGCGCCAGGCAGTTGGTGACGGCCTCCTGGAGCAGCTGCCCGGACGTCTCGGTGGGCAGCGCACAGGTGTCACTGGTGGACTGGAACTTGCCGCCGAGGATCTTCAGCGGGAGCGCGCTGCCGTCGTGCAGCGCTGCCGCGGCGAGCATGTAGATGATCGTGAGCAGCACGATGCCGGCCATCAGGAACATGCCGCCGTACAGCAGCGTGAGCCGTATCCGGATGGTGGGGCGCAGCCACGGGAAGGGCCGGACGTTGACCGGCTTGGGGTCCCAGGCCGGTTTGGGCGGCGCGGGCGGCGGTGGGGCCGCCGGCTTGGAGAACGAGGGCAGGGAGGGCATGGCCGGTCAGATCCGGTATCCCGAGCCGGGGACGGTGACGATCACCGCGGGCTCGCCGAGCTTGCGGCGGAGCGTCATGACCGTGACCCGGACGACGTTGGTGAACGGGTCGGTGTTCTCGTCCCATGCCTTCTCCAGGAGCTGCTCGGCCGAGACGACCGTGCCCTCACTGCGCATCAGGACCTCCAGGACCGCGAACTCCTTCGGGGCGAGCTGGACCTCCTTGCCGTCGCGGAAGACCTCGCGGCGGTTGGGGTCGAGCTTGATGCCGGCGCGCTCCAGGACGGGCGGCAGCGCCACGGTCGTACGGCGCCCCAGGGCGCGGACCCGGGCGGTCAGCTCGGTGAAGGCGAACGGCTTGGGAAGGTAGTCGTCCGCGCCGATCTCCAGGCCCTCCACGCGGTCGCTGACGTCACCGGAGGCGGTGAGCATCAGGACGCGGGTGGGCACGCCCAGCTCGACGATCTTGCGGCAGACGTCGTCACCGTGGACGAGCGGGAGGTCGCGGTCGAGCACGACGACGTCGTAGTCGTTGACCGCGATCCGTTCCACCGCGGCAGCTCCGTCGTAGACCACGTCGACGGCCATGGCCTCCCGGCGCAGTCCGGTGGCCACCGCATCGGCGAGCAGCTGCTCGTCCTCGACGACGAGAACACGCACGTCGCTAGTCCTTCCTCACGGCCCTCATGAGCAGGGCACAACAATGTTCAGAGCCCTTCCATCCTGCCCCGAAGAGCCATAAACCGGCTGTAAGAGGGGATCGGAGGGGGTGCGGACGGGCGGACGGGCGGATTCCCGGACGCGTTGAGGTTTCCCTGAGGGTGCCCGTGGGGAGGACGTCTGCACACCCGCGATCACGCCCTGTACCGGCGTTTTGCCACGATCCCCACCCGCAGGGACCACGCCGTGATCGACCCGCCCGTCGGCACACCCCCGTGCCACCGACCCACGACGAGGGGGCGCACCATGGACGCGTTCACCGCAGGCATTCTGCAGCGCATAGAGAAGACCGAAGCCGATCTGGACCAGGCCCGCGCTGCGGGCGACGACTTCCTCGCCGAGGTGGAGCAGGCGGAGCTCGAAGACCTGCAGCGCCTGGCGACCGAGCACGGGGTGCGCTACGGCGCCGTCAGCGCCTGAGTCCCCGGCCCGGCACGACCACGGCAGCGGGGGGGGGGGGGGGGGGGGGGGGGGGGGGGGGGGGGGGGGGGGGGGGGGGGGGGGGGGGGGGGGGGGGGGGGGGGGGGGGGGGGGGGGGGGGGGGGGGGGGGGGGGGGGGGGGGGGGGGGGGGGGGGGGGGGGGGGGGGGGGGGGGG